>CAXBSB010000381.1:0-3938 GCA_963977965.1 uncultured Schlesneria sp.
TTTTCAAGCAGAAGACGGCATACGAGATTCCGAAACGTGACTGGAGTTCAGACGTGTGCTCTTCCGATCTGGTCGCTTCAGAATTCCACCCAGGAAGAAGACGAGGCATTCCCCCTGTGTCAGTGTGATCACGTCTGTCGTTGAACCATTCCCGTTGAAGTCACGTACGACGGAAAAATCGAACTGCGGCCAGAGCTGTCGAATCTTGGAACGGCTGTCGACGGCCACAGCAGAAGGAGAACTGCTGGCCCATCCACCTCCCGCTGTTGGGGTCTCGTACACGACGAGAGAGCTCGGGGGTTCCGTTCCGTACTGGGTCTTGAATGCAGCGATCGCAGATTCCAGAGAGGCAATCTCGGTTCGAACAGAAGTCACTCGTGCCCGGACTCGCACACTGTTGATCGCTGGCAGCAGGAATGCCATCAGGATGCTGATGATCAGGATCACCGCCAGGATTTCAATCAACGTGAAACCACCGCGAGCGGTGTGGCCGCTGGGTTGTTTAAGGCGGGGAGAGAGTGTGCGCATGGTTTGATCCTTTATCCGTTGTCCTTAGTCCCGCTGGTCGATCGGCCGGCCGGGATCATTCCCGTCGAGTTGTCCAATTCGCTCGTTCGTCAGGATCTGCCCTGACGACTGTTATCACGTGTCGCTCCTGATCAACCGGGGACTGACAGGTTCCGGCTGAGGAGGTTTTATGTGGATCATCAGGGGACTGGGCTGGCCCAGCCCCTGATTCTTTTACGTAAGTTCCCGGCGGATCACGACAGGTCGTTCAGCAACTTGATCAGTGGCATGAACAACGCGATCACGATGAAACCGACGATCAGACCCAGGATCACCACCATCAGTGGTTCCAGCAGGTTGACCAGGCCTTCCACCAGCACCGACACTTCTTCGTCGAACACGTCCGACACCTTGTACAACATGTTGTCCAGAGCACCGGTTTCTTCACCGACGTCCACCATGTTGACCACGATTTCGTCCACTGTCCGGGTTTCACGCAATGGAACCGCCATCGATTCCCCTTCGCGAATCGCCGCGATGATGTGTTCATACGCCTTGAAAAAGACCGCATTCCCCGCAGTGTCTCTTGTGATGGCTAACGCCTCAAGAATCGGCACCCCGGATGCAATCAGGGTTCCCAGAGTTCGACACGTTCGGGCGATGATCGACTTTCTAAAGATCATCCCCAGGAGCGGTATGCGGAGTGAGAGCCAGTCCACAACGAACGCTCCCGTCTTGTTCTTTTTGACAATTTTGATGAGCAGCCACATCGCAAACGGAATCGCGGGACCCAGGTACCAGTAATTCACGACCGAATCGCTGAAGCCGATCAGGACCTTGGTCATGTCGGGCAGTTCCGTTCCGAAGTCTTCGAAGATCTTCTTAAACTTCGGAATGATGTAGTACATAATGAAACCGACGATCAGGGTGGCGACGGTGATCACCGCGCACGGATAAATCATCGCACCCTTCACCTTGCGTTTCAGACTTTCGGCACGTTCCTTGAACTCAGCCAGACGCTGCAGGATGACTTCCAGAGCCCCCCCGGCTTCACCTGCCTTCACCATGTTCACGTACAGGTTATCGAAGGCCTTGGGCTGCTTGGCCATTGCTTCCGAAAGCGTGCTTCCGGATTCAACGTCTTCAATGACCCCCAGCAGAGAACTCTTCAAAGGCCCTGGCTTGGCCTGGGCTTCCAGGATTCGCAGGCTGCGCAGAATCGGCAGACCGGCGTCCTGCAGAGTCGAAAGCTGACGAGTGAACGTACAGAGTTTCTTGCCGCTGACACCACCGATCGAGAAGCCACCTCCCCCTTTTTTCTTGCGGGCGGCGGCTCCCTTCTTCTTTGCATCGGCCTGAGTCTTGGCATCACCCTTGGTTTTATCACCCTTGGTCTTTTTGCCTTTGCCTTTTTCGACAATCTTGGTGACGAAGAAACCTTTTTCACGGATCTTCGCCTGCGCATCGGCCTCGGTGGCGGCGTCAATGACGTCCTTCACCTCAAGCCCCGTGTTGTCCATGGCTTCGTATTGGAATGTAGGCATCGCCGGTCTCCAGAGAATTACTCGATGTCTTCCATCACGGTCTCACGCACGACTTCGTCGATCGTGGTGACGCCGTCAAAGATCAGTTTCAATCCCGCTTCACGCAAGGTGGTCATCCCCTGCGAACGAGCGTAGTTCTTGATTTCTTCTACGCTGGCGGCCGAAGTCACCAGGTCGCGGATATCGTCGTCGATTTCCAGCAGTTCATAGATCCCGCACCGGCCCTTGTAACCCGAGTTATTGCAGCGCTGGCAGCCGCGTCCGTAATAGAACTTGTACTGACGTGCCTGGGCGATCGGCAGTTGCAGTTCCATCAGCAGTTCATCGCTCGGCTCAAACTCGGTCCGGCATTCTGTACAGATCTTGCGAACCAGTCGCTGAGCGAGCACGGCTTCCACCGTTGCGGTGATCAGGAAGGGCTCGATCCCCATGTCACGCAGTCGTGTGATGGCCGAAGGAGCATCGTTCGTGTGCAGCGTGCTGAACACCAGGTGGCCCGTCAGCGCACTTTGAATCGAAACTTCTGCCGTTTCGAAGTCGCGGATCTCACCGACGAGGATCGTGTCCGGGTCATGCCGCAGGATCGCTCGCAGCACGTTGGCGAACGTCACCTGGATGTCGGGATTCACGGGGACCTGGATCAGTCCGTCGATGTCGTACTCGATCGGATCTTCCGTCGTGATGATCTTAGTTTCAATATCGTTCAGCTCATTCAGAGCAGAATACAGCGTGGTGGTCTTACCGCTTCCCGTCGGTCCCGTCACCAGCACGATGCCGTTTGGTCGTTTCAGGACCGTACGGAACTTGCTGAGTGTATTGGCGTCCATCCCGATCTTGTTCAGGTCCAGTTGCACGACCGTTCGGTCGAGAACTCGCATAACCACCGCTTCACCGAACAGGGTGGGCAACACGCTGACTCGCAAGTCGACCGAGTGGCCCCCGACGTTCAGTTCGATACGACCGTCCTGTGGCAGACGACGTTCGGCGATGTCGAGTTCCGACATGATCTTGATACGGGAAACGATGGCGTTCGCCAGGTGACGTGGCGGAGGAACCATTTCGTACAGCATGCCGTCCGCCTTGACGCGGACTTTGAACTCGTCTTCGAAGGGTTCGAAGTGAATATCGCTCGCCTGATCCTTGATCGCCAGCAAAAGAATCATGTTCAGCAGCTTGCGGATAGGAGCCGCGTCGGCATCGTCGGCCAGGTCGAAACCTCGCTTGTTGGCTTCGGCGTCTCCGCTGCTTTCTTCAAGCTGCCCGATGATGTCTTCAATGCTCTCTTCACGATCCGCATAGTAGCGGGCGATCGCGGCTTCGACGTCTTTGGCGTTCGAGACCGCACCGCGGACATCGCAACCCAGCATGTTGCGCAGGTCGTCGAGAGCCGCAAGGTTTTGAGGATCGGCCATCGCGACCGTCAGGACGTTATCCTTCTTGGACAACGGCATGATCTTGTACATCTCGGCCATGGGTTGAGGAACGTCTTCCAGAACCTTGGGGTTGATGGTGGTTTCATTCAGGTTGACGACCGGCAGGCCCCACTGTTCGGCCAGGGCTTCGGTCACCTGTTCCTGAGTGACCATCCCCATCCGGACAGCGACCTGCCCGATGATCTCACCGCCGCTCTGCTTTTGTTCTTCCAGGACGTCCCACAACTGATCCTCGGTCAGGTAGCCGAGGTCGATGAGGATCTGTCCGAGTCGCCGCTGTGCCATGATTGCGAGTCCGAAATCCGTGTCGTCGTTGCGTCTGGTCTCTGAATCTTTTGAATCGTCACATCGATCCGGGGAGATCGAATGCCTGAAAACTATTGGTTTATCAAAGCAAAAAAGAGGGGTTCAACGTGGTGGGAGGGCGAGGCTCCCGCCGAGCCGCTAAGTTAAT
>CAXBSB010000382.1:0-3896 GCA_963977965.1 uncultured Schlesneria sp.
ATGCAACAGGCTGGCATTCGCTAGTGATTGTCGGTCGGCAGCAATCAGATGACGAAGACTATTGATCGAGTTGCCAATTATTCCACGTTGACTCCGGCCCGGCGAAGTGCGTCCGGCAGTGACTTCTGCAAATCTACTGTATCCAAATCCGACGGTTGAGTCCGAATATGGATATCCTGCTGCGGGAATGGAATCTCGATCCCTGCCGCACGGAATCGTTCGTGGATCATGGTATTCAATTCGTGCATCGTCTTTTGACGGTCTTTGAGCGTTGGTAGAAACGCCCGTAACTGGAAGTTCAGTGCACTTTCACCGAGTTCCTCCAAGACCGCCGTTGGCGCTGGATCTTTCAGCAGCACCGGGTGCTCGGATGCAATCTGCAGCAGTAGTTCCCGAACGAGGTTTGGATTCGAACCGTAAGCCACTCCGACTTTCACTGCCACGCGATTGATGCTGTCGCTGAGAGTCCAGTTGAGCAGGTTGCCCGTAATGAAGGACTTGTTGGGGACAATCAATTCCTTGCGATCTCCATCGACAATCGTTGTTGCCCGGAACCGAATTCGCGAAACAGTTCCCGTCGTCGATTCGATCGTGATCACATCCCCGACACGCATCGGTCGCTCAAACAGCAGAATGATCCCCGAAACAAAGTTCGCGAAGATTTCCTGCAGTCCAAAACCGAGTCCCACGGATGCGGCGGCGACCAGCCATTGAACACTGTTCCAGCCGATTCCGATCTGGTTGAACGCGAAGATCACTCCCGCCGTAAAGATCACATACCGAACCAGGCACGTCGTCGCAAAACGGATACCCGCGTCGACTTGCAGGTGTTCCAGCAGGATCACCTCAATCAAACCCGGAATGTTGCGACCTGCAATCGTCGCGATTGCAACAATCAAGAGTGCAATTCCCAGGTTCGCAGCCGTAATGGGTGCGGGACGGCGAACGACCTGAACCACAGGTTTGTCGTCGGCCCCTTTGGTCTCCACAACTTCTTCGACCGTTGTTTTCCACAGGGTGACACGATCCAGAATGTTCAGGGCCGGAGTGACATCTGCCCACACGAACCACAAGCCGATCGCGGCAATCGTCAGCAAGCCGGTGTCGAGCAAGCTGCGAACCTGTGTCACGATCTGTGACAGGTTCATCCGGAAGTCAGGCCATGTCCAGCGAGGGAACAGGAATGGCGAATGTGATTCGGAACCGGGATGCTTTTCTGCGCCGACAATCGCATCCATCTCTTCCTGTTGCAGGACAGCCATCCGGCGACGTTCGAGTGTGATCCAGCGACGCACCGCTCCCCGAAGTAGAACGAGGCTCATCAACAGGCAGCAACTGGATTGCAGACGCCAGGTCAGTTGTAACGCTGTGTAGAAATAACCGCTCCAGCAGAGAATCAGCAGTCCTGCTGGAAGCAGGATCGACAGCAATCCACCGAGCCGCCCCAGCCGATTCATCCAGACATCTTCTTCGGATGGTACGTCGTTTCGCGAGTTGCTCGACTGTTCGACGGCGGTCGTGGCTGCTTTTGAACCCCGTGGAAAGGCTCGCTGGCAGAAGAAGAGCAGCAAACCGCCGAATACCAGGTAGTTCATCCGGCCCAGCGAATCCAGACGCTGATCATCTGCGGTGGCCTCAACCATCCCGATGATTGCTACCAGAATGATTCCAATGGGAATGAACCATGACAGATGACGACGTAACCGCGTAATTGCTTCGGGTGACCAGTCAAAATGCTTCTGAGCCAGTCCTCCGCGAACGACGATCAGTCGCAGCAATTCCAGCGGCCACGCAAAAACAGCGGCCCGGCGCAAGCCCAGGGCGACTGCATGCACAAAGCGAGATGTCGAAGCACAGTGGTCGAGTCGCCAACTGAGAAACGCCAGCACCGCCGGAATGAATCCTGCCAACAGCAAGGACAGGCCGATCGCCTGAACCGTTGGTAAAAGCTCTCGGCAACTCGGATCATCTGCACCCAGCCCGGCAAGCTGCAGCCGACGTCGCAGAGACCACCGCGTTCCAACCCAGATCAGGAAACCGATGGCTGCAATTACGTAGGGCAGTGGCTCTCGATTCACATTCATATGAATTGCATCGGCAACCTTCCACCAGTTTGCTTCATCCAGTAGCCATGCCGTGTTGCTAACGGCGCGGGTTGTCTGCACGCTGCCAAAGACGCCCCCCGTACGAATCCAAAGGACACGTTCGTCAACATAATCCGCATACCGCTCGGTTGCCTCAAGCAGCTTGCGTTCCTGGTTATCCAAGGACACGAGTGTTTCGAAATGTTTGTTACTGTCTGACTCCAGATGCTCGAGCAAGTCACGCCGCTGTTCCAGAAACGGGCGAAGTTCAACAGCCAGCTTCTTGACGGCAGGTGTCTCAAGGTTTGATGCGGTCGCAGGAGTGGACGACTCTTCGTTCAGCAAATCATTGGCAACTTTGCGAGATGCCGTATCCAGATCCTGAAGTACCGCCAGTTCGCCTTCGATCTGAAAGATCTTCATGCGAGTCTGGCGTACGGTCTCGCCGCGCAAGGCCAGGCGAGAATGCAGTCCGCGAGTGTCGCTGAGCTTTGCTCGTTGCTGGCGCAACAGCAGTCCGATCGACTCAGTTAACCCAACGGCCTCGACCATTTTCTTCGACTGGTCAAATTCCGCGGTCAGCGTGTTGAATCGTTCACGAGTTGCTTCAACCCGCTCATTCGTGTCGTGCAGGGCAAGCGTCAGGTCTCGACTTTCTTCTGCGATCTTCAGATTCCGCTCGGCAATCGGCCTTACCTGTGGTGCAGCATTCTGAACGATCAATGCGAATGCACGAACACGTTGATCCGCTTCACTTCCTCGACGCTTGTCGACTTCGTCCTGAAGCAGACCGACTTCGGCTTCAGCCAGCGCGAGATGTTTGACCGCCAGATCGCGATTGACCTTCAAGAGTTGATCGACTTCATCCGATTCACACCACGTCTGCTCTGCCCGCAAGGCCGTTCGTTCCTCATTCGCGCGCATTCGCCGAACGAGCAATAACGTTTGTCTGGCCATCGACAGCTCGCGCGGTTCGTGGTCCGGCGGTGCCTCGTCCATCGATGCCTGAATCGCTGTGAGACGCTCTTCAATCTCATTCAACTCGCCAGCAATTAACTCCAGTCGTGACTTGCGTGAAGCGAGTTGCTTTTTGGCCTGGTCTGCCAGCGCACGAAGACCCGTGTCTGGTTCTTCGATCACCTTTCGTCGCTCACCCAGATCCGCTTCGATGGCTTCGATATCAGCCTCAGCAGGAACGGTCAGCGTCGGCTTCTCTGGCATTTCTGCCAGCTTCTGGCGAGCAACAATCAGGTCAGCTGTAACGGAATTCATGCGTTGCAGAAACGACTTCGCAACCGTTGTGGATTCGTTGGCGATTTCCATGCGTTCAATCGCCGATTGATACGTCTCCACCACCTGTTGCTTGAACTTTGGCTCGAGCTCTGTTTCAGACTGAGCGTGCTTCAGCCGCATCTGCAGATCTGCCAGAGTCGGGCCTGCTGTCGGATTGCTGCTTTGAGCCAGCGCAACCCCAAGCCCAGCAAGAAGTATCAGACAGCCAATTCCCGCCGCCCCAAAGAAAATGTTCTTAATAGCCATCAGCACATCCCTGCCAGAAAAGCCGTCATCGAAGGAGCGAGATATGGCAGAAACTGCCGAAACGGTCAATTCGATTCGGGGCCAAAGAGTTCTGAAGAACGTTCAATTTGACGTGGCCTGCCTCCGCAATCGCTGGCCCGTTTGCGTTTCAATTGATCTTAGAAACGCAGAAACTGCGGAGGACCCAGAAATATCGAAAATGGGTGATCTCAGCGATTTCTGCGTTTCTAAACTTCAACGAGCTTCAGTGAGAAATTGCCTGGTCATGACCTC
>CAXBSB010000383.1:0-3894 GCA_963977965.1 uncultured Schlesneria sp.
AAAATACCGCTTACAGCGATTCGTGACATTCTCACCGACGCTGCAATCGGCCGATTCGAATGGATTCCATCCTGAATTCGGTTTCCCGCAACCGGAATTCTATCAGAACCACTCGCGTTAATCCATTGCTGTAAAGTCACTTAGCGCATGGTCAAAAAGCGGAGGTTGATGATGGGAGGGCGAAGCTCCTGCTGAGCCGCTTAGGGAGTTGGCGCACATCGACTTCGCGGCTCGGCGGGAGCCTCGCCCTCCCATTGCATTGAACCCCATTTTAGCTTTGAGCTCGCAGCGTGTGCCGGCTGACGGGTGCATTTCGATCAGCGCAAGTCGTTACCTGTACGATACAAAAATCACAACAACTCTTGAATCACTGCACCTGGTTCCAGCGAGGGAACCGGGCGGCCGCTGTGATTCAGGAAATTGATATGCGGGTCGACTCCCAGAAGATGGAACATCGTGTGGTGGATGTCCGCTGGCTTCACGGGATGGTCCTGAGGAACTTCACCCAAACGGTTTGTGGAACCATAGATCCGGCCCCCCTGCACTCCTCCGCCACCCATCAGGCAGAACATCGAATTCCCCCAGTGGTCTCGGCCGGGTGTTCCCATACTCATGGGAGCACCGCCATTGCCGCCATCGTTCATTCTCGGAGTACGGCTGAACTCGCCGCACAGCACGACCAGCACGTCGTCATAAAGCCCTCGTTGGCTGAGATCTTCGAACAATGCTGCGATGGCAGAATCGACCATCGGCAGGTACCGTTCCATCCCGGCCTTCAGATCCCAGTGGTGATCCCATCCGCCGAAATGAACGGTCACAAACGTTGTTCCTGCTTCGACCAGTCGCCGTGCCAGCAGGACACTCTGTCCCCAGTTATGTCGACCGTATTTGTCGCGAGTTCGAGGGTCCTCCAGGCTGATGTCGAACGCACGTCGCGCCGCCGTTCCGGTCACCAGTTCCAAGGCCTGGCGATCAAACCGGTCCATCGCATCGACCATCCCCTTCGTCTCGACATCCCGTCGCAATCGATCGATGTTGCGAGCGAGCGCCGCGCGATCGTCCAGTCGGGAAACGGTCATTCCACCTGCCATCTGGATATTCTGGACGGAGAAATTGGAAGCGTTCGGATCGCCTTCGGTTTCAAACGGGTTGTAGGCAGCCCCGACATAATTCGCACCGAAATACCCCGGACGCAAGCCAATGCTCATTCCATAAGGAACTGCAACATACGGTGGCATCCCCGGCTGACGAGCCCCCGTCGATTTTGTGGCGATCGAACCAATGAACGGATATTTTCCCTGCGTGTCCGCTCCGCTGACTCCGCCACGTCCGGTGAGCATATAGTGGCCCGCCGTAAAGTGATCCCCGTTATCGTGATGCAGCGATCGAACCAGTGAAAACTTATCCGCACACTTGGCCTGGAGCGGAAACAGTTCGGTGATTTCCATTCCGCTGACGTTGGTACGGATCGGATTCCAGAGCCCCCGGTACTCGGCCGGAGCCTCAGGCTTCATATCGTAAAGGTCCATATGGCCGGGACCTCCGTCCAGCCATATCAGAATGACGGAAGTCTTTTTCGACGAGCCCCCCGGAGCTGCAGACGCCTGTTGAGCTCGCCAGAGTTGGGGCAGTCCCATGCTCGCCATGCCGGCGATTCCCAGTTGAACAAAGCTGCGACGATTCATCCCGTCGCAGTAACGGGAGGTGGCACCAAGATCGAGGCGAAACATGGCAGGATCTTCCGGTCAGGCAGGTAGGGGACGCAGTGACGTCCAAAAACGGGGGATCAACGGCGGGTTCCATCAACCACTGTTTATTATAATCGGGCATCTGAGGGCAGGTCAAACAGGGTTTTGCAAACAGGTTCAGCGCGTCATTCCCGAGATTTCACCGACTCGAGCGCACTGGCAACCTCATCTGCTGACACAAATCGGCTGGCAGGGTCTTTCTGCAGACAGCGGTGGATCACTGTGTCCAATTCAGGCGAGCAGTCGATCCCAAGTTGCGATACGAGCGGGGGAATTTTTGCTGAAAGCACATTGGACAGGATTTCTGGAAGATCACGTCCCTGCATGGGCGGAATTCCGGTGAGCAACGCGAACAAGAGTCCACCCAGGCCATAAACGTCCGATCTTTCCGTGATCGCTCCGAATGCGTCTGAAATCTGTTCCGGGCTCAGAAAGCTTGCAGTCCCTCCACCAGGGATCTCATCAGGACTCGACGCATATCGAGCCATACCGAAATCGCACACGGTGATCTGTCCGTCACCTGATCGCAGAATGTTTGCCGGAGTCAAATCACAATGAATGACACCGCCGGAATGAGCTGCTGAAATGGCCTTTGCCACAGTGCATAAGACTTCAACGATTTCGAAGATTGAGGGACCTGAGGATTTCACCCAGTCGAACAGGTTCTGGCCTTTGACATACTCTTCAACAAGAAACACAGCACCTCGCGCGGTCGTTCCCCAGCCATACATCTTGATGATGTTGGGATGGTTTAATCGCTGTAACACCTCGTACTCGCGAAGTAACGAATTTCTTGCACGAGCCTCTTGCCAGCACTCTTTTTTCAGATACTTGACGGCAACGAGATTTCCTGTGCTTCGGTCGATAGCCCGATAGACCTTGCTGAACGCTCCAACCCCGATGAACTCTGACAACAGGAATTGATCGTGTTTCATCGTTCCAGCAATCGGGAACTCACTGGACGCAACGATGACAGGCTTTGGCTGTTCCAGTGTTATTGGTGTGGTAGAAACCGGAGCAGTCCCGAAATCAACGCGCGAAGTCGAAATCAAGCTACGGATTCGATCCATCGCTCGACGAACACTGCGTTCGGTAATCCGGATCGATGCAGCAATGGATGCCGTATCGTTCCCTTGAAGTGTTTGAACCAGAACTTCGCGCGCGGTTGAATCCAGTCGCGACAGAAGACTTTCGACTTCATCTTCAAGAATAGCAGCATGTTCAGTACTCGATTCGTCTGATCCGATGACGTGTTCAACCCAGTCTGAAGCTTGCGGCTGTTCCAGTTCAACAGATCGTTGTTCCGCCGTATGAAACCGAGCCTGTTTCGACACTTTTCGCAGAACGATGGTGACCAGCAATGGCCATAAGTCCTCTTCGGCGTTGACATCAAACCGGCCGTTTCGAGCCGATACAAAGAAACTACGATAGGCCGACAAAACAATATCTTCTGGATCGATGCGTCGGGCGAGCTTTCGAGCCAACCGAGTTCGGACGAGTGCAATCAGCCGAATCTGGTAACGGTAAAAGAGGACGCTCGCTGCGTCCTGATCGCCCGCTTTCCACGCGTCGAGTAGTTCGCGATGTGACTTCGATTGCGACATGACGTCCATCTTGCCAGAAATCTTCAAAAAACTGAGCAGTCATTCATTTTCTGCGTCCGCAGCGTCTGAACCGACACCATTCACACTGAGTGCAGGTCTGTTTCAACGTTTTCTTGACGGAGGAAATTGAAAATGGCAATGGTCGTTACCGAGCCTTGTTTTGGCTGCAAACATACCGACTGCGTCGTCGTCTGCCCTGCAGATTGTTTTTACGAAGGGGAATCGATGCTGTTCATTCACCCGGATGAATGTATCGATTGCGGAGCCTGTGTTCCTGAATGCCCACCCGCAGCGATTTTCTATGAAGACGATGTTCCCGCCCCGTGGCACGAGTATATCGAACTGAATCGTCAAATGGCTCCTCTCTGTCCGAACATTACCGAAAAGAAGGAGCCACTGGCAAATCAGGTGAGTGACTCAAGTCATGGCGATGCATCGACGCCGATGGCATGAATGGGTTACGCCAGAATGGTGACGGAACCCCGTTGGGGTACACGGTCGGGATCGTCCAGACCCAGGGTAGCTCACTTCGTGAGCAACCC
>CAXBSB010000384.1:0-3888 GCA_963977965.1 uncultured Schlesneria sp.
ACCCTCCCGCTTCGCCACGGCCGTGCCTTGCCATGCCCTGTAAGAAGCCGCAATCCACGTTGAAATGATTTGACGCTTTCCGCTATCCTCGCGACTCTCGACATCTGGAGTCGTACTTAACCAACAAGAAAACGTTGAAATCACAATGGCACCAAAAACCGCAATCACTCCGACCCGCACTGAAAACTACGCCGAATGGTATCAGCAAGTTGTAAAAGCCGCCGATCTGGCGGAAGTGTCGCCAGTTCGCGGTTGTATGGTGATCAAGCCCTGGGGCTGTGCTCTATGGGAAAATATTCATCGAGTCCTGGATGGAATGTTTCAGGAAACCGGGCACGAAAATGCCTATTTTCCGCTGTTCATTCCGATGAGTTTCCTGCAGTCTGAAGCGGATCACGTTGATGGATTCGCCAAAGAGTGCGCCGTCGTCACGCATCATCGACTGACGATGAACGCCGATGGAAAACTCGTCCCAGACGGAGTGCTCGAAGAGCCGCTGATCGTTCGTCCAACAAGCGAAACGATCATCGGTGCGACCTATGCCAAGTGGGTTCAGTCGTATCGTGACCTGCCCATCAAGATCAATCAGTGGGCCAACGTCGTCCGCTGGGAAATGCGGCCTCGCGTCTTCCTGCGAACGGCAGAATTCCTCTGGCAGGAAGGGCACACAGCGCACGCGACGGAAGCCGAAGCCCGTGAAGAAACGCACACCATGCTGAAGACGTACGAGCGATTCGCGCGTGACTACATGGCGATGCCTGTTGTCTGCGGTGAAAAGCCGAGTGGCGAACGCTTCCCCGGTGCTGTGGCGACCTATTCCATCGAAGCGATGATGCAGGACCGCAAGGCATTACAGGCGGGAACGTCGCACTTCCTGGGACAGAACTTCGCCAAGGCTCAGGGAATCAAGTTCCAGGATCGAGACACGCAAGAGAAATTTGCCTGGACGACGTCATGGGGTGTCTCCACCCGGTTGATCGGTGCCCTGATCATGACGCACAGCGATGACAACGGCCTCGTTCTTCCACCTCGACTGGCACCGAAGCATGTCGCCATCATTCCGATCTACAAAAACGATGCGGAAAAAGAAGGCGTCATCCAGTACGCCAACCGGATTCGGACTCAACTGATGGCCGAGCGTTATGAAGGTGAATCCATTCGAGTCACGATCGATGACCGTGACCTGCGATTTGGTGATCGAGCCTGGTACCAGGTCAAGCACGGGGTACCGCTGCGAGTCGAAGTTGGTCCGAAGGAAGTGGAAGCCGGAACCGTCACAGTCTTCCGCCGAAACACACTCGCCAAGGAAAACATGTCGGCCGAACAACTGGTCGCAACTGCTGCGACGCAACTGCAGACGATCCAGCGGGAATTGTTCGAGACAGCCGAAAAGTTCCTCAAGGCGAATTCTGTACGAGTCAATTCGCGTGATGAACTGCTGGCCTTCCTGGGTGATTCCGACGAAGGCTCAATGGAAAATGGCGGCTTCGCTTACGCCCACTTCTGCGACAAGCCTGAAATGTACGAGTGGCTGAAGCAGCATCGACTGACGGTACGCTGTGCACCGCTGGATGAACCGAAGACGCCCGGCAAGTGCGTCTTCTCGGGCGAGGATACTGACACAATCGGAGTCTTTGCGAAGTCCTATTGAACCTGATCGTAATCCGTTAACCGTGGAGTTCAGGGACTGCTATGACACGTCCCCGACGAGTTCACGAATAGGCTCGCCATTTTCGACGAGGTACAGCGGACGACCGGCCCGGTCGGGAAACGACACGGTTCGTCCGTCGATGCCGAGATGGTGATAGATCGTCGCTGCGATGTCTTCCGGAGAAAGAGGCCGCTCAGCGACATAGGCTCCGTGTTCGTCCGAGGTACCGACGGTGATCCCCTGTCGCAGGGAACCCCCACCCATGGCGACACTGAACGTATGCCCCCAGTGATCCCGACCTGCGGCATCGTTCATTCGTGGTGTGCGACCGAATTCACCCATCGCAACGATCATGGTTTTCTCGTACAGACCTCGATCCACGAGATCTCGAACCAGTGCCGCCATGGCACAGTCAAACGGCGGCAGCAGCAACTTGGCTCCTTCAGCAGTTGCGTAGCGATTGGCCGTTCCGTGATGGTCCCATGGTTGTGTGTTCACCGTGACAAAGGTCACACCTCGTTCGACCAGCCGGCGCGCCAGAAGAGCACTCTGGCCGAATTCGTGTCGGCCGTAGGTATCGCGTACCGCTTCGGATTCGGCGCTGATATCAAACGCTTCACGGACTCGCGCGCTGGTGAGAAGATCGAAAGCGGCGTGGTAATGGCCATCCATGTCGCGCATCGACTGTTCAACCTGGCGCAGCTGGCGATCCATCGTTGTCAGGAGTGATTGACGATCACGCAGCCGATCGAATGTCAGCCCGCCAGCCAGTGTCAGATCGCGGACGCGGTAGCTGGCAGAATTGGGGTCGGAATTGACGACGAACGGATTCGCGGCTCCTCCGAGATATGTGGCGTAGTGGAAGAGATTGTCTGTTCCGCCTCGCAGGTGTGGTGCTGCTGCATAGGCCGGCATGCCGCTGACGTTGGCACCTCGAACGGCTGCGACAGCCGATCCTAATGAAGGACGGCGCTGGATGGTGTTGTCGGGCTTATTGAAGTCCGGGCCTTCAAACCCGGTGAGCATCCAGTGGTTGCCCTTGGTGTGGTCTCCACTGCCATGTCGAACGCTACGGCAGATGGCGAGTTTGTCCATGACCTGAGCGGACTTTGGCAGCATGTCACTGAACAGGATTCCAGGAACGTTTGTCTGAATCGCGCCAAATGGTCCTCGGTACTGATCGACCGCTTTGGGCTTGGGGTCCCAGGTTTCATGATGCCCCGGCCCGCCACTCATCCAGAGCAGGATTACGCTTGTACCAGCCGCTCCCGGACGAAACGACTTCCCCGCCGCCAGAGCTTTGCCATGCAGAAACTGAGGCAGCGAAAGTCCCCCGAGTCCCAGCGTGCCAGCCTGGACGAAGTTACGCCGCGACCAGCCTTCGCAATCCGTTCCCGATTGTCCCGTGACTCTGAACATCGCTTTCGTACTTTCTCCGGAAACACCCAGCCACCGGTTACGATAACGAAACCGGTGATTTCCATGACTTGACGCAATTATCAACGTCGATCATCAGTCCGCTTCAGGCATTCATATCGTAGTACGCGTACGGCCAACTCTCAGTTAATGACACCACATCAGAATATCGTCCGAATCCGCGAAACATCAATAGTAGTTGATGCTATGTTTGCAGTTATTCGAGCAAATCTGAGTCTCCCGTCGCCGACGCAGTCTGCATCTGGGAATTCGGTAGTGACCAGCATTTGTGTTGATGACTGTCCTAACTTTGGGTTGGTCGAGGAGTCTTCACCCTGTTCACGATCCTGCAGATGGATGGGTCGTAAGGAGACAGTTCGACTTCCACGCGATCTCCAATCTGCAATGCCAGCGTTGTGGCACCTGGACTCAAGACGGCGGTCAACGTGCGCTCATCATCGGTGATGACAGCGTATTGCTTCAGCGGCAGCAGGCTGGTGACAGCAGCAAACAACGCGGAGTTCAAAACGCCCTCCCACAAAACGAACAACCCCCAGCATATCGCCGGAGTCGTTGGGATTCGATCCCAATCTCACGCTGCCGCAACAGCAACCAACAGTTCCTCCAGTGTCCATTGTCCGCTGGCCCAACCAGATGCTGGTCACTATCGGGAATTCAGGTACATCCGGGCCTTCTGTCCAGAGTCAGCCGCCCTGTGGTTGTGTGGCTTTGTCACTCGGCGACCTGCGGCTTGCCTCTGCGTTCTCAGCGCACTCTGCGTTTCAAAAGCAAAACGGTAGAAACACGGAGGACGCAGAGAT
>CAXBSB010000385.1:0-3865 GCA_963977965.1 uncultured Schlesneria sp.
TGGAGTTCAGACGTGTGCTCTTCCGATCTGCTCGCGCAGACTGCCGTTCACAGAGTTCCGCGAAAATCGTTTCGTCAAAAACAAGCCGGTCCCGCTGCTGCTTCCGGCGATAATTCAAGACGTGATAACGAACGATCCTGCTGGCCCAAGCCATGAAGTTCGTACCCGACTCAAAATCGCTGGCCTTGTGCCACAACGTCAGGTTCGTTTCCTGCAAGATATCGTGTGCGGCAGTGCGATCCGACAGCACAGACAGAATGCAGGCATACAATCCCGGCTGCGACACCGTGAGCATTCCAACAAATTCGTCATTATCTCGGTTCACCGTGCCCCCCTCCGAACATATGTCTGCACGAGTCGAAATCTCACGCAAAAAATGATTTGAAAGTTCTGATCATCGACGATGTCGTCAGGGTACGCCACCTGTAATGCAACACATTGCAGTGTAACAATTTACGGCCTGAGTTAGACGATTGAGCGACCCGCCGACCCAAGGCGAATGGGCGGGCGGCTTCTCTATTGCTGGTGAAAGATGCCATGAGCCCCATGTAGGCGTTCTTTGTTGTAACGTAGCCGCCATTATAGATGGAAGTGGTTCAGGTGTCGCTCGGCTACGAAACTTGCCGAGGCATTCCTGTTTCAGGCATGGAATATACCGCCCACGTTCGCGCAAGTTGGGTGACACCCGCGTATTGCGCTTGATTTTGCCCCGCTCGATTCAATCGCTACATCGAAATGCGCCGTGAACTTCGTGCCATTGTCGTGCATCACCTAGTATAGCAGGGCCAGGTTCTGGTCTTCGGCCGCCATCACAAAGGTCCTCGCCTGCTGGCTGATTCCGAGTTTCCGTAACTCGCCAAGAATGCCCGAGTTCTCTTTCGCCAACCGTAACACCAGTACACGAATTCCGTCAGGTGTCCGGGGCCGGTTGGGTTTACGTTTCGGCGCCGCCTTCGTCGGCGCGCGGGCGACGTCTGCTTCGCGGACCCAACGCAGGAACGCCTGGTATGTGAAAAACGATATAACCTGCAGCCCCATTTCACAGCTGCTCGTCATCGTCCCCATGAGATTCTGAACATCTATCAGCCTTCTCGACGAATGATTCACAGCAGTCATAGCAGCAACAGGGGCGGAAAGACCGGCCCCTGTTGCATGCGAATTGAGACTACTTCCGCGAATCCATCGCTCGCTTGACGGCGGCCCCCATATCGGCCGGGGTGTCTGCCACGACAACGCCTGCAGCTTCCAGTGCGGCCTTCTTTTCGGCTGCGGTTCCGGCTCCGCCCGAGATGATCGCACCGGCGTGTCCCATGCGCTTTCCTGGAGGAGCGGTTGCTCCTGCGATGAACGCTGCCACGGGCTTCTTGACGTGATCCTTGATGTACTGAGCTGCCTGGATTTCTGCGTTTCCGCCGATTTCACCGATCATCAGGATCGCTTCCGTCTTCGGATCGGCTTCAAACATCTGCAGCAGTTCGATGTACATTGTCCCGATAATCGGATCGCCACCGATCCCGACAGCGGTCGACTGGCCCAGGCCGATGTTTCCCATCTGCCAGGCAGCTTCATATGTCAGTGTACCACTCTTGCTGATCAGGCCGACGTTTCCAATCTTGTGGATGTAGCCTGGCATGATACCGATCTTGGCAACACCCGGAGTGATAATGCCGGGGCAGTTGGGGCCGATCAGACGACTCTTGCTTCCCTGCATGGCTCGGTGGACTCGAGCCATATCGAGGACTGGAATCCCTTCCGTGATGCAGACGATCAATTCGATCCCGGCATCGGCGGCTTCCAGGATGGCGTCGGCGGCAAATGGAGGTGGCACGAAGATCAGCGAACAGTTGGCGCCCGTCTTCTGAACGGCCTGTTCCACGGTGTTGAAGACCGGGAATCCATCGATTTCCGTTCCCCCTTTGCCAGGGGTGCATCCACCGACAAAAACGTCTTCACCCGGCCGATGCTCCTTCGCATACGCTCGACACTGCTGCGAATGGAACAGACCCGACTTGCCGGTAATACCCTGACAAATAATTTTTGTGTGCTTGTCGACAAGAATACTCATGATGGTCTCTGTAAACCTTTGCCTGTTGGCTTTGAATGCAAGTTGGAAAGAGCAGGGGGCCACCACGAACAGTCATGGTGGCCGACACAATCATGCTCCCAGCGAGGCGACCGCTTTTTTGGCCGCGTCTGCCAGATCCGTCCCCACGATGATTTTCTTGCCGCTGTCCGCCAGCATCTTTCTGGCGACGTCGACGTTTGTTCCTTCCAGTCGCACGACCAGCGGAACCGTGATCCCGATCTTGTCGTAAGCAGCCAGCAGTGCGGTCACGATCGTATCGCATTTCATGATGCCGCCGAAGATGTTGACCAGGATCCCCTTCACGTTGGGATCGGCCAGAATGATCCGGAACGCTTCCGTCACCTGATCGACGTTGGCACCACCACCGACGTCGAGGAAATTCGCAGGTGCTCCGCCGTGGTACTTGATGATGTCCATAGTACTCATGGCCAGACCAGCACCGTTCACCAGGCAGCCCAGGTTTCCATCCAGCTTGACGTAGCTCAGCCCCGAGGCCTGAGCCTGAACTTCCATCGGTTCTTCTTCGTTGAGATCTCGCAAAGCCACCAGATCCTGATGCCGGAACAGGGCGTTGTCATCGAACGTGACCTTGGCGTCACCGATCACCAGTTCACCGTCAGCAGTGACGACGAGGGGATTGATTTCGACCATGCTGCAGTCGTTGTCGATGAAGAACTGACAGACCTGTCGGAACAGCTTTTCGGCGGCCCGAATGGCGTTTCCTTCGAGTCCCAGGCGATAGGCGACGTTACGAGCCTGATAGGGGAGCAGTCCCGCTTCGACATCGAACGGTTCCTGCAGGATCTTTTCCGGGGTGTTGTGAGCGACAACTTCGATTTCCATCCCGCCTTCGGTTGAGGCGATCAGGATCGGGCCACCGGATTCTCGATCGACGACGACACCCAGGTACATTTCCTTGGCGATCTTCAAGCCTTCTTCGATCAGCAGCACATTGACGGGCTTTCCTTCGGCACCCGTCTGGATTGTGACGAGGGTGCTGCCGAGCATGCGTGAGGCATGGTCCTTGGCGGCATCGGCCGACTTGACCAGGACAACGCCGGGCTGATCAGGGAACTGCTTGAATCGCCCTTTTCCGCGTCCGCCTGCATGGATCTGTGATTTCACGACGGCCAGCGAACCAGCCAGTTCCGTAAATGCAGCAGCAGCTTCGTCAGAAGTCTTGGCAACAACGCCGCGAGGAACCTTCACCCCCGCCTTGGCCAGGAGTTGCTTGGCCTGATACTCGTGGATCTTCATCGAATTTCCTGAATTGACATCGGGACTGTGGAGTCGGGTTTGACCACCAGTGGGCTGCCCCTGCAATCAAGGGCAAAACCGTGCTGGATTGAGCGCATTTCAGCGCAGGGATGATAGCCTTGACTGGACATTTGTTCCACGAATCGCGATGGATTGACGGTAATCCGACATCATCCAGCCTTCTCAAATCCGGGAATATCTCCCGCAACGAGGGACGTAAGGTATGATGAAAACAGACATTTTCACGGTCTTTCAGGAATCGAAATCTCGATGCTCAAGCACATTCCACCCTGTATTTCGCCCGAATTGATGTCTCTATTGATGCGAATGGGGCACGGCGACGAAATCGTACTGGCCGACGGCAATTTTCCGGCCGATTCACACGCTCAACGCATCGTCCGGGCGGACGGGCACGGCGTCCCGGTGATTCTGGATGCGATCCTGAACTTTTTCCCACTCGACACCTTCGTCGATCATCCCGCCAGCGTAATGCAACCGGTCGACCTGGAAACCCCCGAACCC
>CAXBSB010000386.1:0-3829 GCA_963977965.1 uncultured Schlesneria sp.
GGAGGGCGAGGCTCCAGCCGAGCCGCGATTGGGTAATGCGCTTCCCAGTCCGAAGACGGTTCGGCAGGAGCCTCACCGCCTCACCCTCCCGCTTCGGGAATCCCACGGCCGAGCTTTGCATCAAGACGATTTGGCATTGGCGTGTCGCCACGGCCTGAGCATTACGAATCAGCTCCTCGTGGATTATCGATGTACGAGGGTTCAGCCAGATATCGTCACTTCGTATCGGGCTTTTCAAATTCAATATGCGGACCGATGCTGATCCACAGACGCGGGTTTGTGGGCTCGTTGTCGATTTCCGCATCCGCCTGTTCGAAAGCCTTCAGTGCATACGTCGCCTTACCGAACTCGTGCACCTCGGTCGCTTGGCGAATGGCGGTCGTTACCGAACCACAAGCCGCTTCAATCACCCATTTCGTTCCCTCGTCGCCGAGGAGGAGCACTTGAGTGATTACCTTGAGTTCACTTTCGCGAGCCTCTTTCTGCTTTGGGTTCAGCGTTTCCACGCGATGCAGGCGAATAGTCGCTCGTTCGACGCCCGTACGAGTCCCAGTCAATCTCAGATGAAATTTCCCGAGGCGACTTTCGTATTGCGAAACGACTCCATCCTGATCCGTTGAGAAGACCAGTTTTGTTTTCAGCAGTTTCTGCAATCGTGATTCGATTGATGCGCGGTCCAGATCGTAATGCTGCCCGCGGCGGACGTCGCGTGCCACGTGCATGGGAAGATGAAATCCCACGACGTTGGTCGGACCACTCTCCTTCGTGGGATGACGCGAACTGCACCCCATAAAGCAGGTAAGACACACAAACGGGATTAACCAAAACCGCGCCACTTTGCCGCCTTGGAACACGTGTTGGCAGGATTCACAGAACCTGAGAAATGATTGCAAGTGCGGTGGTTGTAACGAATTCGGCAAAGGTCTGTCCAGCCCTCAACCCAATCAGCTCGCAAAAGTGGCTGATCCTGAATTTGACGAATGCAGTCCAGCGTTGATAGCATCCGCACATCATGCCGACTCTCACCACTCCTTCGACCACCTCTGCCGTCTGGAATCGTCCGCATTTGCTCGGTTTGCAGGGGCTTTCCCCCGCTGAACTCCGCGTGATTCTTGATCGAGCTGCTGAATTCAAGCGATTGCACGCTGCAGGGCACACCAAGCTGGATCATTTAAAAGGGGTGACGGTCGGCAACCTGTTTTTTGAACCGTCGACCCGAACCAAGACCAGTTTCGGACTGGCTGCCAAACGCCTGTCCGCCGACACTGTGGACTTCACAGCATCCGGCAGCAGCCTGTCCAAAGGCGAAACATTCATCGACACCGCTCGAAATATCGAGGCCATGGGTGTCACGCAGATGGTGGTCAGACACAGCACCTCCGGGGCTCCTCACCATCTGGCAAAACACCTGAATGCCGGGATCATCAATGCAGGCGACGGAACTCACGAACACCCGACTCAGGGATTGCTCGATATCTTCACCATTCAGGAACATCGCGGTCAGATTGCCGGACTGACGGTGGCTCTGGTGGGCGATATCCTCCACAGCCGAGTTGCTCGATCGAATATCTGGGGGCTGACGACACTGGGGGCAAAAGTGATCGTCTGCGGGCCCGCGACGCTGATTCCTCCCGAGATCGAGCGACTCGGTGTCGAAGTGAGCCACAGCCTGGACGACATTGTCCCGCGTACGGATGTCATCAACTTGCTGCGAATTCAGGCGGAACGCCAGCGCAGTGCGTTCTTTCCATCGATCTACGAATACGCTCACTTTTTCGGGATGAACGGATCACGCGTTCAGCGGGCTCGCAAGGATGTGCTGATTCTTGCCCCGGGCCCGATCAACCGCGGAGTGGAACTGACGCCTGAAGTGGCCGACGGTGACAGGAGCGTCATCCTGGATCAAGTTACGAACGGGCTGTTCGTCCGAATGGCCTGCCTGTCGCTGCTGCATGAAGCACGACGAAGCTGAAATCGAGTCGAATTTAAACCACGAAGATTCTGTCATTCGGATTTCAAAGGGGCCTTGCCGCCGATGTCTTCTCTGCTGATTAGCGGTGGTCGAGTAATCGATGTGAGCCAGCAACTGGACCAGGTCGCTGACGTACTCATTCGCGATGGTCGGGTTATTCAGATCGGCCGCGACCTTGGTCACGCAGACCAGGTCATCGATGCGAAAGGCTGCATCGTTTCAGCCGGTTTCATCGACACTCACGTTGGCGTGCGCGACCCAGGCTACGAGGAAGATGAGACGACCGCCACGGCAACGGCCGCAGCGCTGGCAGGTGGCTTTACGACGATCGCAGCCCTGCCCGATACATTACCTGTCGTCGATAATGCGGCTGCGGCCGAATACGTCGTCCTGCAGGCCAAACGAGCAGGAAACTGTCGCGTCCATCCGCTCGGAGCTGTCACACGAGGTCACGCCGGGGTCGAACTGTCCGACCTGGGGCAACTTGCCCGGAGTGGTGCGCTGGCGTTTACCGACTCTCAGGTTCCGATTGCCAGTGCCGAAGTCATGCGCCGGGCACTGGAATATGCTCGAATGTTCCAGAGACCTATCTTCGTACATCCGCAAGATCCGACGCTGACCGCTGCCGGCGTGATGCACGAAGGGTATTTCTCGACGTTACTCGGTTTGCGAGGGATGCCCGCCGCCGCCGAAGAGATTATGGTCAGTCGAGATATCGCGCTGGCAGAATTGACAGGCGGGCGAATTCACCTGATGTCGATTTCCACTTGCGGATCGGTCGAACAGGTTCGGCGCGCCAAGCAGCAGGGAATCGCAGTCACCTGCGATGTCACGCCTCACCATCTGGCCTTGTCCGACGCGGATATGCAGAGTTACGACTCGCGATTCAAGGTTCGGCCACCGCTGCGAAGCTCTGAGCACATTGCCAGCTTGATCGATGGCCTGGCGGACGGGACGATCGACGCAATCTCGGCCGATCATCAGCCTTGTGCATCCGAAAAGAAGGATCGAGAACTTGATCAGGTTCCCTTCGGGATCGTCGGTTTGGAGACGATGCTCCCGCTTTGCATCAAGACTCTGATTGAGCCGGGCCGATTGACGTGGTTGCAATTGCTCAGCAAATTGACAACAGGCCCCGCTGGAATCCTGCAACTTCCGCAAGCCGGCTCATTGGCCAGTGGTGTCCCTGCCGATATCACCGTGATTGATCCGGATATTGAATGGACTATCGATCCATCGCGGTTCCGATCAAAGAGTCGAAACACTCCGTTCGGAAACTGGACTGTCCGAGGTCAGGTTCGAACAGTTTTGATCGGTGGTGAAGTTCGCTATCGCTCGGAACGTTCCTGACGTTTCTGGATGCCATCATGTCTGTCCCGTTCCTGCTGATTGATGGCTACAACCTGCTGCATGCGGCGGGTTTGTCCCAGGCGCGGTATGCTCCCGGCGATTTGCGTCGACAGCGCCATCGGTTGCTCGTCCGTCTGGCAAGGGAATTGACGACCGAAGAACGTGTTCGCTGTACAGTTGTTTTCGATGCGATAGAAGCTCCGTCAGGCCTCGACCGTTCGATGCGCCATGCAGAACTGCTGGTTCGCTTCGCTGAACCGGGGCACGATGCGGACTCACTAATCGAAGAACTGATCGAATCACATTCCTCGCCGACTCAATTGCTGGTGGTTTCCAGTGATCACCGGATCCAGAAGGCGGCGAACCGGCGACGTGCGGAGACCGTCGACAGTGAAGTACTGCTGCAGCGACTGGCAGCCCGGGCACGTGCAGCGGCTCAGGCGAAACCGGAGCCGCCCAAGCCGACAAAGAATTCGGCGAAACCGGGCGAAGAACTCGCGTACTGGC
>CAXBSB010000387.1:0-3803 GCA_963977965.1 uncultured Schlesneria sp.
AACGATTCATGCGTCACCAACCTGCGCCACGCCCTTCCAGACGGAGTTTCGTATGAAGAAATCAAAGTTTCACGCAATGGGGCAAAGACGCAAAGGGGAGAGGAATCCATTTGTGGGCCTTCAGCCCACAAACAGCCAATGATTGCGACATCGCCACCCGATTGAGAAAAAGATCTGGGTAAATTGACCGAGCCTTTTATCCTGCCTTGCTTCAAAAAGAGAATGGCTCCGTGATGCAGGACAGGTGGTATCGACTCATCGTTCCGCAGTGCCTACAATCAAGTGCGCTCCCGGCTGTGAAAAACAGGTTGACGAATGACCATTGATTTAGAATTTCACAACGATCCCGAGTTTCGCAAATTGCTGACGCGAAACCCGGATGTCGATTTGACGTTGGTAGCTCTGGAGCTGGCACGTGACGGACAGCCGCGCCTTGATTTCAGCCACACACTGGACTGGATTTCGCGACGTGCTGACGAGGTCCGCAGTCATCTGACTCGGACTCGAAACGAGCGAGCGATGCTGCGCGAACTGGCGAAGTGCCTGTCCGGAACGCATGGACTGCACGGCGACAAAGAGGCCTTCCTACGGTCTGAGAGCAGTTACATCAATCGAGTGATCGAGACAGGCGTCGGAATTCCCATCAGCCTGTCACTGGTCTATGTGGCTGTGGCCCAGCGAGCCGGTGTCGAACTGGAAGGGGTTGCTGCCCCGATGCATTTCCTGACGCGGCTGGAATCTGTCGAAGGGCCACTCTTCGTCGATGCCTTTCATCAGGGCGAAGTCCTGAATTACGACGAATGTTGTACGTGGATTCAGTCGCTCAGCGGCCTCTCATCAGATGAAATCGAAAACTCACTCGAACCAGCCCGACCGCGGGATATCGTGATTCGAATGTTGAACAATCTGAAGGCGCTGCAGGTCAAACAGGAAAAGTGGGATCAGGCATGGCACGTTCAACGACGGCTGGCGGCGCTGCATCCCGGCGCCTACGAACAGCGCCGGGATCTCGCTGTGATTGCCCTGAAGTCGAATCATCCGGGAATCGCGGTCGACTTGCTTGAGAACTGTCTGAAATCCTGTTCGCCTCAGGATCGTCCCATTCTGCAGGGACATCTGCTGGCAGCCGAACGATTGCTGGCGGACATGAACTGAACCGGTCAAAGGACCGAGAAATAGTTCGCCACGGCAAAGTCGAAGGATTCGGGAGTCATGCGTCGCGGAAGCTGCTTGTACGTGCAGTAGTTGCGGACCTGTTGCAGCAGATCGCGAGGCTGACATGACCGGAACGGCCTGGCGACGCTGCGATAATGCTTCTCGATCAGATGATCAACCGCGGCATCGTCGTACTGGAATCCCATCCGCGGAGCCAGGCGGCGAATGATTTCGCGGAACTCGGATTCGGTCGGATCGGGAACCTGAATCTTGTAGGGAATTCTGCGCAGAAACGCACCGTCAACCAGATCTCGCGGTTCGAGATTCGTCGAGAAGATAATCAACTGATCAAACGGCACCTGGATCTTCTTGCCACTCGGCAGGCTCAGGAAGTCGTAACGCTTTTCCAGCGGCACGATCCAGCGATTCAACAGTTCGCTGACAGGCATCCGTTGACGTCCGAAGTCGTCGATGACCAGCGTTCCACAGTTACTCTTCAATTGCAGCGGTGCTTCGCAGACTTTCGTCTGATGATTCTGGCAGACTTCCAGCTCTTCCATCGTCAGTTCACCACCGGCGATGACCGTTGGGCGAACGATTCGAATCCAGCGCGGGTCAACTCCGGACAGATCAAACAATCCGTCACCCGATTCAACGGGAACTTCTTCATGGATGCCGGGGTCATACAGGCGGATCAGGTCGCCATCAATCCCCAGTGCCCGAGGGATCCAGATGGTACTGCCAAAGCACTTGGTGATACGTTCTGCGATACTGGTCTTGCCGTTCCCCGGCGACCCGAACAGAAACATCCCGCGTCCCGAATTGATCGCAGGTCCCAGACTTTCCAGCAGTTCTGGTCCAATCAGCAAGTCTGAAAACGCATCCTGCAGATTGCGTTCGGTGACCTGCTGCTGACCGATGCTCTGCACTTCCATCGCTTTGAGATAATCTCGCAAGCCGACAGGAGCGGCACCGTAGTAGGTGCATTCTTCGATGTACCGACGGGCTCGTTCACGTCCCATTTCGGTAATTGTGTACTCGTAATCCCCCATTTCGGCGGTGCCGACGTAGGCGAGTAACTGATCGAACTTCAGGCCTCGTAATACGGGATCAACGATCCCGAACGACAGTCGAATCTGCTGACAGACCGCTCGGCCCGTTGCTGCACCTTTGGCAAACAGGAACTTGAGGATCAGGCGTTCGACGTCACTTGCTGCCAGACCAGTATCTTCCAGTCGCTCAGGAGCACGCGGATACCAGGGCTCTTCAGCCGACGCTGCGGGGGCGCCGAGCAGGGCTTCCACACGATCGAACAGGGCAACGAGTTGCGAGTCGCCACGAGCCGCTTCCGGTACATGTCGCTTAGGGAGCCATGAAGTAATGTTCCCGGCGATCGCAGGAGCAGGTTCTGTTGAGGCCCGCTGTGCCGATGCCGGAGTTGTTCGAGGGGGCTTCTCGGCCTCAACCTTGGCTGTAGTGCTCGACTGGATACCGAACTCCGCCAGCAACTGGCTCAAATCGCGCAGGGGAGCCCCCGCCGATTCGGAATTCGGTCCGTGATGTTTGGATGTCATGGTCGAGCACAAGCCTTGTAGTCAAAACACACCAAGCCGTAGCGAGACGACTTTGTGAGGAGGACTCATGGGATTCCCTACCGAGAATCCACCGAATCCACCTTACTGAAAACCTACGTCGGCGCGAGTCGAATGCAAATGGATATTGGCGTGTCCGAGCTCAAACGATCCGATACAAACGGCATATCCGTCATGTCAGGAACCTTGCTACGAGGTACACATCGGAAGCAAGTGATGCCATTCAAGGTGTGACGGCCTGGCAGCGTTCTGTGGTCGCCTTCCACCGTCATTCCCGCACTGCGGGAATCCGCGAGAAATGCTGGATTCCCGACTGAGCGAGAATCACGGCCACCAGGTGAAGGTGGATTCCAGGCTGTTGCGGCTTCTTCCTACAAGATAACAGCCAATCGCCTCTCATTCGCCAGCGACATCCTCGTCCGATGAATCGGGCCCCCACCTGACATACGACCCATGAATTGTTCTGGTCCTGTCGTCGTTGTCGTTAATGCGAACTTCGTATCGGTCGCTTTCGGTCCAGCCACGTTCGAGCAAAGAACGGTCAAAGATAGCAATGCATTCAAGGTTGGTAACGTCCAGCAGGAAGTCGATTCGTGGAAGCGTGTCGATTGCCACTGAAAGAAACCGCCCATTTGTTGTGAAGCAAAACTCGGTTTCGATACCGAAAGTGCGTCGGCGGATTGTCGTACGAAGCCATGTGATGTCGTCAGTAACTCGCAGAAGTTCGTGCGTCATTTGCTTGTGATATTCTTCATTGAGCGTAAGTGATGAGCCAAATGCGACCGCTTACCCGGCCGTATTGAACGATCGTGATCTCACCACTGCCAAACTGGAATTTGGGGTGGGTGCCACTGGCAGCAGCCTTGAGCTGCCAGTGTGTTTGGCTGATCGGCCAGAAAGTGCCTCACGATGCAGCACGCATGCAGAAGCCCCAGTTTTCGACTTTCAAATCCAGGTAAATGCCAGGAAAACAGCCGCAGATAGGGGTAGGGACGTCCCATTGGTTGAGACGCCCCTCCCTCCAAACCGGACGTGCAGATTTCCCGCATCCGGCTA
>CAXBSB010000388.1:0-3768 GCA_963977965.1 uncultured Schlesneria sp.
GTGCTTCACGAGTCCTGCCGCACAGATTTGCGAAGGGATTCGTACCAACGACTGGGCCAACATCGATCGCCATGTGACCTCCATCAAAGGCTACTCAGACCGGATCGAGATTCCAGAGATCGCTCGCGTCTGAATCCAAAGAAATGCATGTCCCTCTGGCTTGTTCTGCCAGAACGACATTAAAGGACCAAGAATGCTCGCCGAATTGGAACCTGTCGCAGAATCCACTTTTTCAGATCTTGATCTGAAGGGATTCTCGTCGGCAAAACTGGGCTTCAAGAAGACGGACTGGTCAATCCCCTGCCAGGACACGTCGCTTCAGAAGATCTTCATCATCGACGACGAGGAACTCAACATACGCGTCGCGAAGAAATATCTGCGTACATGGGGATTTGAACGCGTCGACTCAACGACAGATCCGGCAAACGCCGTTTACCGGATTCAGCAGGAAGAGCCTGACCTGATCCTGCTCGACATCATGATGCCTGAAGTCAGCGGCTTGCAGATCCTTGAGGAACTTCGGTCGGACGAATCCACTCGACATCTGCCCGTGATCATCCTGACGGCTCATGCTGAAGAAGAGATCAAGCACGAGGCACTTGAGCTTGGTGCAAACGACTTCTTGAGTAAGCCGATCGACCCGATGGACATGCTGCCTCGTGTCCGAAACTTGCTGGCCTTGCGGGCACAGCAGAATTTCCTGCTTCGATCATCCGAAATGCTCGAGGCAGAAGTGCGGCGGCGAACTGCGGCATTGGTGAAGGCTGAACAAAACATCATCAACTGCCTTGCGCGTGCTGCTGAGTACCGTGACAACGATACAGGTCGGCATGTTATCCGAGTCGGCGGTTATGCGGCTCTGATTGCTGAAGCGATGGGCTTTGATGAAACATTCGTCAAGCTGATTCAGGATGCCGCCAAGCTTCACGACGTCGGCAAGATCGGAATCCCGGACTCAATCCTGCTGAAGACTGGTAAGCTCGATCCCGACGAATGCTCAGTGATGCGCAAGCATTGCAGCATGGGTATCCACGTCCTTCAGCAATGCGACGAGTCTGATTTCGAAGCGTTTCGTCGACATGTACAGATGGGTGCCAATATCCTGGACGAAATCGACTCTCCCTTGTTGGCGCTCGCATCGCGAATTGCTCTGACACACCACGAGAAATGGGATGGCAGCGGTTACCCGTTCGGGCTGGCGGGCGAGCAGATTCCGATGGAAGGACGCATTACTGCGGTAGCGGATGTGTTCGATGCTCTCAGTACACGTCGCCCTTACAAGACGGCTTTTCCGCTGGAAAAGTGCTTCGCAATCCTGATGGAAGGAAAAGGAACGCACTTCGATCCCCAAGTGGTGGACGCGTTCTTGTCGCGTAAGGACACGGTGGTCGCGATTCAGATGCGGTATTCGGAACCTGAGTGAAAAACTTGTTACTTGCACAGACATCTCGTCAGTTCACGCTCGGATTTATGCCATGAAGACTCAATTTGATCTGCAGTCGATCTCCACAACCACGAGTCAAGCCGACAGCCTTGTCGCGTCGTCGTCGACATCTCTCGGTGATTTGTTTCGTAATTGGGATCGAAGCGGCCCGCCCCATCGACTTGTTCAGAACGAAGTCGGAGTGATCGATGGGATTGTCGACATGCGGTACGTCCAGAAGCTGCTGGCAACGACGAATCCCATCGAGCGAATTCGATGGGAGGCCGTGACCGTTGGGTCAATCGCCGAAACTGTCTTTGCTCTACCGTCCGAGGCAGATTCGCGACCGCAGACAGTTGATCCTCCGACCGGCGAGACAGCACAGGAAGCACCAATCCTCGTTCACGACAACGCAGGCTGTGCCGCCGTCATCATCGACGGCGAAACGTTTGTCAGTTGGGGGCGAATTTCTACCGCGATGCATCAGAATCACCTGGATCCTGTGACGCTGTTGCCGCCACGAGTCTCTTTCAATCGAAGAATGCGCGAAGAACTCGATCGCGCAGCACGATCACAGCAGGCAATGGCATTGCTGTTGATTGACCTCGATAACTTTAAACAGGTCAATGATCGCTATGGACATCGAGCTGGCGATACGATGCTTCGCAAAGTGGCCGACAGTCTCTGTGCCGGAGTTCGATCGTACGACTTCGTTGCTCGTTTTGGCGGCGATGAATTCACGGTGATTTGTTACAACTGCAGCCCTCAAGAGATTTCGCTACCAGTGTCTCGGTTGCAGCAGGTCGTGTCTGAGCTACCAGCGATCGATGCGGACGCAACCACCCAAATCGGCCTGTCCATTGGAGCCGCCGTGCTTTCACGCGTGGATGAACGTTGCCCGCCTGAACTGATCGTCGAACAGGCAGACGCATGTCTGTATCGCGCCAAGCATTCCGGGCGTAACACGGCATTTGCAGTGGAACTCGACCCGTTTGGCATACCACTCTCTTCACCTTATCGCCTGCGAAGCAACGTCAATCCGTAATTTGGGATTATCGAAACCCACCCGCACAGGTTGCCTGACACGCATTTGCGGTCTAGAATCGGCGCGTGGTGCAAGCGGTTTCGACTCGAATCATCGCCAGCGATGACTGCGATTTCCTGCAGTCTGGCTGGAAGCTGTATTCGAATCGAGAAATGACGCACCACCAGTGTTCTTGTCATGTATTCGTTCTGGTGATTTTGTGTTCGCGGCCTGATCTCGCCATGTAAGCCATCAAGGCACACGGGGCGTCCCTCGGTAACGCGATGGTAATCCCAGAAGCGACGCGTGATGTAGCGCTGAATTCCCTCAATTTGGCGTCAGGCCCCATGTCCCGAGTATTTCGGGTGCGAACGGATCATTGCGAATGGACTTCGATCAGCGACTGGAACGAGCCATCGAACGAGGCCAGCGGAAGCGATCGGCAGAAGATCGTGAACGCGCGGAGCGTGCGATGACTGAAGATGAATTCAAAAACCTTCATTCCAAGGCTCGGCTGGAATTGTCAGAGCATATTGAAGGTTGCCTTCGTAAGCTTCCAGAAGTTTTCCCCGGTTTTGATTTTGTAACCGTCATGGAGGCTGATGGGTGGGGAGCGAAGATTTCTCGCGATGACGTCGCCCCTGCCCCCGGAAAAGGGCTGACGCGTCTTTATAGCCGGCTGGAAATGGTCATTCGCCCTTATTCTGCGAGTCACATTGTGGAACTTGTTGCACGCGGAGCGATCCGAAACAAGGAAGTCTTGAGCCGGTCGCATTTCCAGATGCTGGCGCAGCTTGATCTGGAATCGTTCCGAGAACTGATCGACCAGTGGGTGCTGGAGTACGCCGAAAAGTTCTCCGCACGCGCCTGACGCGTCGTCAATCCGACTCTCGTCCTCCACGAGTAATCATCACACTTTCTGTTGAATCCCTTACGATTGAGCAAATCTCTATGAGTCGTCATGAAAACCTGCAGCGAGTCCTGGACCGTGGGCTGGTCGCAATTATCCGAGCCTCTTCCAGCGAACAACTGGTCAACGTCGCGCGAGCACTTTACGACGGTGGCATCGATATCATCGAGGTGACTTTCACGACGCCAGGTGTGGTTGAAGTCATTTCAGCATTGAAGCGAGAAATCGGTAAGAAAGTGTTGATCGGGGCTGGGACAGTTCTGGATCCCGAAACGGCCCGAACCGCGATTCTCGCCGGCGCTGAATTCCTGGTCTCACCCACAGTGAATCTGGACGTCATCAAACTCGCACTGAGATACGACAAAGGAATTATGCCCGGTGCGTATACACCGACTGAAGTCTTGACGGCGT
>CAXBSB010000389.1:0-3761 GCA_963977965.1 uncultured Schlesneria sp.
ATCGCATCGCATTTTACTGTAGCGATAAGCTGCGGGAGATAGTGGCTTCTCGGAATCCATGAAACCACTTTAGTTAGACACTGTGGGTGCCGCTACACTTAACTGAGATGCGCTCTAACCCCTGTTTCGACGCGACACGGAAGTGCGACCCGCACTAAAGTTTTGCGTTGCGAAGTCGCAGCGCATTCCCAACGACCGAAAGCGAACTGAAGCTCATCGCAACACTCGCCCAGACCGGGGAAATCAGCAGACCAAAAACGGGATAAAGAACCCCGGCCGCTACGGGAACACTCAGCACGTTGTAAAAGAAGGCCAGGGTCAGATTCTGTCGGATGTTGGTGATTGTCGCGCGGCTCAAATGGAACGCACTGACCAGCGACTGCAGATCGCCCCGAACCAGCGTCATTCCCGCACTCTCCATCGCGACGTCGGTCCCAGGCCCCATGGCAATCCCGACTTCCGCCTGTGCCAGTGCTGGTGCATCATTGATCCCGTCACCTGCCATCGCCACGATGTGCCCTTCCGCTTGAAGTCGCTTCACAACTTCAAGCTTTTGATCCGGCAGCATCTCGGCAATGACGTCGTCGATCCCCAGAGATCGTGCCACAGCTTCGGCCGTCTGTCGACTGTCGCCCGTCAGCATGATGATTTTCAGTCCTGCATGCCTCAGCGCACGAAGTGCCTCTGGTGTTGATCCCTTGATCCGATCGGCGACACCGAGGATTCCCGCGAGTTTTCCATCAATGACAAGATGCATCATCGTCTGGCCTGCGCGACACAATTCTTCCAGGTGTGCGGAATGCTGAGTCAGATCGATTCCCAGATTCGACATCAGTCGGGCGTTGCCGAGCGATGCACGCTTTCCTTCAATGATCCCAGTCACCCCTTTTCCGGTGAGGGATTCAAACTGTTCCAGTGACGCCAGTGTCAGTCCCCGATCGATGGCCCCTTGAACGATGGCAGCCGCCAAGGGGTGTTCACTGCCTCGTTCCAATGACGCCGCCAGTCGTACGATCTCGCTGGACGAGAAATCCGGCGTCGGTTCGACAGTGACCAGATGCGGCTTCCCTTCTGTCAACGTTCCGGTCTTGTCGATAACCAGTGTGTCCGCTCGCTGCAGTACCTCCAGAGCCTCGGCATTTTTGACAAGGATCCCGTTTTCGGCTCCTCGTCCAACGCCAACCATGATCGACATCGGCGTTGCGAGCCCCAGGGCACAGGGACAGGCAATGATCAGCACAGAAACTGCGTTGACCAGTGCATGAGCCAGCCTTGGTTCAGGGCCAAACAGACTCCAGACCACAAGCGTCAGCAAACTCACCCCCATCACCGCAGGAACGAAGTATCGAGAGACCTGATCGACCACCCGCTCAATGGGTGCCCGCGTCCGCTGGGCATCTCCAACCATGCGAATGATCTGTGCGAGCAAAGTCTCCGAACCAACCTTTTCAGCACGAATCAGTAACGTCCCCGTACCGTTGATCGTCGCCGCGATGACTTTGTCGCCGATCTGCTTTTCAACAGGTAATGGTTCCCCCGAAATCATCGATTCATCGACCGAACTGCGTCCGTCGACAACGCGACCATCGGCGGGCAGTTTTTCACCTGGCCGAACTCGAAGAACATCATCTTGCATAATGTGGTCCAGCGAAACGTCTTCTTCGCTGCCGTCGGGTGCCACACGTCTTGCCGTCTTTGGAGCCAACCCCATCAGGCGTTTGATGGCACCGTTCGTCTTACTCCGTGCTTTGATTTCCATCACCTGGCCAAGCAGGATCAAGACGGTCACGACAACGGCAGTGTCGAAGTATGGCATCACCGAACCGTCAGCATGACGGAAGCCGTCGGGAAACAATCCTGGTGCGACAGTGGCCACCAGGCTGTAGGCATACGCCGAACCGACTCCCAGTGAGATCAACGTGAACATGTTCGGACAGAGATTTCGGATGGAAAGCCAGGCTCGTTCATAAAACGGCCAACCACACCAGAAAACCACTGGAGTTGCCAGCAGCAACTGGCCCCAGTTCAGAAAGAATGTCCAGTCATGCAAAAGATGACCAGGAAGCATGTCGGACATCGCCACAACAAATACCGGCAGGCCCAGAATCAGCCCCACCCAGAATCGTCGCATCATGTCTGTCTGTTCATGGCTTGGCCCCTCTTCAATCTCGATCGTGCGAGACTCCAGAGCCATCCCACATTTCGAACAGGGTCCCGGGTGATCACTCACCTCTTCGGGATGCATTGGACAGACATATTCCACTCTTGTTAGTGCAGGCTGTTCCGTCGGCTCCAGTCCCATGCCACAGTGGGGGCAGATTCCCGGTCCAATCTGCAAAACATCCGGATGCATCGGACAGGTGTACTCGGCCTCGGCATTGCCTGTATCGAGGCCACAACACGAATGATCTGATGGAGATTCCAGGAAGCGATCCGGCGTCGCCCGGAATCGCTTTTGACAGGACAATGAACAGAAGTAATACGTCGTTCCGCGGTACTCATGCGAACCTGCGGCACTCATTGGATCGACCGTCATGCCACACACAGGGTCAATTGCTGGTGGCGAATTCGAATTCAGAATCGGAAGCAGGGAACCGTTCGAGTTCAAGAAGCACTCTACCTTTGGAATCGACCTTCAAGAGTGCTTGCCTTACGCAATATCGCCCTTGGTGATTCGCAAAACTTCATCCAGCGTTGTCGTTCCATCGATGACTCGCTGATATCCATTGAGACGCAACGTCATCATACCATGCTGCAGAGCATGGTCGCGAATCGCCGCGGAACTGGCGCGAGCAATACAAAGCCGACCGATTTCAGGATCCGTACGAAGTAATTCGAAAATGGCTCGTCGACCGGAATAACCTGTGCCGCGGCACTCGCGACACCCTGCAGGCTTCCAGAAGTTTTCAGGAATCGGTCGCGGGAAATCTTCGGGGATTTCGTCAGGATCGGGCGTATAGGGGACTTTGCACTTCTTGCACAGAACTCGCACCAGTCGCTGTGCCAGAACCCCTTCCACCGTACTGGCGACCAGATAGGGCTCGACCCCCATATCAATCAGTCGCGCGAAAGCACTGGGGGCATCGTTTGTGTGCAGAGTGCTGAAGACAAGGTGGCCTGTCAGCGAGGCCTGGATCGCAGCTTCGGCGGTTTCGCCGTCGCGGATTTCCCCGATCAGAATGACGTCGGGGTCGTGACGCAGGATGCTGCGAAGCCCCGCTCCGAATGTCAGCCCCACTTTGCTGTGAACCTGGATCTGGCTGATGCCGGGGTTCTGATATTCGACAGGATCTTCGACAGTAATGATCTTGATCGTCGGATCTTTGATTTCATTCAGGGCACTGTAGAGCGTCGAAGTCTTTCCGCTCCCGGTAGGCCCCGTAACCAGCACGATTCCGTGAGGCATCGAAATCAAGTCATGAAACGTCTTTGCCATTTCATCTGGCATACCGACGTTTTTCAGATTGAAGACCATGCGGCTTTTGTCGAGTAGTCGCAGGACCACCCCTTCGCCATAAATCATGGGGATGATCGAAACACGGACATCGATTTCACGCCCCGAAATCTTCAGCTTGATGCGACCATCCTGAGGAATTCGCTTTTCGGCGATGTTCAGCTTCGACATGATCTTCAGTCGAGTCACGATTGCCGCATAAAAGTGCATGATCGATTCAGGCACCGGCTGCACTCGAAGAAGTCCATCGACGCGATACCGGATGATCAGCCCGTTTTCCTAGATCGGAAGAGCACACGTCTGAACT
>CAXBSB010000390.1:0-3747 GCA_963977965.1 uncultured Schlesneria sp.
AGGCTGTCATGACGATCAAGCTGATTTCATGTGAGAACGTTCAGTACCCTGAGGCATTCCGACACCGCGCAACAGACTGGTTCGTTGCGACACTTCGTCGAAATCACAAAATCTTGGCGAGGCATTCCATCAGTTGTCCAGAAGTCTCTTTGTTGCCAACAATTCCCGAGTAAATCCTTCCACGATGTTGGGCGTTCCACCGCCGGGCAGAACTTCCCAGGTGTACGTTTCGACTTCCAGATGGGGGGCATAGTTCAACTCTGGAATCACTGCCAATGCCCGTTTCAGTTCACCACGCGTCGTCCCAAGCGGTCCCAGATGTTCCGCATCAACCGGAACGTGGAAATGAACACGCCACATCGATGCATCGCGAAACTCTGCCGGGGGTGACGTCGCGAGCGCCGTGTCCAGATCGACCTGCTTGACGTTAGAACCGGTCGTGCTTCGAGCAAACGTCTGATGCAGATACCGAGGCTCAGCGTAACGAGCGAGAGCTTCAAGAGCCGCGGGATTGCTGCCCGGTTCGGCAATCTCAATCGCACAGGTAATGTGGACCTTGTTGATCCGAATTTCAGCATCGGCCAGAGAGCGAATGGATGCCGCCACGTCTTCGAACTCAACCGCCTGATGGCAGACGTCGTAACAAACGCCTAGATGGGTCTGGACGAGTTCCAATGCCGAAGCGTCAGCCGCACGCTGTCGCAGCCGCTGGAAAAAGGCCAGGGTCTCAGCAGTCGTTTCCAGAACACAGAAAGGTTCGGGCTCAATGGCCAGCCTGACGAGTTTTCCCGTGTCCGCTCGCAACCGGTCCAGTTGTCGAGAGAATTCGATCAACTGATCGGCGCAACGGTCTGCAAAGTCGGCGGGATGTTCAAACGGTTTGAATCCGAGGGGAACCGTCGAAATACTTCCGTCAACGCCATCAGGCAGCATCGCGGCGAGAACTCGGGCGCAGGCGAGTGAATACTCAAGGCGATTCGGCTGAGTCCAGTCGGGCAGATAGACATTCTCTTTGACGCGGGCGGAATGGAAGTCACCGTAAGGAAATGCATTCAGCGTGTAACACGTCAGCCCGCGTCGATTCAGGCCATCGGCAAATCGAGCGACGGCATCGGGGGTCGATTCGAGTTCCCGAATGACAGAGGCAGCCAGCCACAAACCCGCCGCCAGGTGATCGCCGTACCCCTGCTTGATGGGAACGGTGAACCGATCCAGGCCTTCTTCGACTTCGTGGATCGTTCGACCGGGATGGACGTTAGTGCAGTAACTGAGTGGCAGTGAACTGATCGACATGCAATGATGCTTTCGGTGGCGACAGGCTAAATTGTCTCGATTCTGGTCAACGGGTTCGATTCCCGGCAGGGGGAAGATTATACTGCCGCACGCCGTCACTCACGACTGCCAGGAACTTCTGAATCACAGAAACCTTGGCAGAGTTGCGGTGTTAGATGTTTGAACGCTCGTATCCGTCGACAAAGCTGCCGACTTCGAAAGAACTCCGCACGTGCCGATACAGACCAAACCAGGACCAACCGTCGAAGACTCTGGGTACCTGCATGATCCCGATGTGCAGTTGATGCTGCGGGCCAAGCAGGGGGATGACGGCGCGTTCACGCAACTTGTCAAAGCATACCAGGATCGACTGACAAACATTTTTTACCACATGGTGCAAAGCCAGGAAGCGGCAGAAGATCTTGCTCAAGATGTCTTTCTGCGGATCTATCGGGCTCGGCATGGCTATCTTCCGACAGCACGCTTTTCGACGTGGCTGTTTCGCATCGCGAATAATCTGGCAAGTAACTCGCGCCGCGCCAAAGGGCGTCGAAAAGAAGTGAACCTGGCTGGAAGTGAATCGGGGCCCCTGGGCGTCAATCCTGCCGAACAACTGGCCCTGGAAAAGTCGGCCCTGATGCCTAACCGGCAACTCGATCGCCGAGAACTTCAGACAGTTGTGCAGCAGGCGATGGAACAATTGAACGAACGGCAGCGGATGGCGGTGCTGCTGCATAAATACGAAGACATGAGCTACGAGGACATTGCTGAGGCAATGGAATTGACGCCGACAGCGATCAAGTCGCTGTTGTCCCGAGCTCGCGAAAACCTGCGTCAGGCGCTTGAGCCGTACATGCAATTGGGAAAAGAAGTCAAATAGTTTTGTAACCATCTGGCGATTGATGACGGACCATGGAAAAGACACTGAGACTTTCCGCTGACCAGCGTGAAGATCTTGTCGCCTACCTGGACGGCGAACTGCCCGACCAGAAAGCGCAATTGATCGACCAGGTTCTGGCACGCAGTGAAGTTGCACGACACGAAGTCGAGGCACTCGCTCGCACATGGGAAATGCTGGATGTACTGCCGACTCCCAAGGCCCCGCCGGAGTTCACCGAGCGGACGATGACCACGCTCAAGGTGGGCGAAACGCCGTTTGTACTCGCAGAACAGGCCTGGTTCGGGGTTCTCAAGAAAGTTGCTATCGCGTCTGTCTGGATCGTGGCCATCGGGGTATCGGGCTGGGTCGGCTTCAAGGCAACCAATCAATGGATGTCGAACCCGGCTCGACAACTGCTGGAAGACTTGCCGACCCTGCAGAAGCTTGACCAGTTCCAGGAAGTTGAATCCAAGGATTTTCTGGAGCGACTGCAAAAGAGCCAGTTGTTCCACGAAACGTCAGAAAAGGGCTGAACCATGTTCCGATGTCAGTCCACGAGCATTCGACTGATGACCCTCCCCGCAGTCATGGCGGGACTTATGTTGTCAGCAATGACAGTTCCCACATTTGCAGAATCGAAAACCGACGCAAAAGCCCTGGAAGATCGTCATCAGCACGTCGTAAAGATGTCTCAGGTCGAACGAGATCATCTTCAGCGAAATATCGCAGCATTCCAGCAGATGACACCGGAAGATCAGGCTCGATACCGACAATTGAATCAGGAACTGGAACAGGACCAGAAAAATGGGGGGCATCTTTCCAGCCTGATGCAGACCTACAACGCGTGGCTTCAAACACTGACACCCAGTCAGCGGGAAATGCTGCGCAATGAAAAAGAGAGTACTCGAAAGCTGGCACTCGTTCAGCAATTCAAGGAAGAACAGCAGCGGCAGATCGAGTCATTAGCACTCGAGCTTCCCGAATTGGAGCCCCCACGTCAACGCCCTTTCGGTCCACGTCCACTGACAACGGACGAACTTCAGAAGATCATGAAAATTTTGCTGATGGATCTACCGACCGACGAACAAGAGCGACTCAGCAAGATGCCTCGACCAGAACAGTATCGCAACATTCTGGAACGCAGTGTCCATCACGCAGAAAATCCGAAAAACTGGCCATCACCCAAGCTGCAGGAAGAAATCCTGGCGACTCTGCCCTTTGACCGCCGACAGGCGATCAAAAAGGATCCCAAGAATCAACGAGATATGCTGGTGGCATTTCTGTTCTTCAGTCTCGTTCATCAGGCGACGGAAGAAGTCCGCTGGCCAAAAGAGCAGGAGTTGCACAAGATCGAAGAACAACTGGACGAACAACTGCGACTGAAAGTTGCGAAACTGAAGCCAGAAGACCGGCGCATGGAGTTGACTCGCCGATATTTCGAACAGCATCCGGACAAGATCTACAAAAATCTTCCGGAAATTCGCGGGTCATTGAACAGATTGATGAACCGGACCGGAGTCAACCTGCCGCGTCCGCCGGGCGATTTTCCGCCACGCTTCCCTGGTGACCGCGGCCCAGAACGGGGCCCCGACCGT
>CAXBSB010000391.1:0-3738 GCA_963977965.1 uncultured Schlesneria sp.
AACGGATACCTCGCCTGCCTGAAGTTGACGCTTCTTCAGACAGATGTCACCTACGCAAGTGATGTACAGTTTGCTTTAGCGAAGACGGCACATTCATTCGACGCTCCTCAATTGATTCTACGGTCTGGCTGGCACCAGGTTGAAGCGAGTCCACATCGCGAAAGCCCCATAGAAGGCGTTAGCTCTCCAGCGGTCGCACCTTCTGAGGTGAGTACTTCGCCAAGTGAAGATCAAAAGGTACTCTAAATGGCTCGTGACGTCTTGTTGCTGCTGATTACCCCATCGGGGTGGTTGTGGGTTACGAGCCTTCTGGTGTCGATCGCGACACTCCACGCAGTCACCGAGCGACTGGCTTCCGCCCTGACTGCGTCATACCGTGCGTACCACAGATGGGAATTCGTGTTGGCTCGCTATACCCTAGGTGCTCACAATATCGTTGTGCGGATCCTGACGAGCGATCTGCTTTATGTTGGAGCATGTTTTGTAACGATCGGATGTGCAACTGGGAGCGTTGGTCTGTGCGTCCTCGCGTTCGTGCAAAATGACATTGAGTCATCGGTGAGTTCCGAACTGCGCTTTCTATTGGTCGGGATGATGAGTGGACTGTATTATCTTATGCTTCGCAGTCCGCTAGGGTTAGATGGCTCATCATACATGCTGTCCATCACTGGTTGTTCGGTACTTCTTTCGTCAATCCTCCCAGCAGGCGGGACAGGGTTTGGCATTTGTGTCTGGTTTGTCTGTGCACAGCTCATTCTTTCATACTTTCTTGCAGGGGTGACGAAGGTCTTTGGTGCTGTATGGCGCGACGGCACGGCCGTTGGGTTAATCCTAGGTTCACGCCACTACGGACTACGCTGGGGATACTCGTTTTTTGAACGGCATGCATTCATAGGACGCTTGGTGACACATGCGGTTCTGGTGTTCGAACTAGGCTTTGTTTTCATTCTCGTCTTGCCACATTCGTGTGTCGTTGGATTACTCGTGATCGCTTTTGCGTTTCATTTGGCGAATGCTACGCTGATGGGGTTGGGTCAATTTGTGCCAGCATTCCTTGCGGCCTACCCGGCAGTATTCTATTGTTGGTGCCAGTTATGGGGAACATTTCAATTCGCCGCGCCGGGCGATCCGACTGCGCTAGCGAGGAATTTGCAATTGACGACCGTGATGGCGTCCGTCTGCTGTCCCTAAAGACTCGTCACTTACCTTTCAAATCCACTGTTCTGGCCGGATACAAATGCTTGATATACGCGGAGTAGGCAAAGTTTTCGACGCTCCCGGTAACAGACATTGCGCGCTGAGTGATATCAGCCTTTCTGCAGCTCCAGGTGACACTGTAGGGATCGTCGGCCCGAATGGTGCTGGAAAGACGACTTTGTTACGGATCATTACCACAGCGCTTAAGCCGACGAGTGGCTCTGGCTCCGTTTGTGGATTCGATTTGGGTACTCAACCTGCAATGGTCCGCCGACAGATCGGCTACATATCTGGAGAGTTCCCTCTTTACAACCGTCTCACTGGACGTGAATACCTTCGATATTTGGGCCAGTTAAATCGAATGACTCGAAAGCACCTTGAAGACAGAATCGACGAACTGTGTGAACGATTTCGAATGGGGGAGTTCCTTGAACGTCGATGTGCTGGGTATTCATCCGGGATGCGGCAGAAGATCAGCATCAGCCGCGCCATTCTTCAACGTCCGCCAGTTCTACTGCTGGATGAGGCGACTTCGAATCTTGATCTTGAAGCATCGAACGAACTTGTCGGAGTTGTTGAACGATGTTCTCGTGAGGGAATAGTGACTGTTTACACCAGTCACAGAATCTCAGAGATTGAAAAGTTGTGTAACAAGGTACTACTTGTGGTTCGCGGCAGGTGTCTCTTCTGGGGTAATGCCGTTGATTTCATTGGTTCAGGCGTTGAAACAATGGAGAGTCGATACGCCCGTATGATTGAACAGTCACACTTGACGTAGATGTGCGGATACAACTCGACGAACTCACCGTTGTGAATGCTCGAGTTACTACTCGTCCGATACCGCTTCCAACTTCTCTCTTCATGGTCGGAAAAAGATGCATCCCTCACTGGTTGTTGCTCGGAAGGAATTGCTGCAACTCAGCCGTGACAGAATCGGGTTGTTCGCGGGGATTGTGCTACCGGCGCTGTTGATGGCCCTTCTCGCGGGGATCGTGTTTGGATTTGCGCTTAAGAAACCCGCTATCGATGCTTCCAAAATTGTCAGAATGGGAGCATCGCGAGAGGACTATGATGCATACGTCAACCTCGCCTGGGAATGGTTCCAGCGACATTCTCCTTCAATCTCTTCGAAAGAAGATTTGGCAAAACTTGGTGAGCGACTTCAGTTTGGTCCCTCTCATGTAGACGTTGACATCCCTTTGAATGGCCTTACGTCTGCTCAACATTTTGAGAAATGGTGTAAGGCGGTGGCGTACAGTTATCGAATCAACATTCGGGATGTCTCTTACAGCAACGTCATCCTTCGAGGAAGCGACAAGGAATTTGAGGACCTTGTTATAGTGGTAGTAAAGGGGATTGGCAACGTCGAATTCGTCTCGATTGACTTACCCCAGGAGACTCTCGACGTTTCAAGAAAAGTTAAGGGGGCAATCGATTCGTCTACGTTCGACGTGTTTCTTGAAACCAGACGTATCCCAAAGGTCCAGCCGGAGGGAATGATAAAGTATCAGCTTGGCTTTAGAACATTCGCTGATCGAGGCAATACGCAGTCCGTGAACGCGGAATCTCAAGTTAAACAGTTGCTGACAATCTGTAGTAATGATGTTGAACGCACCAGGGTCTTCGATACGATACTCGACGATGGGATCGATGTCGCGGTTGTTGGAAGTCTACCCGCTAAAATCAAAGTACTGCTGTGGTTCTTGTCAGTATACGTATCGCTGGTTGTGTATGCGCTCGTACTTCGCTCAGCGTGTGAATTTGCTTCTGAGTTCGGAACCACTGAGCGAGCCTTGAAGACACTTGAGCCACTCTTTTTGACTCATGCCTCGCGAACAGCAATTGCGTTGGGCAAGTACATCGCGGTCTGCGTTAGCGTAGCTGCCGCAGGTTTCATGATGATCGGATGCTTCTGGGTCACGTTGCGATTTATGATTCCGTACGAATTATTCCCTCGCCAGACATTATGGGAGACGATTCGAGCACTCGTGTTGCTAAACCTGATTCTGCTTCCAATCGTTCTGTCAGCAAGTGGCGTTGCACTTGCCGTCAGCTTCATGTCCAGCAGCCCGAAAAGGGCTGGAGCGTACGGATACGTTGCAATGTGGGCGATGATAGCTCCGGGGTTTTACCTGTTCGCATCAGGAGACCAGCCATCTGTCATAGCGTCGTTCGTCCCCATGCTCGGAACCTCGTTGTTGCTGAAGGGGCTAATCCAAAGTACGTTTGAATGGAAATGCTTCGCTATATCAATGATTTCGTCACTCACATTAGCGGGAGTGAGTGTGGCCATAATTGTCGTGTTGTCCAATCGGGAATCTGTACTGTACAGCGAGTAGGTCATCGCAACTGGTAATGATCGCTGGCGTACTGCACGCCTCGATCAGAATGTGCGATCAGGCCCTCTCCAGGAAGTTCTCGTTTGACGGCCATTTCCAACGCGTCCGCGTCCGTCACGAGTCGACTGTCGATTCGTTCCGACATCGACCAGCCTACGATCTTCCGGGAATAGAGATCCTCAACCGCTGCCAGATACAGCCA
>CAXBSB010000392.1:0-3700 GCA_963977965.1 uncultured Schlesneria sp.
GAGGGTGTGAAGTTGAAGGCGACGATATTTACGTGCGCGGTCCAGTTCCAGCAGAGATTAAAAGCCCACACAATAACGTAAGCGAAGCCGGGCGCTCAAATCGAGTTACGTCAATCCGCATATCATGCGGACATTACAGATTTACGGAGAACACAGCATTCGGCTGCATTGGGACTGCTGCAATTCGTGCTCACCAGCCACAGCCTACCCCCTATCCTGTACTTCATCGCCAATCTACTTCAGAGGCCACGCCTCAGATGCGTTTCCCCAGTACTGCGTGCAGAATCGATATTGGGGTTTTCCAGTCACCACATGAAAAGCCTCCAGGTACATTCCGTGTGTCTCGGCGCCGAACACGAACAACGTGCCATCCTGTTCAATGAGTTCAACAGCATGGAATCCACCTCCTGCCAGGCACAATCTGCCTGTTGCCCATACATCAGCTTTCCATCGGAAATCGCCGCCATTCGACGAAAGGCCCGCGATCATGTAGTTGAATCCGCCACCAGAACTGAATCCTGCCAAGACGGATTGTGATTTTCCCAACAATCCGCAATACGAGTCCGGCAGCACTCCTTTGAATTTGCTCCCATCAAATAAAAGAGTCTGTTCATGTGATGAATAACGAAGTAGCTGCCCCTCATTTGCCAATTCAGAATTCAACGGAACACGCGGCCCAGCATTCGACTTTCGAAACCGTAACGCCATCGCGACGTGTGCCCCGCTAAAGGCGTGACACTTCCCAGGAGCCACGTCTACGTCAACGATTTGTGATGACCACCAGGCTGGTATGGGAGCCTTTGTGCGTTTCTTTACGAATGCCTGGAATTGAGTCAATCTTGCTCGATCGTAGATAATCTCACTTCGCACCGGAGTGTCGAGAGCCGATTCCGCGGCCTGCCGTGTCGCCAGCGCCTTGTGAGCCTCCCACGCAGCATGAAGAGCAATTCCCGTATCTTGATCCTCGATCAATCCAGGAAGCGAGGCCAATCCAATAGAGCAGAAGAAGTTCTTGTAGGCCTCGCTGGCTTCAAATTCCGTGCCCGCTGTCAAGACATTGGATCTTAGTTTCTGTGCGTCACCGCTCGCGGCATGGACTTCAACTTGAGTTGCGGCGAATGCCGTGACGCACAGTCCTGTCAATAAAAAGCTTATTGTCATTCACGCAACCTCCTCGCGTCACACCACATTACAGAAGTCCGCCTAGGGATGGCATTTGGTGAATTGAGATACTTGTATGTCAGTCTTGCTTCCGTTCGGCAACCGGTTCTACAGTTGGAATAAACCTGCGACTGCTAGCACAAACGCTCGACGTACGCAAGGGAGACAATTCGGAAAAAGGGACATTTTTGAAAAAGGGGCAGGTACATTATTGACGACGTGGACCGAGTCATACGCCGAGCATGCACGGCGTGGCAATTACAATTCGCCGGGCAGCATGGGTTGTCTACGGAGAGTCATCGGCACAGCGCGGGATAGGGGTAGGGACATCTCATTGAGTTGAGACGCCCCTCCCTCCGAACCGGACGTGCAGATCTCCCGCATCCGGCTCTCCGGTTGATGGTTTAACCTCCGAGAGGATTGAGCGAACAACGCGGGCCGCATGCAGGCTGAACAAGCCCAGCGTTTCAAAGAACTTGTTTGGCCATCGCTGATGATCTTTGCCGCGTCCCTTGCCACGTCGATGTGCACGTCGACGGAGAATGCTCCGCAGACGCATGCGGAGCCAGCTATCCAGTCTTCGGAAGAGATGAGAGCCCGTGCGGCTGATCTGGAAGTAACCATACCACCCACGTAATGTCTGATTGACGTCACGAATGATGAAATGAAGCGAGTCGCCCCGCGTCCGTTTGGTTTTCTGCCGTAGAGCCGTTTGGAGTTTCTCCACGCTCTTCGCTCGTGGATAGTTGGTGGTCGCAATGAAGTGGAATCCGAGAAAGTCGAAGCCCTCTCGCTCCACATTCACGATCTTCGTTTTGGTCGGATGAAGGATCAGACCGTTGTCAGTAACCCACGTTTGAACAGCATTCAATGCGCGCTGCGCATCTTCAGCTGTCCGACAGAGGATCACAAAATCATCGGCATAGCGAACCATCTCGTAGCCGGATTCAGCCATCAGATGGTCCAGCGGATTGAGGTAGATGTTACTCAACAGTGGAGAGAGCACTGCGCCTTGCGGCGCTCCGGCTTCTGGATTCCACATTTGCATCTCTTCCAGAATCTGAGCATTGAGAAAGGATCGAATCAGAGAAAGCACGGAGCCGTCCGGGATTCGTTCCGAAATTCGCTGCAGCAGATTCTCGTGCGGGATGGTGTCAAAGTAACTTTTCAGGTCGGCGTCAACGATATAAACGAAACCGCTGTGAATCAGTTCCGTGACACGTTGAACCGCCTCACCGCATCCTCGACCAGGGCGGAATCCGTAGCTGTGTTCGGCAAATTCTCGTTCGAAGATCGGTTCGATGACGTTTACAACCGCTGCCTGCACAATCCGATCACGAACCGTAGGAATTCCTAAAGGTCGTTTATCAGTCGTACCCGGCTTCGGGATATAGACGCGTCGAATCGCTTGGGGGCGGTAGGTCTTGTGTTGAAGCTCATCCAACAGTTCCCAGAGACTCTCTGGAGACCGACGTGCGAACTCCTCCACAGTGACGTGATCGACACCAGCGGCACCGTGCTTAGAGAAGACTTGCTGAAATGCGGCGATTAGATTCCGTTCGGCAAACACTTTGTCATACAAGCGAAACCATTTCTGTCCTTTCCCCTTCGTGAGAAGGGCTGTCAACATACGAGCATTCCAGACACCACGTTCGACCCACTGCCATTCGGCAGGGAACTCTCCAGCTTGTTGAGCCAGCGGCACTGTCGCTGGTGTGTTTTCGTGCTGTCCAGTCATCTCGTCATCCATCTTCCTGGTTCCCTTTGCTCCACCAGCGTTAGCCGGCTTCGTCGCTACTACGGAACCTCTGACTCCTGTCTGGCGGTTCTTCGTATCCACACTGCATCCGACCGAGCGAACTCGGACAGATGGCTCGGACAATGAACGCCGACCTACCCAGACAGGTCTCTTTGCGTCATGAATTCTGCCTTCCGACCGTTCTGTCTCCAACCACCTGAATGCGTGCCATTCCTCTCAGTTTGCGTTTCTGGAATGACGTTGAACCACGGGTAAGAACATCGCTCTTCCCATCCGTTACCACGGACACAGGTATCCTAGGCTTCGCCAATGGCCAGCAGGCTCGCCACACATTCCGGCCGAATCGAGTTCACTTTCGTTACGGACCGGTCTTTCACCTTCCGATGCTCTCCACCCCGCCTCGCGGCGACGCAGTTTCGGTTGGCTACATGATCAAACTTTAACCTCCTGAAGGGGACTCGCACCCCTCCGACAAAATTCACTTGCAAACGCACTTGTGAACCCAGACGCTGAAGCAGCGTCTGGCTCCCCCGGCTGCTGGATGAAACGCAAAGGCGCAAGGGCGCAAAGGCGCCATGAGGAAAGAGATTTTGTGATTCTCCTCTGGCGTCCTTGCGTCTTGGCGTTCGGGCCACCCTGCGGACGTGACAGTGAAGTTGCAACGGCATTGGGTTGAGTCGCTTCATTTTCGTGGCACAGCGCTCTCCGGTATCGTCGAAGGCGACAGCTCGTTTGACTGCTGAACCGCCAGCGGTGAAACGAACGGCAGCGAGATCTTTG
>CAXBSB010000393.1:0-3688 GCA_963977965.1 uncultured Schlesneria sp.
ATACAGTCCTGACAGCAGGAGCACTGTTCCTTGAGGATCCGGGATTCAGAATTGAGGGACTACAGCTTTGATTTTCCAGAGATTTCACCAACATCCAGCTTCCGGGCGTCTGTATCAACTTCTGCTGGAAGTCTGCGTGGTGCAGGCCAGAGCCAGTTTTTCTTCTTGGGGGCTTCGTTCAGATCAATCTCGGCGCTCTCGCCAGACTCAGACGAACCCTCTTCGACAGGATCGGTTGTTGGTGCACCCCGACGACGGAATGGATTCGACATCCATCGCGACGGTGACTGTTCAGACTTGGGATCATCCGCGTAGGGATCAACGACCGCTTCAGGTTGGGCGACAGGTGCCGCCATCGAGGGGGCCTGTTGACCCGGAATCATTCGTTTCCACAACGGCAACTTGGGTGGATCCTTTGGATTGAGCACCACGGCCCCGCTTTCGTACTCGGGGCCCATGTTTTCCAACCGTTGGCGTGCCTTATCAGCCTGTTCAGATTTCGGATAGTGCGAAATCAACTGGTGACACATCACTGCGACGGCGCGTTTGTTTCCTTTACGGGAATACAGTTCGACCAGTTGCCAGTCGCGTTCAGCCTTGGCTTGTTCGATCCGTGCCAGTTCATCCTTCAGTCGGCCGACTTCAGCCATTTCGGGATACAGCCGGATCGTACTCTCTTTCAACATCTGAGCGTCGCTCAGAGTCTTGTCGTCGTAATTCGCCCCCTGGTAGGCCATCAACTTGACGTGCGAGCCCAGCAAGAATGCGTCTCGCAGATGAGGGCTGTTGGGGAATGTTTCACGCAACATCCGGAAGTAGCGGTCAGCCTCGATGTAATTGCCCTTGCGAGCATAGTGACTGGCCACCAGCATCATCGCATCGTCGGCCAGCGGACCTGTCGGATCATTCATCCAGATCAACTGCAACGAAGCCACTCCGTTTCCGGGAGTATCAAACGTAGGCTTATGCTCATCGAAGAAGTTTGGAACGAAGATCGGAGTCTTGTTCAGTTTTGGCGGTTCTTCAGCCGGAAGCTTTCGCTTGAATTCATCGTAATTGATCTGCTCAATCTCACCCAGTTTGGCAACTTCGGGGAAGTCCAGCCAGATGCGGCCAATCTTGAACAATCGCTCTGACACCACGTCCAGGTGTCGCGTTGATGGATACTCTTTCAGAAGCTGAGCATACAGATCGTTGGCATCTGCGTAGTGTTCCTGCTGGTAGGCTGCTTCAGCCTGCATGAAGATGGCGTCTTCCCGGATATCGCTTTTCTTGTACTTCTTGGCGACTTTCTTGAATGCCTTTTCGGCTACTGCAAATTGTTTGCCCTTGTACAACTCGGTGGCAGCCACGTACGCATCCGTGCCTGGTAGCGGCTTCAGCGAATCATCTTCGTTCAGAGCGGCCTCTTCTTGTTTGCGCAAGCGGAACCAGCCACTCAAGCGTCGCTCTTCCGGCCCTTTTACTCCGCGGATATCCGGAGTGTTGTCCTTCAGCAGGGCGGACTTTTCCCAGGGTGTGACACATCCTGGAAGAATGCTGAGCATCAGCGCGGCGACCCACCCGCGGAGCACTGGTCTCCGAGGCAGATTCCGTTTGTTAGTCGCTTTGCCGTGTTGCATGGTCATCCATGACCGAAGGGGAGGTGCGATGTGTCGGAAGTGTGAGCCGTCGTGGCGAACTTCGTATGTGAAGCTGTCGGTCTTACGATAAGTATTTCAACATTTTGGGGCGATGCCCGAGGATATGTGATAATGCGGTCGCAGTGATCTGGCGAGCTTCCTTGAATTGCTGTGGTAACAGGTTCAATCGTCTCCAGGCCTGATCGTTTTCGCTGGACAGCATCCGCAGAGCGGCCGCTGTACCGGCGTGAATAGTCATTCGACTGTATTCTTCATGCTGGCACTCAGGACAGATCAAGCCTCCCTGAGAAACCCAGAAACCAAACGTTTTTCCCTCAGTCAATTCTGCACCGCATCCGGCACAGGTTCCAAAATCTGGCAGTTGTCCGATTTCTCGCAGCAGAACCAGTTCGAACCGCAAGACAGCGGTCGGCATGGTCTGGATGCTGGTAAACGAATTCAGTGCGTCTTGTGCCGCCTGGTAAAGTTCAAGGTGCGGATCGTAGTCTTCAGTCAGTCCGAGTAATAACTCGGCCACGTAGTAGCCGGCGTAAAGGCACGTCAGTTCCCGTTCCTGCGGATGAAACCGCTGAACCAGCTTGGCTTCCGTCAAGAGATCGAGACCCGATGTGCTTTTGCGAAGGAACACTATCTGACATGTTGCGAGCAGGTCAAGAGCGGATTCAAACGGGCCTTTCAGCCGTCGGCCCCCCTTTGCCAGCGCCGAAATCTTGCCAAATTCACGTGTGAAGATGACGACAATCCGGCTGGTTTCACTGAAATCAGTGACTCGCAGGATCAAGCCCTCACCCTTCTCACTCGACATGCATCTTCCTTGATTTCGTCAGCCATTCGAATCTTTCGCCGCGCTCAGGATACCGCACCAGAAGCTGCAGCATCGATCGCGGCGTTGCTTCCTGTCTGGTCTTCAGGATCGCGCAAAGTAGCATGCAGAAAGGACAAAGCCAATCGCGATCACCGCATACCGGACCAGGTTCTTGTTCAGTCGGCGAGCCACGCTGGCACCCAGAAAGCCGCCCGCAATCGCCGCCACGATCATCGGAATCGTAAACTTCCAGCTCACCTTATCATAGATGATGAACAACAGCACCGACGTTCCATTGATGGCGGACGCGAGCAGGCTCTTCAGAGCGTTCATGCGATGGATATCCTCGACCCCCATCAGCGCCAGGCTGCTGAGCATCAGAATCCCGATTCCTGCACCGAAGTAGCCGCCGTAAAGCGCCACAAGAAATTGAAAAAAGATGATTCCGCCGAACACAACCGGCGAAGGTTGCTGGTGTGGCTTTCCAATTCCGGTCCAGCGAGTCAGCAGGGGTTGCAACAGAAACAGGACCGTCGCCAGCAGAATCAACCAGGGAACCAGTTGCTTAAACACTTTCTCGGGTTGGCTGACAACCAGCCAAGACCCCAGAAACCCACCGATCAGAGAAGGAATCAGGAGCGGAACGATCCACTTTCGTTGATCCTTGAGTTCGCGACGATAACCCCAGACGGCGGCGAGCGACCCCGGAAACAGGACCGTAGTACTGGTCGCATTCGCACCGACCGATGTCCCCAAGGTCCAGACGAGTGCAGGAAATGTCAGTAATGTCCCACCGCCAGCAATCGAATTGACGATTCCCGCCAGCATGGACGACGCACACAGTACCAGTTCCGTAATCATCGCCCGAGTTTAGTCGAGATCGCGAATGGCTTGTAGCGGAAACCGCAAAATTGGCTCGGCTCTTCCATCTGGCGAATCAATCCACCAGGTTGCCACTCAACTGCACGTGTCCCGGAACCTGAAGGCTGCGATTGGCGCGGCAGTTGGCGATCGAATTCGATTTCCCCGCTCCAACCCATTTCACGCTCGCTTCCGTCCGCTTGACTTCCCGAGTATCCAGGAACGAACACCCTGTCAGCATCGTTTCTGAGCAATCTTCGGCGTATAGACCAAACGGATTTCCTTCCAGCACCTGGACACCGGTCAGCATCACCTGCCGACAGCGGACCAGTTCGATCAGTCCCTTGCGAACGATCGGAACAACGCCGGCGACTGTATG
>CAXBSB010000394.1:0-3675 GCA_963977965.1 uncultured Schlesneria sp.
AGTGCCCGTCGCGAGCGGACTCGTATCTGATGAGTCTCTTCGAATGGATAGGCCATATCTTCGATGACCCAGTGCTTGGGCCTGACGACGATCGGGCATTGTGCCGAAAAATGAGCGTCAGCAATCCCTTTGAAATACATCGCTACACCGAAGAATCCGGCTGCTCCAAACGTTTCGATCTGCGGTGATTGCTCTTCCAGGTGTCGACGGAAAGATTCTTCTCGTGCATCGATGCAATAAACCGACTGAAATCTGGCGTTCGACACAGGTTCCGGGATGGTTTGATTCCTGACCCAGATGGCGTCCAACCCCTTCACCAGCAACCGATGTTCGAAGGCGAGTTGATAAGCGCGACGACGCGCCAGCGGGGGAAATGCTTCGATCTCGGCGACAAGCGTGGCCCATTCCCGTGCTGTCAGTTGATAGAGCGAACGTGGATCCCAGCCCATGACCTGAGCCAGTTGAAACACGTAAAACGAGCGCTGCTCCGCCGACACTGTTGCATGAGATTCAATGCGGCTGCGAATATACGACCGCAGTTCACTCAACGGCATCTGGAGCGGCGGTGTGGCTCGGTCACACAGATGGCGCAATGCAATTCGTTCCAGCAGCAGTCGAACGGCCACAAACTCGATCAAAGTTCCGGGGACCACTGGCCGTGCCACGCGGTCATCGCGGACTTCCATCTGCCAGAGCATTCCCGTCCAGCCTCGCAGTGCCAGAACGGTGGATTCAATGAAGTCGGTCCAGTCCTCGGGCTCGACTCCAAGAACTTCGAGCGATTCCAGGACAGATTCCAGCGGTGTGATATTCTCGCTTTCGATCCGATGCAGTTCTTTCGCGAGTGGTCGCATCCAGCGATGCGGCTGACCGGCGGCACCGCCATAGAGCGCGCTGAATGATTTCAGAAGGCCAAGCTCCCGATCTGGCAGCGGCCAGTCAGAGACACCCTGGTCGGTGAACGACGCACAAAAGCGGATCAGGATCGGGTGAACGAGCAGGTCGCTGTCTTCGCCCGTGTATTCCAGCAGCAGGTCTCGATGCCGGGTTGCGTGAAGAGTGACCTTGGGAGGCACTTCGACGAGTTCCACGCCGTCTCGACAGACATGCCATAGGGCTTGTAACGAAAACTCTTCCCAGGTCCGGTCGCTCCAGTTCTCCAGTGATGGCCGGCCAAATCGCTCCACCAGATCGGAAACAAACCGGCGCTCGGAATCTTCTTGAGGGGACGAGCCGACGGGGTGACTGAGTACCTCACGCATGACCCAGTGGCGGGTTAATTCGACGAAGCGCGTTCGGACCGGAATGGGGGTCTGTTCACTGAAGGTGGTGAGGGCATCTGTTTCAGCGATAAACCAGCGTAATTCTTCTGCAGGAGCCGAATGCAAGGGATACTGAAGCATTGCCATCCGCAGATCGAATCGCGTTCCCGATGGCGCGACTGGCGTCGACGCGCCGCCCCCCAATTCGTTTCGCAACACGGCTTTCAGATCTTCAAGAACAATTCTGCCCGTGGCCAGCTTGTCGCGATAAAAGTCCTTGGAAAGGTACGGACGGCAACCAAACAGTCGCGCCCCTCGCATCATCCCTACTTCGAACGGCAGATGTTCCAACCCCTGCAGCGGGTTCAGAAACGCAAAGCCAGTGATCGGACCTTGAGCGGGCAGCAGAGCTCCCGATTGTTCAATGACAGACTTCAATCTGGAAAGCGTATCTTCTCGAGTGGCAGAGACTTCGCTACCTAACACACCCGCTTGCGATGAATCGGTCATAGTCATTCCAAAGGAAACGCAATTCGTCTGTCTGTTTCATAAGGAATTGCCCCCTGCATGGCAATCGCACTGCCTGACAATCATGGAAGGAGTTTCAGCAGCAACCGACAGTCTAGCCATCCGTGATCCGCCAGCGCGTTACATCTCCGTTAGGTTTCGGAAAACCGCCACTGCTGGTGTTGTTTCCTGATCGATCCGAAGTATAGAGTTCTATAGGCGACTCGAATTCACGAGTCCAGATCCGCGAGCAGCGGATCAACGATGGTCGAAAAGCGTTCTAACGTCGAGGTTCCGATGTTGTCAGAAGTGCTGGACCTGATCCGACATCCCGGCTTGCAGCTGGAAATGTTCTGTGCGTCTCTGCTGACCTTCGCAGTGCTGGCCTACCTTGTCCGAGTGACGCTGATTTCCCTCTGGGAAGCTCGCCGGATCGAATCGCAAGCCATCAAGGTTCGTGCGGGCAAAGGCCTGTACACAGGCCCTAACTCCGCTGGCTGATTCTACTTGCGAGTTTTTTTAAGCATTACTCGGATCGAATTCTCGTTGCGTTGACTCAGCGAAACTATTGCGGTCGAATGTCGCTGCTGCGAGACGCTTCTTCGACCACGCGTCGAAAGCGGACCACGCGAATGACGTCGCGAGCCCCTTGGAAGTGATCGCCTCGCGTCTGGTTCGAGGGAGCGATAGCTGGAAACTCGGGCTCGTTTGATACCACAGCTTGTGGGACGGCCCATCCATCGGACAACGTTTCCAGAAACGCAACGACATCATTTTCTTCCGCGTCAGTCAGACCAAGCGCTCCGAGTTCTTCTCGGTTGACGTTTTCCTCAACATCCGGTGGTCCGAAAGCTTCTGGCGTCTTGTTGCGTCGGTTATAAAACCTGACCACTTCCTTCAGGCTTTTGAAGGTACCGTTGTGCAGGTAAGACTTTACGAATTGTGGATGAGGTTTCTTGGCGACGTTTCGCAGTGTGGGGACTTTCACCTTGCCATGCTGTTCCTTTTCGTTCAGGACTCCCCCGAGTCCCAGGTCTCGATACTTCACCCCGTCGGGATTCACGGCCGGATCTGCCCGATAAAACGGATTTTTTTCGTTCCGCGGGGCTCCAACATTGTCGTAGGTGAAGTCCGTAAACAGAGGATACGACCCATCCGCAGACTTCTGATGGGGATGACAGGCAGTGCAGTTCGCCTTCCCGGCAAACAACGCTAATCCACGCAGTTCCTGGGCTGACAGAGTCGTTTCGCCTGCAAGAAAGGCATCGTATTTGGAACTGAACGGATTGACTTCATGGGAGCTTTCATAGGCTGCAATCGCGCGAGCAATCATGTCAAAGGCTTCGTCCGCATCGGGCGAATTCAGAGCTTTGGCCCCGTAAACCTTTTCAAATAACGCTCGATAATTCGAATCGCGGACTTTGGTCACAACATCCGCAGCCGACGCGTTGTTCATTTCCAGCGGATTCAGGAACGGTCCCTTGGCTTGCGCGACCAGATCATCCATTCGGCCATCCCAGAATTGTCCCCCGGACCACGTTCCTTCTTTCTGATCGAATTCTCGCTTCGGGCTGAACGCTGCATAGGCCGCTGACGGAGGTTTGCGATTGCCATATCGACCCGGAGCGGCGCCTGGGTAGATCCCCGTTTTCAGGTTGATTTCTGAGTCTGGTCCGGTAAATCCAACTTCGGGAGCATGACAACTCGCACAGGCCTGCCCGACAGGGTTTGACAGGTTCTTGTCAAAGAAGATCTGCTTTCCAAGCTGCTCCAGTGGAGACAAATCTGCGGCGGTGACTCGCGCAGATTCCTGGATCGTGGCCAGCACCACCAGCACTAGCAGCCCGCGGCAAAAGGGGTCAGACCCTCTCCGGGCAAACGATTTCCAAGCTAAGTCGACTGCCCT
>CAXBSB010000395.1:0-3644 GCA_963977965.1 uncultured Schlesneria sp.
TTTTTAATGATACGGCGACCACCGAGATCTACACTCTTTCCCTACACGACGCTCTTCCGATCTGTTCGCGACGGGCTCTGGGGATCGCTGTCCAGCAGATCCACCACGACACGCGCAGCATTGGTTCCGGTGCAGTCCTCTCGGCCGGCCTGGGAACTCTGGCATCCGTCCCACTGGTGATGCGAGTTCTCTTTCCTGAGTTCACAGCGAAAGTCCGACGCGCCTTCGGTCGTCTCGTGGCCCCGCCGATGGCAACGCGTCTGCGTCTGGAACGGAGAGATCCGACGCCGGGCTCAACCGATGGCCATGTCGGGTTCTCGATCGAGGAGATGGCTTTCCTGGGCGAGCGACTGTTGAGGGACATCGGTCTGACCAGCAACTTTGCCCGCCTGGTTTTCTTCATCGGACACGGCTCGGCCTGTCAGAACAATCCCCACAAATCGACATATGATTGTGGTGCCTGCACGGGGAATCCGGGTGGTCCCAATGGCCGGGCTCTGGCTGCGATGTTGAATCACCCCAAAGCGCGAGCAATCCTCATTTCGCGCGGAATGAATGTCCCCGAAGACACCATTTTCATTGGCGGCTTGCACAACACGGCGGATGATACAATCACGTTTTACGACTTGGACCAGTTACCCAAATCGCATTTTGACGACTTTGAAGCAGCCCGTCGTGCCTTCGACATTGCCTGCCGGAAGAACTCGCACGAGCGTTGTCGGCGATTCTATTCTGCGCCGCTCGATGTCACGCCGGATGAGGCTCACCGTCATGTGAAAGACCGATCGGAAGACCTTGCTCAGACACGCCCGGAATTTGGTAATGCCTCGAACGCGATGTGCATTGTCGGACGAAGATCGCGTTCGAAAGGTCTGTTTCTGGACCGCCGATCGTTCATGCAGTCGTACGACCCCAAGCAGGATGACGCGGATTACTCGATCCTGGCCCGCATCCTGGCTGCCGTGATCCCCGTCTGTTCGGGGATCAATATGCAATACTATCTGTCAGCCGTCGATTCGGGTGGCTGGGGCTGCGGAACAAAGCTCCCTCATAATATCGCCTCAATGCTGGGAGTGATGGACGGAGCCGCCAGCGATCTGCGATGCGGACTGCCCGTTCAAAGCACCGAGATTCACGAACCCGTTCGGTTGCTGTTTGTCATTGAAACGACGACAGCCGGGATCCTGAAGATCATGAAGGATAACCCCGTCATTGGTCGAATCCTGGGGAACGGCTGGGCTCAACTGGCCGTGCTCGATCCAGACTCCAATCTGATTCAGGTCTATCAGAATGGTGAATTTCGGCGTTATGAACCCACACTGACCGAATTGCCCAAAGCGTCGTCTTCCGTCGACTGGTATCGAGGCTGGCGGAATCATCTGGCTTTCGCACTGATTGATCCGAACGCAAAGGATTCGTAGCCACGGCAGCAGCGTCTTACCATTCGTTCCCAGTCAGCCGACTCGTAACGCTAAGTTCACCAATCATTCGGCGGTCAGGGGCGAGACCGTGGGGCGGTACCGTGGCCAGTGCAGTGGCTATCAACGCGGTTATTAACGATATTTGTCGGTGAAATCGTGACGCGTGGGGCAATGGTCGGCAATGATCTTGATCGCGAAGCGATCACAGAACGTAGCCGGGGGTTGCAGCGAAGCGGAAACCCCCGGAACGGAATCGCCTTTGGTAAAAGCATCCTGAAGGGATGCCAGAAAAAGTCAACTTCACGGCTACTACTAATAAAAGCGAATCGGGACACGTTCCCTCAAAACCTCGTTGAGTGAGCTCTTGGTGGTCGGCGTTTTGCTGAGATCACTCGCGTACCTTCCGCCTCAGACGGGAAACCATCGCTTACCGACCGAGCAAACCGGAAAACGCTACGCGCGTGCGTCGTGGATGTTGTCGAAAACTGTGAGCCGCTAAATGGTATATTGAAAGGCCGTCCCGATAGGAACTTCCCAAAACAAGAACGGCCGTGAGCATTGATTCGCCAACGAACAAAGCGGTGCCGCCGATGACGCGGGATTTGATTTCATAGTCTTTTGGCGGCGGTCCCGTTACCGCCGTCGTTCGCGGATGGAGGATACAGGTTTGAAACCAACGTTAACTGACGCTGGAAATACGCTTGTTCCTGCGTATCTCGCGATCTTGCAACGCGGTCTTCTGGTCCACTCGGAACCTTCCGCGATTACAGAATCCGGTACCGTTTGGATCGCCGAAGACGCTGACCGTCAATTTGTCGCAGAGGACTTAGTCATGTTGTTGGGGCTTATCGCGATGTACGAATCGCGAGGCCCAAACTGGCAAGCATCGGATGGGGAAATCGACCGCTTTATCGCCGAATTCGGCGTGCCCTAGCGTACTGTTTCCACAATCGTAGGCGAAGCACAGCACCTGCTGACCTTGGCTGTTGAGTTCGTTTTTGCGCGAACAACAAAATGCACCCGCTGGGTGGCCCAGGTTGGTCGTCTTCGGCCTACCTGGGTCGCAACGCGACGAGAAGTTTACGCATTTTAAGACTTTCCAACTTCCTGTGACTTCGTCACCCCGGTAGGCTCAGAGCTGCCAACCGGGGGCACCGGTGACAAAGTTTGTTCGAACGCTGCCGAAGAAGTGAGCGAGGAGGTTGTCGCTGATGCCGTTGCCGCCGATCCTGGTCGCCGATCTTTTCCCGAAAGTCAGTCGCCGCCTCGTAGAGTTGCTGCGGTCGCTGTCCGCCGATGAATGGCATCTGCCGACCATCAGTTCCCGCCGCACGGTGAAGGATATCGCCAGTCACCTGCTCGACGGAAGCCTGCGCCGCCTGTCGATGCAGCGTGATGGGCATCGACCGGCAGACGGACGGAGCCAACCACGGGCGGACGAGCCGCTGATGGACTTTTTGAACCGGCTCAACGACGAATGGGAAACCGGAACTCGTCGTCTCAGCCCGAAGGTGTTGGTCGATCTAATCGAGCGGGCTGATGCCCAACTCGCCGACCTGTTTCAATCGCTCGATCCGCATGGACGTGGCGAGGGACTACACAGAAAAGTGGCATCACACGCAGCAAATCTTCGACGCCACAAACCGGTCCAGCACGATTCTGAACCGACGACTCGGCCATCCGTGTCTGGACATCTTCATGCGGGCATTGCCGTTCACGTTCCGCAGCGTCGAAGCCGACGAGGGCAGCATCGTTACTGTAACGATCACCGGCGAGGCAGGCGACAGTTGGCATATCGAGCGACGAGCAAGCGGGTGGGACCAGATTGCTGCTGCGCCTCGCCCAGCGGCAGCAACCATTACGATGGACCAAGACACTGCCTGGAAGCTCGTTACAAAACGCCGAAGCCGGGGGACCGCCCGACAACAGTTTTCTGGCATCACGATCAAGGGGGACGAGGCACTTGGCCTGCACGTCTTGGATATGGTGTCCGTGATGGCGTGAAGCAGGGACGGAGAATACGGATGAGCCGCAAACCCACGATCAACACCACGCCTAAAGGCCGCACCATCGCTGTCGTCGGCGACGTGTATCTCAGAAAGCCCGACTCCACTCGACCATCGACGTGTAGTAGTGCGGGTGCGAAAAGTTTACGCATTTTCAGACTTTCCAACTTCCTGTGACTTCGTCACCCCGGTAGGCTCAGAGCAGCCAACCGGGGGC
>CAXBSB010000396.1:0-3583 GCA_963977965.1 uncultured Schlesneria sp.
CATCGAAATCTTGGAATTGACGTTCTCAAAGACTTTCGCGCAAGCCAACCTGAAGCAACAAAAGCTGACATGCACCCCGATCGATACAATGATTCCAGCCGGACTTGACTTTCGTCGATTCGTGGTCGATATTCGTTAATGGAGGCTCGGCTGCGGAACGGCTCCTTGTGGGTGGTTCCAAAAGCATTGCCTCTTTTTCTTTTCCCCGAACCAAAAATCAAACGCGACCGGGGGCATAGGGGTTAGGGACGTAAACGATTCCCCAACACTTAAATACGTTTCCGTCCTTCTTGCCATCGCCTTCGAATTGAAGTTGATTGAGCCAGGGGCCGAATTCGTTTCCGATTTCATCCCGCTTTGGGGCATTCATACCTTGGGTTGGCAGACGGAATCCCCAATTCAGGCAGTAGATACACAGGTCGGCCGCCTGAACGGGGTAAGTCATATCCGACGAGACGAAAAACGGAGTTGGAACAATCCAGGCCGTTCTATATCGTCCGGTTACCGTCTTTGCGAAGTAGGCTTCAAGCTGGCGCACGAACTTCCGATCCGCAGATTTTTCGACTTCATCCATGACCATCAGCCCATGTTCGCGCTTTGCTTCCAGAAAGTAAAAGAACCGCTCTTGAAGGAAAACGTGGTCCTTTCGAAGCAGGGTATCGATGTGTGCGTCGCTGGGTTTCTTGGCGTTTCGTGGAATCGCTGACGCAAACAAAACCGCCTGATGATCTCCAGTTGCTGCGAGATCATCAGGCGGTTTCGTGGAATCGCTGACGCAAACAAAACCGCCTGATGATCTCGCAGCAACTGGAAAGTTCCGCGTGCGAATTCCAGGCATGCTTGGCCATACGCGGTGAATTCATCCCGCGTCGGCTTTTTCTTTTCCAAGCCCTTCGTCAGAAAGGCTCGGCAATGCTTTCGACGCGATTCAGGCTCCATAGGGCCGGCTTGCGCCGCGAAGTCAAAGCGTTTCCTATCAAGTAACGTGCTTCCCTTGAGCTCTTTTTTGAACTGATGAAGCTGACCGCCAAAACAATCGAGTTCCAGGCGATACATCGCTTGTACGAACGGCCACAATTGCGAATCCTGCAAAGCGATCCCACCACGAACTTCGTACGGCATGCTCTTGTGATCGTGTCCGCTTTCATCCAAGAACAGCAGCCAACTCATAGCGCACCTCGGTCATTCTGAAGGAGACCGCTGCCAATTGATTTCGGGGTTACGAACAACTCGCGCAAGTAATTCCCAACCGGTTCGGCTTCTGGTTTCTTCGCCATCGCTCGGCCCCGACTCCGCCTGGCAAGCAGAAGAGATTTTCACGATCCCATTGAACAACGGCAACTCCCTTTGGGCAAAGGATGCTGCTAGCCGTGCCCAACTTGACGCTCCGTTTTTAGGGATTCAAGGAATTCCTCATGTGCTGCGCGGCGTGCATCCTGCCACGTTTGGAAGTTTTGTATGGCTTCCGCTCTTTGGTAATCGTAAAGCTCCGGAATTGACAGCGTTGTCTGAACTTCGATTCCTGTAGCGATGATGTGAAGCATTGCAATGATTCGCTTTTCTCCTTCGGTCATCGTTGTCTCCAGATTCGCTTGGCAATATCACTTAAATCGCATTGTGACGAGCGATCATCCCGCCCCCAATCAATGCTCAACCTCACGCTGCAGCAGAGAGATTTCTGACGGTGTCAGGTCGAAAAGTTTGTAAACGCGAGCGTTGATTTCGGCTTCCGCGTCGGACAGTTGCCGCGTCAGAGACTCAAGGGCCGAACGCTTCTCGGCCAAATACGGTTCCCATTCATCAGCAGTCTGCGGTTTCTTAAAGGGATTCGACTTGAGTTTGAAACTTGCCTTGAGGGCATCCCCCAGTTCATTAAGGGACTGTTCCCACCACGCTTGCGCCTTGTTATTCAGCGGCCCCAGCGACTGGCATTGAGAGTCTTCGCCGAATGACTGAATCAGCCGCCGCTGAAAGCTGATTTCCAATTCGTAACGTTTCGATGCCACGGACGAACAAAGCTCAGCCAAGTTCCCAATCGCTTCACGATCGGATTTCCCGCTGTCGGGAATGGGGATGTGTTCCATGTATTGCGATTTCAGGCGATATTGCCATCGATCACTTCGCAATCGTAATGGTTGCGCCGTCTTGCTGATGACAAACCACGTCGTCCAAGATGACAGAATGCCGAGCAAATACGGGTCTGCAGTTGGAATCACAAACGTAGTATCACCAACAAATCTGCCAGTCCGATCGAAGCTGAATCGGGGGCGATTGGTTATATCCGGCCAAACAATTTTCGTCCCTACGAACGCTTCCCAGTAGTCGACCGTGTCTTGAAGTTCGTACCACAAATACGATCCTTCCTTCCGACCTTGCCATTTTTGGCTCGATGGCCAATCAAAAGGCCGCGGTTCCAATCGGTCACGAAATCGTTCAAGGTACTCGCGGACGGCAGGATACTTCTCAATCTCAATTCCCCGTCGACTGAAAATCAGATACTGATCGGAATGCTCCACGTACCATGGTCGGACGTTTGTTCCTTGAACGAACGGCTTAATGATGTCCGCGCTTGAAGCGTGGGCCGCGACGAGTTCATCGCGTTTTCGTTTGTCGATGATGAAAACTTCATTCAATCCGGTCTTGATTCCGTAGAATATTTTACCTTCGGTATAGGCATTGAGACTTTTTCCCACCGCCGAAAGTTTGCAGCGAAGCGCTAGTACGTCGTCAGGATCAAGTTCCCAGGCATCTTCGGTGAGATGATCTGTCCGCATTGTCGGGGCGGTAGCGATGACATCCGAAAGGTTTTCTGGTGGTGACCCTATAGTGAGCCATTTGAACAGTTTCATCGCGCCACCAGGTTCGTGCCTTCGCAGGATCGCAATCGTCGGACGAATCATTTCCGCATCTTGAAACGGCTGGTACTCCCCAAAGTCGATCATCGATTCGATTGCCACATTCGACGAGATGAACTGCCGTAGGGGCGCACCAAAATTCCCTCGTACCCAACTGCCCGACGTAATGAATCCCAGTCTTCCGCCGGTTCGGAGCAGGTCTGCGCCGGCTTCAAAGAAGTAGGTAAAGATATCGGCCACCCCGTGAAAACTTCGGAATGACTGCTCCCAATGGGGTTTGAATGGGGCAAGCCATTCCTGCCGGATATAAGGCGGATTCCCAATGACAACGTCGAATCCGCCATTTGCGAACACTTCCGGGAATGCAGATTGCCAGTCAAACGCGCGGGGATGAACTGCTGGGTCAGCGACAACGCTGTTGCCGACCCGAATTGTATGGTCCAGGCTGGTGAGGACTTTTCCGCGAGCTGCAGTCTTGATCCACAAACTCAAGCGGCAGATTTCGATGGCTTCCTCATTCAGGTCGACTCCAAACAGATTCTGCTGAAGGATCTGCTTGTCAGGATCGAACAGCGAACGGGAACCCCGCAATTCACCCAATCGATCATTGGAGATTTCGTAGAACTTGTGCAACTGGTCAAACGCTTCGATCAGAAACGCACCAGATCGGAAGAGCGTCGTGTAGGGAAAGAGTGTAGATCTCGGTGGTCGCCGTATCATTAAAAAAA
>CAXBSB010000397.1:0-3566 GCA_963977965.1 uncultured Schlesneria sp.
CACATCTTCACCATAGGCGGTACGGTAGATTTCGCGTCCACCAAGAGGAATTTCTCCTCGATATCCATTGTTCCAGGCAACGGGAGCCACCGATTCCGGCCAGGTCATTCGGCTCTTCTGCTGTTCCCAAAGCCACGCGGAAGTCACCTTCAGAGAACGGTCTTGCTCTGCATTGACGGCCGCCAGCTTGGCGGTCCAGTCACGATTCGGAATCTCACCCGATGGAATGCTGGTGAAAGCCGCATTCACTTTGTCTGTCCGCGCCTTGGTGGCAGCGGCCAACGACCCAGTAGCCATCCACCAGCCAGTGAATGTCAAGATCATGCCGAGACCCAGCAAAATCCAGAACTTCTGCTTCAAAACGGGCTCAAGTCGTTCCATGATTCGTCACCTTATCTTCAGTCACAATCGTTGAACTTGTCTCTGTTGTCTGCCCTAGCGTGGTGGTACAGGCCCTGATCCCGGAACAGGTGCAGGAGCCGGGCCTGGAGCGACCGGTGCTGCGCCTGGGGCTGCCGGATTGACTCCTGCCGGAGACCCTGGAACTGCTGGCTGCGCCTGAGGTCCGGAGTTCGGAACGGTCCCGAGCGGCGCTACACCGGGAGCCGCTCCTGGTGCACCCGGCATAGGCGATCCGGGCATTGGCGATCCGGGCATTGGAGCCGCACCGGGAGCAGTTGCTGCACCGGGAACAGTCCCCGGAGCACCTGGAGCGGAAGCTTCTGGCGGCAGTGGCTTGCGATCAGCCTTGGCAATTGGTGCCCACGCAAATTGGACGGTAAAAAGCGTTTGTGGAATCTGAATTGGCTGGCTCGGCCCCTTTTCCGGTTCGCCCAAAACTGGCCGTCCGCCCGGACCTGTACCAATACCGGGCCCTGGCCCGGGACCGGGTCCTGGACCAGAGATGCTCTGGGGAGGAGCGAATGTACCCGGCCCTCCGCCTGGTATGCCCCCTCCTGGACGACCCGAATTTCGTCCTTCGGTTGGACGACCATTCGGGTAGAAATTGACAATCGATGGCGTCGAGGATTCAGAAATTGTGGCGTGTGAAATCCCGATCATCCGAACCGGAGTTTCCGTCACAACGCCGTTGGAATCACGCTTTCGCACGACCCAGCTCTGCAAGTCTTTGAGCAACGTGTCACGGACATAGTTCACGCCCTGTCCCGTTGCCGGATTCGCTTTGTCATCGTGGAAATGCACGCAACTCAACGTAAAGACATACCCCGGCCCCTTTGGCGGAGTCTTCATGTCTTCGGGGATCATGTAGCTCTTAACCCCTTCTGTCATCCCTTTCGGGTCGTTGAACCAGGCAGAAAGATCATCATACTTTTTCGTTTGCATCCCCCGGATCGTGATCCGGTTCATCTTGGTGATTTCAGTCTCATCCTTTTGCTTGCCGATATCGCGAGGCAAGCACTCGTCGATCGCCTTGTAAACTTCCAGCCAGTTTTCTCGTGTATCGAGCATCCCGACGAGTTTGCGACCTGCCGTTCGCAAATCGTTGTTCTTCTGCTCTTCCTTCGTATAGGCGCCCTTCAGATTCGATACTTCAGAGACCAGGTCTGACGCCGCTTTTTCTTCTGCTCCAAACCGGCTTTCGCTGACTGCCAGGCAGACCCTTCCATACCCCGCCGCCGATACCGACAAACCGACCAGCAACGCCGCGGCTGAGGCCACTGCCCAAGGCTTCTTGCGTCGAATTTTTCGCTCGATCGCAATTTCTGGCGGCAACAGTGTCGTGTGGATGTCGGTCAACTTGAGCGTCTGCAGCGCCAGTCCGTACGGGACACAGAACGTTAACAGATTGTCCTGGAACAGCGGGGCATTCAGGACGTGATCCCCGGCCAGCCCCTTGAACGTGTCCACTCGTTCAACTTCGTACTGCAAATTCTGCTGCAGGAATTTCTGCAATCCCGCCAGGCGGAAGCCGTTTCCAACTCCAACCAGCCGACCGATCTTTGCACTACGGTTAACGCTGGAGAAGAACCCGATCGATCGCTGAATTTCAGCGACGTAGTCGTTGAAGACGGGTCGCAGTGCCTGGAAAACGGCCCGCGGATCAGGAGACTTGGTCGCGTTGCATTTCAAATGTTCGGCTTTCGCGAACGTCAGCTTCATTTCCTTGGTCAATGCCCGGGTGAAATGGTTCCCCCCAACAGGCATGTTTCGAATCCAGATTTTCTTGCCATTGGTGACCATCAGGGTCGTGTTGTCACAACCCATGTCAACGACAACTGAATAGTCCTCTTCGTCGTTGCGAGGAGCCCCCAGTCGCATTCCCATGCGGTCGTAACACAGGAAGTTGTACAGTGCCAGCGGAGCGATCTGAACAACTTCGATTTCCACTTTCTTCGCGAGGAACGGTGCCATGTGATGCTGAACCTGTTCGCGTTTCATCGCAAACAGACCCACTTCACCATCCAGAACAAATCCGCTCTCTTCGACGCCCCCCCCGAGGGTCTGGAAATCCCAGATTACTTCTTCCAGGGCAAACGGGATCTGCTGTCGCGCTTCATACTTCACAATTTCCTTCACGCGGCTCGATTCCACCGGCGGCAACTGAATGAACTTTGCCAAGGCCGTTTGTCCCGGCAGACTGATCGAAACCAGATCGCCAGCGACTTGATTGCGCGACAGAAAGGTATCCAGTGCCTGACGGATCAGTTCGTCGGGCACAGCATCAGGCTGGCTGAGAAGCTTGGGGTGGGGGACGTAATCAAAAGCAACAGCCACAACCTGCTGAGCCGCTTCCGCGTACCGCAGTTTGATGGCTTTCAGACCTGCTTGACCGATCTCAATTCCCCATGCCGATTGAGCGTCTGCCATGATCGTGAACCCCTGAAAATCCGGTAGATACCGTCACCAAATTGTCGCAACCGGAAATACAAAAATCACTTCTGCCGTAGAATTCTACGGGAAGTGCCTGACAACTGATTGAACCGTTTGAAATTCCGCGATGTGTACTGCCGCGGCAAGAATTCGCTCGACTTTTTGAAGTGATTCATGCGTCTCTCGAACCGGCGAACCGCAGCCCCTGAACCCAGCACTCCATTTCGTAACACCATGCTATACTAATGGTTTAACGCAATGTCAACTGGCCACGGGTCGTACTCCTTGAACTTCTCTGGTTCCAAGGCCCGCCAAGACTACGACGTGGCGTTACAGGGAAAGTTCCAAAAATCTGTGAATTCACCAAAATTCTGATCTTACAACCGCCAAAACTTTCCTCGATTCGACTTTGCAAAGCCTCGGGAACCGGTCGCCCGTAAGGTTCCTCGGAAAATCCCAAAACAGCGATTGCTTGTTCGCCATTATCATCGTTGCCAGACGCGTCGCTCCACTACATGATTGCGAATTCCTGCGAACAATTTCCCCCTCCCGCGAGGTAACCTGACATCCGTACCGGCGGGGCGGACTGGTACACTATCGAATCCCTGCCCGCTGACTTGCGTTGATTGCCTTCTCAACTGAAGAATCACTGGAACCCATGAGCCTGCAAGACATCGTTATCCTGATTCCCAGCCACAGCCTGGAAGATTTTCCGACGGAACAAACGGATCTCC
>CAXBSB010000398.1:0-3523 GCA_963977965.1 uncultured Schlesneria sp.
CACGAAGGGGGGGATTGCAGAACTGGATGCGTGCCAACCCCCGACCCCGACACCCGAGAAGAAGTAGAAACGCAGAGGACGCGGAGATCGCTGAGAGAAGGCAGGAGAAGGAATTGGGTTCTCAATTTTTCCTCGGCGTCCTCAGCGCTCTCTGCGTTTCAATCTCTGAGAATTACCAAGACTGCAGCGGCTAACCCATGTTTCGACGCAAAACGGAAGTGCGTCCCGCACTAAGTCGACTCAAGAACTCCTCGAATCTTCAGAATGAGTGATGCAGCCGCGAATGGCTTCGAGATAAAGCATTCGCGGCTGCTGTTCAGAGCCGATTGCAGTGATTCATTATCCGTGTAACCACTCATGTACAGGACTTTCATTTCTGGTCGCATTCCGGCCAGAAGGTCTGCGAGTTGTCGCCCACCCATCTCGGGCATTTCGATGTCTGTGACGAGCAGTTGTATTGGCCCCGGATAATTCCGGGCGATTTGCAGTGCGGGCTTGCCATCATTCGCCTCAAGCACATGGAACCCGTGACGTTCCAGTACGGTTTTTGTGAATGAACGAACGATGGTTTCGTCCTCAACAAGCAAGACAGTCCCCGGGTTGAGTGGTGGACATTCAGTGGACGAACCGGCAACTTCAATCTTTGAAAACAGGACAGCAGGAAACATCAGTCGAAATAATGTTCCTGTTTCGACGTTGCTTTCTACCAGGATGCTGCCATGAGACTGCTGCACGACTCCGTGAACCACGGCAAGCCCCAGGCCTGTCCCCTTTCCGATTCCCTTCGTTGTAAAGAACGGCTCGAAAAGGTGGCTTTTGACCTCGTCCGACATTCCGCATCCATTATCAGCCACAATCAGTTCGACATACCGGCCACATTCCAGCGGGGGGATCGCTTGAAGATTTGCTTCCATAATCGTGCGATCATGAGTCTGAATCGTCAGCATTCCGCCGTCAGGCATCGCATCACGAGAATTCAAGACCAGATTCATGATGACTTGCTCAATCTGGCCAGGGTCAGCCTGGATGGACGGCAAGTCTGCAGACAGATTGACCGACAAAACAATCCGTTTCCCGATGACTCTTCGAAGCAGTTTGACAGATTGTTCGACGATCTCGTTGACATCTACAATCTTTGGCTCAACGATGGCTTTTCTACTGAATGCCAGCAGTTGATGCGTCAGACGCGCGGCCCGCTCGCCCGCATCCAGAATGGCGTGCAGACTGACCCGCTGTGATTCCCGCAGGGATGTATCCATCAGCAGCATATCGGAGTAGCCGGTGATGACTGTCAACAGGTTGTTGAAGTCATGCGCGATGCCTCCCGCCAGTTGGCCAACCGCTTCCATTTTCTGCGCCTGGAAAAACTGCGATTGCAATCGCTTCTTTTCCGTAATGTCGCGCATCACGGCACAATTGTATTCGTTTCCTTCGTAACGCAAGTAATTCGCAGTAACTTCCGTTTTGAGGGTTCGTCCGTCGACTGTCAAATGATCGGATTCAAATGTCAGTGAGCCCTTACTCTTCAGTTCTTCCCAATGAGGTTTCCACAACTCGGCTGAGAAATTGAGATCGATGTCCGGGATGGTCTGTCCAACCAGTTGGTTCCGTTCAAAACCGAGCGTCTGGCAGGCCGCATCATTGACGTAAAGAATTTCAGAAGAGGGTGAAATCCAGAAGACCGGGTCAACGGCATTGTCGATGCTGAACTGCATCAAGCGGAGTTGTCGATCCATTTCCTTGCGGTTGGAGATATCTCGTACCAGCGCCAGGATCAATTGGCGTCCCTGGGATTCGACGCACCCCAATCGGATTTCAACACTGAATTTCTTTCCACTCTTTTTTACGAATTCCGATTCCAGCGTATAGTCCTTGCCGAATTCGATCTTTTTCCACAATTGCCGGTAGATGTTCACGTCCGTCGGGCTGATGACGTCTGTGACATGGATCGACAACAGTTCATCGCGGCGGTAACCGAGTGAATCGCACGCCTTTCGATTGACATCGATAAAAGTGCCTTCGGTATCATGCAGGAAGAACGCATCGGCAGCCTGTTCGACCACGGTCCGGAAGAGTTCTTCACTCGCTTTTAATGCTTGTTGAGCATGGAATTGTTCAATCGCAATTCGAGCCAGATTAACGGCATGATCGATGACCTTGACGTCTCGGGCAGCAGGCGAACCGACTGTGCGTTGATAAACCGCGAAAGTCCCCAGGACCCCGCCTTGTTCGATGGTCGTATTGACGGCGATGATCGGAACCGACCAGCATGATCGCAGACCATACTGCAAAGCCAGGTCTCGATAATCCTTCCAAAGCACGTCGTTCGCAATATCTTCTACGAATACGGGCTTTCCACGAGCAGCAGAAGTGCCGCACGACCCGCATCCTTCGCGAATCGGAACACCATTGACTGCCCGATTGTAAGCCTCCGGGAGAAGTTGTGCCGCGCAGGATCTTAAGACGTGCTCTTTGTGATCGCAAAGCAGGATTGAGCAGAAAGCCCCTGTCAGTTCGTTTTCGACTAAATTGACAATCAAGTTCAAGACTTCAAGCAGCGGTACTCGGCTCGCGATAGCTTCCATCACACGGTGTTGTGCTTCCAGATACTGTTGAGCTCGCTGACGTTCTGTGACGTCAATGGCCACCCCCATCACCTGGAGTGCTTCGCCGTTTGCGTTGCGATAAATGATCCCACGTCCTTCGATCCAACGGACGGTCCCGTCTGCCCGGATCACACGGAACTGGTTTCTGTATTCCGTTTCATGTGCGAGAGCGCGATGAAAGCCGCATTTGTACGCCTCGCGATCTTCTGGATGAATTCTGTCGATCAGTTCGGAAATGGGTTCCGGCACATCGGGATTGGCTGGTAAAGCAGGTTCCGTACTGTAATATCGGACGACGCATTTTGTTTTCGCATCCCACCGAAAAGCGGCGGCCACACCTGCCGTCAGGGCAATCCGGTATTGCTCCTCACGTGTTCGAGCGGCAGATTCCGACTGCTTGGCGTCCGTAATGTCGACGACGACAATCGTCACTGCTTTGCGACCTGCAAAATCTGTGAATGGTTCGTACGACTTTCTCAGCCAGCGCTGCGTGCTCGACGTGTTGGGTTCGGGCACTGCAACTTCAAACGCGATTGGCTGACCTGCCAGAGCCTGCTCCAGAAGTTGCTTCGTCTGCGGAAACAAAGTCTTCATCACATCAGGAAATGATTGCCCAATGATATCCGGGCTGCTCAACCTGTGGATATCGATATAAGCTTCGTTCACAAAGCAGAATTCATAACGGTCATTAATGACAGCCAGCCCGACCCGTGCCGTTCCTGTTGCGATGCGCAGCAATTCTTCACGTTCCTGAAAGGCTCTCTCCTGACGCTTCCAGGCCTGGATATCGCGACTGATGCCAACAAGTCCCGTGATGTGACCTGCTTCGTCCCGGATCGGAGCTTTGAAGACCATTCGCCATGTCAAGTCTCCGTTGCGATCAGGAACCAGTTCTTCACGGTTTCTGACCATTGCGC
>CAXBSB010000399.1:0-3504 GCA_963977965.1 uncultured Schlesneria sp.
CCCGAGCAAAATCATGCTTGCCAAACTGCACTGCAGCGTTATCATGCACCGCATGGTAGGTGATCGCGGGATAATTGTGATATCCACGATCAATCTCGAATAATGATTTATTTAGCCGAAGTCTCAAGGCAACCTTTCCTATCTCGACTGCCTGCAAAATACAGCGCCGCAGGATGAACCATGCATAAGCAAAAAATAATGCTTGTCTTGATACTCGCAGGCGCAAGCCTCATTGTTGCCGCAGCTTGCTTTTATCTCGGTGGCATTATCGCCGACGCCACAAGCGCTACGCCAATTGTCGGCGTTTCCTTCAAAGCTGGCGGCGCGCTCGCTGGATTCGTCATCTCGATGGTCTTGATGTACTACATGTATCAAAACATCAATGTTGATCCGAATCGCCCAATCGTGAAGGTTGCCGTGGTCCCAGCAGTTGGTGCGCTTCCAAGGAACGTCGACTTAACGGCAATCGTTACTATTATCAATCGCAAAACAGGTTCCAAGCGAGAGTCCTCACTCGAAACGATTTGGGAGGCCGGGCTCCTTACTGTCTTGCTTCGAGATCTTGAGCAAGAAGACTTGGTGAAGATCGCAATCACGGAGCCAAAGGGAGGTCGCAAGCTCAATGGTGAGTATTTCAGCCCATTCTCAACAACATTGACTATTACCTAGGCATTATCATGGCACTGGAACTTCATAATTCATGGGAATATGACGGAGATAAACAAAATTGGTGGCATTGGTCCGCTTATATTGTTGGAGATGACATCTCAAATGTGGCCTCCGTCGAATATATACTTCATCCCACTTTTAAGAAGCCGCTCCGCTCCGTTGACGATCCAACCGGCGGGTTTCGCATGGATACCTCCGGTTGGGGTACGTTTGACCTAAAGGCGATCGTTCACAAAAAGGACGGCAAGACTGAGTTACTGACACACGACTTGATTTTAGAAGTGGAACCACCGATTGGCCGTACAGACCGTACAGATGAAGCGGCGGCTAACCAATAAGGCTTTGACTTCGCGTGTTCGGAGATTCCGCGCAGAGTTTTCGCGCGGGGTGGTTGTTGAGCGAGCGTCGGATCAACGCCGCGTCACGCCGAAGTTCAAGAAGCCCGGTGGATGCTCAAGGAACTGCCGTGTCGTTGAGAGTAACTGCGGTTTCGCGAGTTACCATTGCTATGGGAAAAGCGTTTTGTGGGTCGAGCGAGGACTTGTCGAATGCATCCGCGCGTTGGCCCATCGCAGACGCAGAAGTCCCTTAATGTCGTATGATCATCATTTTGTGACGGTCATTCTGATCGAGCGTTTCAACCTTCGACGTTGGGAGAACTTCAGGCGGCCTCAAGTTCTTTCAACAAGCCGTTGAGATCGAGTCCTCGCGTGTACATCGAGATTTCGCTGGGTGGCCCAGGTTGGTCGTCTTCGGCCTACCTGGGTCGCAACGCGACGAGAAGTTTACGGATTTTCAGACTTTCCAACTTCCTGTGACTTCGTCACCCCGGTAGGCTCAGAGCAGCCAACCGGGGGCACCCGGATACGTGTCAGGAGAGAAGTTAAGGGCGTGGGAATTGCATATCAAAGGTGTTGGGGATGGCGACGCCGTGTTAGATGACGGCCCGCCCCTCGGTAGTATTGACGACGTACGCAGCACGATTGAGGCCTATTTTCCAGACGTCAACTGGGAAACCATAGGGCGGGGCTTCTGGACCGATGACGACGGAGTGATGGAATTCAAGTTTGTCGGAGAGCCGGTCGAGGTGGTGTGGCTTCGCGTCCAAGGCTGCGATTGTGCCGATTCGTTGATTGCCATGGTGCGGGAAAAGCAATGGGTAGTCGTCGATGACTCAAGTGGTGAAAGCCTTGAAAACGACTCTGACATCGAAGACGACCTTGTTCTGAGACTTCAGCGAGCGGCGGGACAGAGGAAGAAGGCCAAGAAACGCGAGACGCGGTCTAAGGTCAAGATGCCCAAGATCGCATCCCAGGTTCCGCTGTTGCAAATTGATCCGTCACAAATTTCGAATTATGTCATTGTTCCGCTGCACGACGATGAAGTAACGGATGACGTGTTTTACGAGTATTCCGACGGGATAGACAAGGACGAACTCCGCTTTAAAGCAATTCGGTGTATGGCCAGTTCCCGGCAAGAAGTGTTGCTGCCGAATGGGCAACGACTTGCTGTTCTACTTAAGATTGGACCTACCCGCAATAATACTGACATGGGTTTGTTTAGGACGTTTTTCGAAAGCATGTCGCGTCCCATTGCGACGATCCATGACGGGATCGTGGAAACCGCGGATGGCAGTCACTTCGATGTACGCGAATGTTTTTGGATCGAGCGTGTATCTGGCAGGATGCGCAGGGTGAGCGGTTCAGTGGAGAAGTAGATTTGCAGGGCTCTGTCGCTGGGTGGTCCTGGTTGGCCGTCCTCGGCCTACCTGTGTCGCAACGCGACGAGAAGTTTACGCATTTTCGACTTTCCAACTTCCTGTGACTTCGTCACCCCGGTAGGCTCAGAGCAGCCAACCGGGGGCACCCGGGTTTCTACGGGCTTCGGTTGTCTGGTCAGCCTTCCTGTCGTCCAGATGCCTTGTGTGCGGTTGTGGACGATCCTGCGGGCTTCTGGATGGAGTCAAACCGGAGTCAATCTTGAATCTCTTCAGATGCGATCTGACGGGCTTCAGTTTTTGTGCGGTCTTTGGATCGTCTTTCGGTATTGTGTGACGCTGCAAGCCTGTCTCTACCGTGGATTCGACGCTACGATTGTTGAACAACGTCATGCGAGGCGAATCATGGGCGGATTCTTCAACGGCTGGCGACGGAAGGCAGGGTTTGTCCTGCTGGTGATTGCGATGTTCTTGTTCGGACAATGGATGTGGAGCCTGTTCGCTGAGCAACACTTGCTACTGAGCCGAACAGAGGCATTTGTATCTAATGGTGGGTGCCTCACGGTGGTCGTGCTGGATCACGGCGGTCATATTGGCACATGGTTTCCCGCTCAACATGGTGACATCGTATATCATTCCGGGAGATGCTGGTCCAATGAGTGGCGGAAGGGTTTCGCAGGAATAGCCATCGGATGTGATGTCTATGGCGATGCAGAAGCGGAGTTGGACAAAGCCAGATGGTGTCGCATTCCGTATTGGGAGATCATTCTTCTCCTGACTCTGTTCTCCCGCTTCCTGATTCTCCGTCCGGGCAAGCGTAAGACCGCACGACCAACACAAGATCCGACATGAACGAGTCTCACCACGAACCCCTGACAGTCTGGCGATTCATTCGACGATACTTCGTCCGAATCGTGATTGGTGCGGCTCTGGTTGTGGTGATGTCCTAGTGCGATTGTTTTTTAATCGCTGGGTCGCAACGCGACGAGAAATTTTGCATTTTCAGGCTTTCCAACTTCCTGTGACTTCGTCACCCCGGTAGGCTCAGAGCAGCCAACCGGGGGCACCCGGAGTCGGGCGGCTTGTTGGGCCCGGACGAGGCGCTGGGTGGCCCTGGT
>CAXBSB010000400.1:0-3487 GCA_963977965.1 uncultured Schlesneria sp.
TAAAAGGGGGCTGACCTTCTCCGGGCAGACGATTTCCAAGTCAAATCGACTGCCCTCCAAAGGGTCTGACCCCTTTTGCCACGGGCTGCTCGAGACAGCAGTCGGACTCGGTTATGCGAACTTGGCATGGAAAGCCTCGTGATGAAAGAGGCGGATTGAGAACCAGAATGGGGAGCGAAGTGGTTTTATGTCAGGTTCGCTGACCCGACAACACGGCTTGGTGGTTCGTGTCCAAGCTGCCGTTTGCCTGCTGGCCACAAAATCTATCCCTGCAATCAGATGCGTCACGTGATGTTCGTGGCGAGGATTCAGCCGTGCCACAAGACTTGCAACATCGGCATTTCTTGCCGCTCGCTTCGGCACGGCAACGGGAAGGCGAGGCTCCAGAGCCGAGTTGCAATTGGGTATTACGCTTTCTGGTCCGAAGACGGTTCGGCTGGAGCCTCACCCTCCCGGCATCGGAGTGTCGGCCGATGTGGCGTTGAAGTGACGTTTCTCTCCTGAATTCTGCAATCGATGCATCGACCGTTACTTTTGCACAAAACGACGGTAAAAAGGTGATTCATCAGAATCGTGTTGATGCCGGGGCGATCGGATCGCTCACCTGTCGTCGCACGGGTGTCATTCCTCCCGTCTAATCGATTGTTCAACGATGAATGAATCGTCCAAGAGTAAGCTGCCCGAGATCGTCCGCCCGTTTCTGGCGGTCCTGCTCGTCATTGTCCTCTTCAGTGTTGCTGACGGGATCAAGAACGGGGAGAAAGCCCAGTTTGCTTCTCAGCGCAGCATGCGTACGGTGGCTGCTCAGACAGCGACAGTTGCTGTAGCGGCCCTTGGAATGACGGTGATTATCATCGCTGGTGGCATTGATCTTTCGGTCGGAATGTCGATCGCACTCTGCGCAACGGTACTGGCATGGTGCCTGAAGGAGGATGTCGCGACCCGGACATTCGGGATGCAACCATTGAGCACCGTGATGAAACCGTTAACTGCTGCGAGAACCGAACTGGAACTGGTTACCAAGACTCGTGACGACCTGTTGGCAAAAAACTCGGAATCGGAAAGCGACCGTGCTGAGCTTCAGCGATTAGAATCTCAGCGTGACACCCTGGTCGCGAAAGTGAATGAATTAACGACCGCCTACCGGCCTGCAGCCATCTGGACTTCGGTGATTGTCGTGGCGATCACAATCGCCTGTGGTGCAATCTGCGGGTTTATGAACGGGGCATTGGTCAGCTACCTGCGTCTGGTTCCGTTCATCGTCACGCTGGGGTCGATGCAATTGTATCTGGGAATGGCCAAGATCCTGGCATCGGAAACAACAGTGCGTCCCGACACGGGGACTCAAGTCCCCTACTGGTTCGGTGACCTGCTGAGTGTCCGGCCACAGGCGTTATGGCTGGGGATTCCTCAGGGGATCTGGTTGACTCTGGCCCTGGCGGGCTTGCTGGCCGCTGCACTGCACTGGACGGTGTTCGGCCGTTACGTTTTTGCTCTTGGTTCGAATGAAGCGACGGCGCGTCTATGCGGGATTAATGTCCGCTGGAACAAGATTGCCATCTACACTCTGGCCGGTGTGTTTGTCGGAATTGCGGGCCTTTACCAGTTCTCGCGTTTGACGGTCGGCAATCCGACGTCGGGGGCAGGCCTGGAACTGAAGGTGATTGCGTCGGTCGTGATTGGAGGAGGTAGTTTGAGCGGTGGGCGTGGGACCGTGCTGGGAACATTGACGGGTGCGCTCATCATGTCTGTCATCACCAGCGGTTGTACTGCCGTTGGTCTGACAAATCCGATTCAGGACATGATCCTGGGGATCATCATCACAGTCGCCGTCAGCGTGGACCAGTTCCGCATGGAGAAAAAACCGGTAAGGACGGCCTGAGCAGCTAGTTTTTGGCAGGTTGCTTACGCAGGATCAGCAAGTAGTTTCCTCGATCGGTTGCCATCACTTGCGGACGCTGACGACCCCGGTTTGCGACACACCACCTCAATGTGTCCCCTTGCAGTTCGTAGATTCCCAGGAATTGTCGTCCATCCTGAGGGCCGCTGGTTCCTTCGGCATCCAGATTTCCTGACGCTCCGTTGCCGGTCATCACGAATGTCCCGCCACCGATCCCTTCGGGCGCACGCCGTGTGGTGCCGACTTCTCGCCCCGTGATTCTGTTTCCTTCGACCGTCAGTTCGATTTCCATCTGGCCGGAATTGGGAGTTTCACCCCGGCCTTCAACAACCCAGCCTCGCCAGACGCCTGACAGACGAGATCCATCGCCCGCAGGTTCTGCCCGACCATTCGTCGGACGCTGACGAGAAGGCTCTGCCGAACGATTCGGGGTTGCACCATTTCCAGCAGGAGCGTTCTGGCTTCGGTCCGTTCCCTGTGCAGGAGATTCCGTCGTTTCGGCTGCACGGATTTCAGCGGAGTCCAGATTGCCATCCTTGTTTGTATCCAGTCGGTCGAACATTTGAACGAGTCGTCCCAGTTCAGCACGGGAAAGTCGCTGATCGCCATTTCCATCCAGCATTCGCAGGAATGGTGGCAGTCCAGACTCGTCGCGCGGGGGCTCGGTTGCTGGATCAGGACTGCGTGGTGCAGGTGCGCCTCCATTACCCCCTCGGCCAGCCCGATGTTTCTCGAAAACCTGCTGAAATTCCGCTCGAGTCACCGAGCCCGACTCGGTTTTTCCCGCCATCGACAGAATCTGATCGAGCATTCTTCGATTGTTTCCATTGGCGTCAGAACTGGAAAGCTTGCCGTCTTTGTTTGTATCCAACTGGCGGAACATGGCTTCTGCTTCGTCCGAATTCGCTTGAGCCTCGACAGTCGCAGGCCAGGCCATGACGGCACCAATCAACACCAGCAGGCAATTCACAGCGGATTGGCGGGAAAACGACATCAGATGGTTCCTTAGAATCGAATTCAACGTAAGTGTGGGCGTCCCGCGGTCATCATACTGCAGCGTCTAACCCATGTTTCGACGTACGATCCGCGCAGGAACAAATCCCTGAAATTACTGACAGGATGTCGAGAAGACGATTTCTCTGAATAGATTTGAAACTCAGATTGCTAAACACTGCACGGTCGATAAAGTTCCGGTAAAACTCGCTGGCGCAGGACAAACAGCCTGTTTTCCGTATACTTCAACTGCGATTGAAGTGGTCTCAAGTCTGATCACCTGATTCAATACGGTCATGGTGGAACAGGGATGCGTTCGCAGAATCGAGATTGGAGCTGAACATGCCAGGTCGGAATGCGTTTCGAACAGCAGTGGTGGTTGCGTCGCTCAGTGCGACCGCAGTCCTGTGTCTGACAGACCAGCAGGCCTTTTCGCAGAAGAGTGATCCATTACGCGATAAGCGGTTGAAAATGGTGACGACGTGCATCGAACGCGAAGGGATCACCAACCAACGCGTGCTGGCCGCCATGCGCCAGGTCCCCCGCCATGAATTCGTCGATGCCAAGGAGCGCAAAGATGCGTACGTCGATACC
>CAXBSB010000401.1:0-3409 GCA_963977965.1 uncultured Schlesneria sp.
GAACAAGCCCAGCGTTTCAAAGAACTTGTTTGGCCATCGCTGATGATCTTTGCCGCGTCCCTTGCCACGTCGATGTGTACGTCGACGGAGAAAGCTCCGCAGACGCATGCGGAGCCAGCTATCCAGTCGTCGGAAGAGGTGAGAGCCGTGCGGATGATCTGGAAGTAACCATACCACCCTCCGACAAAATACACTTGCAAACGCACTGGCCCAGAGGTCGCTTTGGACGTCCGGGTTTACGAGAGGAAAAATCGAATTAACACTGCTCCGATTTCTTCTTGTGAACCCAGACGCTGAAGCAGCGTCTGGGCTCCCGGCTGCTGGATGAAACGCAAAGGCGCAAGGACGCAAAGACGCCATGAGGAAAGAGATTTTGTGATTCTCTGCTGGCGTCATTCCACGTGATCCCGTAGTACAAGTGACACTCGTCTTTCCGATCCATGGCGGGGGCGGGTGGCCCAGAACGGCAGTGAGATCCTCGATCGAAGGCGCAAGGACACAGAGACGCAACGGAATACAAATAGACTCGATCTTCTTGTTGCGTCCTGGCGTCCTTGCGCCTTTGCGTTAAATCCTAATCAAGGAACACAAGAATGACAGAAAACGAAATCAGTCGCGTGATACTCCAGTCTGCGATTGAGGTTCACCGGACGCTCGGCGGGCCGGGATTGCTCGAATCTGTCTACGAAGAAGCCTTGGTGTGGGAACTTCAACAACAAGGTCTATCCGTGAAACGTCAGGTCAACCTGCCGATTCCGTACAAAGGCCAGACACTCGCCTCACTGCTGCGGATCGACTTGATTGTAGGCGATCTTGTTATTGTCGAGTGCAAAGCGGTCGCGCAATACAATGCGATCTTCGAGTCGCAAATTCTGACCTACCTGCGGCTGACCGGCTTGAAACTGGGCATGGTGATCAATTTCGGCGAACGAATCGTCAAAGACGGTGTTCATCGGGTGGTAAACGGTCTATGAAAGACAAACAACGCGAAGACGGTCAACGCAAGGGCGCAAAGGCGCAGAGACGCAATGATGAAAACAGCCCCATTTTGCCACGGGCTGCTAGATCGCATTCCGTTTCAGTGTGGCGTCCCGCGGGCACCAAACTGCCGCGCCGAACCCATGTTTCGACGCCACAGGGAAGTGCGACCCGCACTAAGAAAGCTGTTCAATCTCTTTCGACGTTCCCGTGACAGAGTTCCCTTCAAGATTAATCTGACGAGTGTCTTTGCCCAGACGAATACCAATTCGCTGGGCCGCGCCGCGTGTTTCCTGAATCTTGTTTTGCCGAAGAGTGATCTGTTCGGTTCCCCCCTGAACATCGATCGCAACGCCGTTGTCTGGGCCGCTGTTTTCTACCACATTTTGCTCGATCAGGTTGCGATGACCACAGAAACCGGGACCACGTTCCGGTCGGAATAGAATCCCTGTCTGGCCGCTGTTGCGGACGATGTTCTTTCGAACAACGTTGTCGGTATCCCGGTGGCCAATTGAGATCCCCTGCCCTTTGATGTCGAGGATCGTATTGTCCTCAGCCAGGCCAAACTTGACGCCCCAGCAGAAGAACAAGCCAATCTGACATCGCTCCAGTATATTGCGTCGCATCAGTGGCCGCTGTGAACCCGAACCGGGATGAAGTGCCAGGCCTGCGTGATCGTGACTGCGGCAGTCTTCGACCGTAACATCGTGGCAGATCTGCCAACTGATTCCATCGCCATTGTTGTTGCGAGCCGTGACCTTGCGAATCAGAACGTTGCTGACATCCTGCAGGAAGATGCAACCGCCATAGTTTCCGTCCAGGTTCTCGTTGTTGGCACGATTTCCATCGAGTGCCAGGTTTTCGATGACCAGATGATCCGTTTCTTCGCTCGTGATCAGCGGAAACAGGGTCGCACAGGTTGGATCACCAGTCGTCCAGAAATTCTGTCGCAACGGGCGATCCAGCTTGAAACGATTTCCAGAGCGAGCGACCAGGATTCGCTTGAGAACATCGATTCCCCCATTGTGAGGGTTCTTCGTGCGGAGGCAGACGCTGTCTCCGACCTCAAAGCTTTTGGCATCCAGCAGAGTGATTTCCTGATCATACCAGTCAGAATCAATCGCCAGTTTTGTGGTGACGGACGCTGGCTTTGTCAGGATGGTCTCATCACCATCGCCAACTAATCGGACGCCGCTGCGAAGATGCACTGCCCCGCGAAGAAGATACGTCCCCGCTTTGACATGGACCGTTCCGCCACCCAGTCGCGATACGTAGTCAATCGCCGCCTGAATTGTCTTGTGAGTTGTACCAACCAGATCGGCATCTTTGGGGCCGACAGACATTGTCAACTTTTCATCCCAGTTCGGCTCACTCGCTCTGTCCCCCGACGTGGCGCGGGGACGCGTTACCATCGGACGCCCATCACGCGGGGACTCCGGATTCTCTGCGGCATGACTGCGAACGGCCTTCGCTGCGCCAAGGATTCCCAGACCACCAACCATTCCAAAAAAACTGCGACGAGACCAGTTTGAATCGAACGAAGACTTTGCCATTCGCTGGTTCCCTCAAAATTATTTGCAAGACACGTCAAAACGGCTTCGGTTGCGAATTTGCATTGAGCTTGCGAATCAATCGTCAGATCAATCCACCCGCATCTCCCTGATGCCAGTCAAGAAGCTGGAACTCGACCCTTTCGCGTTGCTGGAATCGATTGATCGTTGGTTGAAAACAGATGGAAATTGGTCCGGTGACCTGAGCCAGTTCATCCGCCCAGTCTCCCTTTCCGAATGCCACACCTCGCAGGGTTTCGCCGAATTGTCGTACCTGAATCGACAGGTGACGTTCCCCTTCGCCCATCTTTTTCGGGGGACTGGCGAGTTGAACATTGCTTGCAACAAATACCGGCCTTGGATTATGGGCACCAAATGGCCCCAATCGTTCAAGATCGGTGACGGAACGAACGCTCAAATCTCCCAGCCGAATTTCGGCATCAACATTCAATTCTGATTCGCCCGGCCGAACGCTGTGATGTTCCGCAACGAACTGGGCAAACGCCGTTCGAAAATCATCAATGCCCCCGGGATGAATCTTCAACCCCGCGGCTGCATGGTGACCACCAAAGCCGACAAGCAGATGGCGACAGGCTGTTAATCCTTCGTGCAGATTGAATCCTGCGAATGATCGACAGCTACCCTGAGCCAGCCCGTTGACTCCGTGGATCGAGATCATGATTGCCGGCCGCTGAAAGTGTTCGGCAACGCGGCTGGCGACGATTCCAATCACGCCAGGGTGCCATTCTTCATGTGCCAGAACGAGAGCACGCTGGTCGTGCCATTCCGGGCGTTCTGCGACGAGTTCCTTAGCCTGTTTCAACATCCGCCGTTCGACGGTCTGCCTGTTCTTGTTCAGTTCATCCAGGTATGTCGCGAGG
>CAXBSB010000402.1:0-3371 GCA_963977965.1 uncultured Schlesneria sp.
CGGTGCATGGACTCTCATCCCGACGATACCGCCACCCAGTCCTTTTCCTGTGGCCTCCATTCCGACAGCACCCAGGCGCACCGTTGACCAGGCGGTCGGTAACGAGAATCCACCAATTTCACCTTCACCAGCAGCCTGATGTCGTGCCACTCCACCACCGCCGCCGATGTACCATCCACCACTTCCCGACTGAAACCGGGCATCTATCATCTGTTGAGCCATACGAGGCCACTTTTTGGAGGGGCGTTCATCATAGGGGTCGCCGTATTGGCTGGCGTAGCGGTCGTCGTCATTGGCCCACTTTGACGAGAAGGCCTTGCCCGTGAAAGAAATACACCCCGAGATCAACAGCGGCCAAGCGGCCAGCAGGATCAAAACGTAGACACGGCACGAGAATTGGCCGGTTCGCACGTGACGAATCCAAGTGACGTGAATCTGGCAGACATGTATTGGGGTTGACGGACGGTTTGTATTGAAACCGCCCAATTCCGGCAAGACATTTTGTCAAACATTACCCGTCGCTTGAAGCCTTGAGGACAAAATCTTTGAATGACGGCGTTGACCATTCTGACGCTTCTCACCCGAACCAATTGGTAACTTGTATGGCTAACTGCTACCGTTTCATAGATTTGACAGTCACAATGCCACTGACACTTTCATTTCGGAACTCTCGCGGAAAACCACCATGCCGATCGCCTCGATCACCCCGTATCTGTTCTTCTCAGGTCGATGCGAGGAAGCTCTGAAGTTCTACGAGCAAACTCTCGGTGCGAAGGTCGAAATGGCGATGCGGTACAATGAAAGCCCTGAACCTCCACCACCGGGAACGCTGCAGCCAGGTTTCGAAACGAAGATCATGCATGCTTCGCTGACGATTGACGGAATCCGCCTGATGGCTTCTGACGGTTGCGACGAAAAATCGAAAATGGAAGGTGTTCAACTGGCTATTACCGTCGCGACAGAATCTGAAGCTCACCGCGCGTTCAACTCTCTTGCCAGCGGTGGAAATGTCGTGATGCCCCTCACAAAGACGTTTTGGTCCCCCTGTTTTGGGATGGTCGTCGACAAATTCAGCATCAGCTGGATGATCATGGTTCCGGGGCAACCGTAGCAACGCGACGTGCCGCGACGAATCAGCCCGAGATTCTCTGATGAACCAAATCTCTAGATGCGAATACGTTGTGAAAGCACACGTGCATCTTCATAAATCGGCACGATCAATTGTCCAGGTGATGTTTGCCACTTCCGGCATCTCGCGGCCATCGTCTTTTCCGATTTCAGCCTTGATGAGGGATTCGAGCTTGTTGCTCATGGTCGAAATCAAGTCTGCATGCTTTTCACGGTCAGTGGCGAGGTTTTTCGTTTCCAGCTTGTCCGAATCGAGGTCAAACAACTCCACTTCATTCGCTCTGTAAAGTTCGTCGATGTTCCTCGGCGTGTTGCGATCGACAGGAAAAATAACGCGAAAACTTGTACCGTCCGTCGAAAACTGTCCGTACACTGCCTCGCTTTTTCATGTCTGGTGTGAAGCCACTGGCCTTCATGAATTCCTTCGCGTCTTTCCCAGATGCGATGGCTTCTCCTGCGACTTCAATCAAGCCTGCGTCGTTGGTCAGCAGGGCACTGTACGTAAACAGGACCCCCTCGCGTGCTGCGTGTATCCAGCGGCAGCGGAATTCCCCAGAGCCGACATGAGATTCTTGCCTGGAAGGTCTCTTCCCGCAAACTCACCACGCTGGCTTTCGGATGAGCCCGCCATCGATAACAACGTGGGAACGAGGTCGATATGGCTTGAAAGAGCCCGGCACGACTGGCCACCTTTAACATCCGGATGCCGGACGATCAGCGGGATGTGAATGTTTTCTTCGTACGCAAACGGGCCCTTGCCGTGAAGACCGTGTGCCCCTGCCATCTCGCCATGATCCGCCGTGAAGACGATGATGGTTCGGTCCGCCAGGCCAAGCGAGTCGAGTTCGCGAAGAATACTCGCGATTTGAAAATCCATCGTCCGAATCGAGTTGATGTAAAAGTCGTTGAACCTCCGCCAGCGTTCTTCCTCATGAGGGATATGTCCGAGAACGTAATCCCAGACCTTGAGAAATTCGCCGTGTGCCTTTGGTCTTCCAGGCGCATTCATGGCTTCACGCAGTGTCGGAGTAATCGGCATGTCCCACGTTGATTTGTAGTACTCGTGATCGGGGGCTGCTGCGGCTCGTTTCAGCAGTTTTCCGGTGTCCTGTACTTTCTGGCCTGGCGCATCGGTATTGAAGTACATGATATCGTGCGGATTCACCAGGCTGACGAACAGGCTCCATGGCTTGCCTTCGTTCGACAGCGGTCGGCCCACACGGCGAAGCCACGTCACCGCGCTGCCAGCGATTAAGTGATCGTAGTGGTACCCCCCAAGCGTGTGCCCGATGAGATCTCCAACACCGACGTAATCCGAAAACCCATAGGCCTCCATTTCGCGAGTGAAAAGCTTATCTGGTTCTCGTGTGTCGAATTCCTTGTTCAGGTGCCACTTACCCTTGTAGGCGGTGTAATAACCCGCTTTGCGGAGCATGTGCCCGATCGTCGGTACGTTCGGTGACAGACTCTTCACCCAGGGGACGTCCGCATTGTCAAACATGCGGTTGTCCGCCGTCTGCAGGCCTGTGAGGATGACAGATCGCGACGGAGTACACATGATCGCACTGGTGTAGTGGTTTTCAAACGTGACTCCGGACGCCTGAAGGCGTTCGTGACCGGGAAGAGAAAGTCCCTTTGGCCAATTGGCAAAGTACCGTTCCTGATCGCCAAAGACGAACAGAATGTTGAAACCTGATTGAGCCCGGTTGGCCGACTTTCGCTGAGGTTGAGTTTGCGCGGTCGGCACAGTGGCTTGAACTTCTTCAGCCCCGATGTTGACGAGTGGTGATGCCAATACGGCTGCGGAGATAGCACCAAATTCACGTCGTGAGAGGGGCTTGTTGAGTTTGTCCATTCGAATCTCCGGCAGCAAGAAGATCTGGGAACTGATGAGAAATGATGTTGACGTTCCCTGTACTAAGTGCAGGCCGGGTATGTTAAGGACATCGATTATTCCGTCAAGCCGGCTCGAAAGCAGCAATGATCATGGTCTGAGTAGCGGCATTCTGTGTTGATTGAAGTTCTGTCTCAGCGAGGAATGCTGGATGAGACTCTCGTCTGCGTGGTATCGGATTTCGGCCACGCGCCAAAAGGAGGTCGCGATCACTGGGGTCGAGTGTTCTCGATCGCGCTCGCGGGTGGCGTCGCGAAGCTTCGACCCCCGGATCGAAGAACGCGCCATTACAATGCATCCCGAAGGGATGCCAGATCGCGTCATACCTGACGGGTTCACTACCTCAAGG
>CAXBSB010000403.1:0-3326 GCA_963977965.1 uncultured Schlesneria sp.
CATTGGGTGGCCAGCGGCATGCATTGGGAGGCACTTTTTTCCAGCCAACGATTTTGACCGGGGTCACCACAAGCATGCTGGTTGCCCGTGAGGAAACTTTCGGACCTGTTGCGCCGATTTTCCGTTTCGATACGGAAGCCGAGGCCATCCGGATGGCTAACGACACTGAGTTCGGTCTGGCGTCGTATTTCTACACCCGGGACATTGCAAGGTCCTGGCGGGTCGCAGAGGCACTCGAATACGGCATCGTTGGGCTCAACACCGGAATAATTTCCACGGAAGAAGCCCCCTTTGGCGGTTGGAAGGAATCCGGCGTCGGCCGTGAAGGCTCTCGACACGGCATCCTCGACTACACGGAACTGAAGTATCTATGCATGGGCGGCCTGATGAGTTGAGCAGGCCAGCGCTGTCTGAGCGCGGCCTGACCTTCCTGCTGGCCGCCATCGCCGCCATCGGGCCAATCTCTCTGGGCATTTACATGCCCGTGCTGCCATTGGCGCGGGCGGACTTTCACGTCAGCGTGGCGGCCGCGAGCGGCACGGTGACGGCTGCGCTTGTGGCCTATGCCGTGGGTCTTTACGCCTACGGACCCTTGTCGGACCGCTACGGCCGGCGTCCGATCATACTCACGGGATTGCTGGTCTACCTGACGGGAGTAATGATTGCTTGGTTTGCCACCTCCGTCGGTCTGCTGACGACCGGCCGAGTCGTTTCCGCTCTGGGCACATCGGCGGGGGTCACCGTCGCTCGCGCCACACTTGGCGACCTGTACGCGCGGGAACACATGGCGCTGCGTCTCGCGACAATCACCATGGTGATGGCCCTCGCCAATGCATTGTCACCCGCTCTCGGCGGTGTATTGGGCGATCTGCTGGGCTGGCGGGTTGTGTTCGCCATACAGGCTGTCCTCGCCATCGGCATTGGTGCCAGTGCCTGGCGGTGGCTGCCGGAAACGCGCGCTTTGCAGGCCGGAACGGACTCCCAAAGTCTTGTCGGCGCTTCGATGCAGCTGACCCGCGACAGGGCGTTTCTTGGCTACGCACTGCAGACCGGCGTTCTGTATGCCATTTTCTTCGTCTTCGTCTCGCTCGTCCCTTACCTGTTCCGTCATATGGGACGCACCAGCACCGAGTACGGGGCTTGGTATATCCTGATTTCGCTGAGTTATTTTTTTGGCAACTGGTACACGACGCGGAACTCCTTCCGCCTAGGTCTTGAGCGCCTTATCACCTATGGAATAGCTCTCCAGACGATAGGCGCCCTTTTCGGGGTCCTGTTTGCGTTGGCCGGCTTGTGGCATCCGTCCTTCCTGTTTCTGCCCTGGTGCATCATCGGCTTTGCGCAAGGGCTGACACTGCCCAATCTCACGGCAGCAGGCGTCGCACGCGCGGAGCGCCATGCCGGTGCGGCATCCGGACTTTTGGGATTCGCCCAACAGATCATCGGCGCCGGTGCGGTTCAACTGATGGCAAACGCGGGCACGAACACTCCCATTCCATTGACCAGTTTCATCTCCATTACCGCCGTCGCCGCTGCGGCCATCTGGTGGCTGACACCCCAACGCGTCAGGATGCCAGCAGGTCAGACAGTCAGGCCAGGAGGATGATTGCTAGGGCGTTTTGTCGAAATTGCGATACCTTGCACTTCGCCCCGCGCTTCATGGGAGTTCTATTCACGTCTGGGATTTCGCCTCGCACCCGATACAGGATCGGAGGAGACCAGGCACGTGGTGGTCGGTGATGGGCGTATTTCCATCGGACTTTGGCCCCATGGGATTGATCGCCCTACCCTTGTCTTCGTGTGCGAGGAACTGGGCAAACATGTCGACACGCTCCGTCATTTGGGTCTTAAGATCGACACGGCCACCGTCGGCGTAGAGCAATTCAACAGCCTTAACGGCCGACTGCCCAATGGCATTGGAATTCGTCTCATCGAGGCTCTCACCCATTCACCGCAAGCCCACGCCGAGTCACATGCCGGCTGGTTTGCCGAGATAGCCTTCGGCAGATCCATCGGCTCACCCGAATTCTGGGAGAGTCTGGGGTTGATAGCCCTTGATCTGACGGATGAGACACCTCCGAGAATGGCCGTTATAAGCAACACGCTGAATTTGGGCTTTTACCCTGATCAGGAATTCGGCGACTTCTGGCTCTCTTTCGAGTGCGAAGACCTCCCGTCCCGAGCAGCCAAATTCGAAATTCTCGGCGTGGACCACATCTACGAGTCGCACACACAGGGCCAAAGTTCTATTGTGGTCACAGGCCCGGAGGGAACCCGATTGGTGTTGCGCCAAACCGCTTAGACAACGCGGGAAAATCGTGGCTGGCTACCCGCTGACGAGCCGGCAGCAAGATGGGCATCGAATAGCATCGCTACATTCCGCATTAAGAGCCGACCGCGTGGCGTGATCGAGATTGCCCGATCTGCGCAAATCACGAGCCCATCCTTCTCCAAGGCTTCAAGAGACGAAAGTTCCTTGGAAAAATAGGTCTCGAACTCAATGCAGTAACGCGCTTCGATTGCGGAAAATTCGAGGCGTGTCGCACACATCAGCGACTGGATGACATCACGTCGCAAGCGATCGTCCGGAGAAAGGGCTACACCCTTCCGAATTGCCAATCCGCCCGCCTCGATAAGGCGGTAATATTCGGGCAAGGTTTTGGCGTTCTGGGCATAGGTATCGCCGACTTTCGAGATCGAACTGACGCCAAGCGCGATCAGGTCGCATTCTGCGCGGGTTGAGTAGCCCTGAAAGTTTCTTTGTAGTGTTCCGTTGACTTGTGCGCGAACGAGTTCGTCGGTCGGAAGCGCGAAGTGGTCCATTCCGATGTATACGTATCCGGCTCCGGTAAGCGTCTCAACGGTCAGGCCCAACAATCCAAGTTTGTCTGCTGGAGTCAATAGATCGGCGATTTTGATCTGTCTTTGCGCCTTGAATAGATGAGGAAGATGGGCATAGCTGTAGGCCGCAATGCGATCGGGCCTGGCTGTGATTATTTTATCGAGAGTAGTCTTGAAGCTTTCCACGGTCTGTCGTGGCAGACCATAAATTAAATCTACGCTGATACTGTCAATTCCGATCGCTCGCGCATGGCGGATCAGATCAAGGGTATCGGCCTCGGACTGGAGTCTGTTGACTGCTTCTTGTACTTTCGGGTCGAAATCTTGAACGCCAAGACTGAAACGGTTGAATCCCATTTTCTGAAGGCGCTCCAGCCGTTCCCCGGTTACGGTTCGAGGATCGAGCTCGATCGAATATTCCCGGTCTTCGTCGGACCGTAGCGTAAAGTGGGCTTTCATCACCCCGAACAGTTCTTCCAGTTCGC
>CAXBSB010000404.1:0-3322 GCA_963977965.1 uncultured Schlesneria sp.
AATCATCCGCAGCATCACTGAGGATCAGATTCGTGAACTGCTGCAGAAGTATCCTCTGCAGATGACGACCACAGCCGGAGTCGGTCCATTAAGCCGAACTTGAGCGACTCTCAACGAGTGATTTTCGCGGTTTGAGTCGATGTATTGCTGGGATTCCGAGCTGGAATGCAGCGCGCGGAGATGCACGGCTTTGGCTACGCCGCTTTTGGACCGCGTTCGGATGCCGGCGGCGTCGAAAGTAGTTCGTAGACGCGGCGTTGCAGGGCGGTGGCCTCTGTAAGTTGTTTGAATTCAGCGCCGCTGGATTCCAGACGCACCGTGTTGCGATTGAGTGTCGCCAAATCCTTCAGCAGATCCTGAAAGCTCTGCACCGGAAGCCCGGATGCTGTGCGAAGAGTCGCATCCTTCTCACGAGCTGACTTCGATCGCTTGGCCGGAGCCACAACCGAACGACGCGACTTCTGAGCAGCCTCCCGATCGTCATCATCAAACAGAAGCTCACGCAGACGATCGCGAAGATGCCATTCGACGTAGTAAGCCAGCATGCACAGGAATACATGAGCACGAATGCGATCATCGTTAAAATGATAGATCGGACGCACATGCAGATCCACGGACTTCATGCTTCGAAACGCACGCTCCACTTTGGAAAGATTTTTGTAGGTTGACACCAACTGATCCGCAGTCATTGATTCTTTTGGAACACTCGAACGAATGACGTACAAGCCATCGAGCGCCGCTTCTGCCTGGATCTTTTCCTCGCGCCGAGCATAACTGAAACTGGTTTCCGTGATCGTCAGTTTAAAGTGCTTTTCCATCTTCCTCTGACCGATCACGCGACCAACTCGCAGGCCGATTTGTTCCTTTCCCCGCAGCGGATTGTTCTTGCGCTGAGTCGCGCGAACAATCACATCCAGATCCTTTTCAGTGGCCTTCAAAAGCTCATCACGTTTGCGAGCACGTTCGTCGGCGAGAATGGGATTACGACACACCACCAGACGTTCGCCAGGGAAAATTTCCTCTGCACTGATCTCCGCCAGATCCTTCTCATCGAACAGCGAACGTGCGACCTTCCCAGCGTCCACCAGCGAGCGAATTCCCTCTGTTCGCAGGGCAGAAATCCAGTCCAGACCTTGAGTGTTACGAAGGTCGTCGTCGATCCGTTTCGACGTAATCATGCCGCGATCGCCAACAAAGATCACTCGTTCGATACCAAATCGCTCGCGGACTCGCTGCACAAGATTGCTGAACGCATTCGGATCGGCCGTGTTGCCCGGCAGAACTTCGATTGAGATCGGACGGCCTTCCGCATCACACAACAAACCGTACACGATCTGCGGTCGGTCGGCACGATGATCTCGACTGTATCCGTATTGACGAAGGCTCGATTTCTTTCCAGAGTAGTAACTGGACGAGACATCGAACAAAACAAGCAATCCGCCTTTCAGATGTTTCTTTGCGAGTTTGTTTTCGATGCGATTCTGTCGTTCCAGCAGCCAGTCCATGGCACCGTAAAGTTCATGAACATTGACATCATCAAGCCCCAGTTCTTCGGCCAGTGTGTTTTGAGCGGTCTCATCACTCATACCGCGTGAACAACTCAGTTTTGAGCCCGGCGAGATGACTCGATCAGCAATCATCGCGATCACAAGATCTCGTTCACGGCACGGCCGCGATGCAAGCAACGACTCCATACCGATGCTTCGCATCATGGTCAGCACTGCGTTGACATTTCCATGAGGCAGGCTGCGCACAATGGATATCTTCTCGCCAACGCCGCTGATCGGTTCGTTTTGAGCGAGTCGCTGTTTCATGAGTGCAATGAGATCCCGTGGTAGATCGCTGAGATTGCCGAGCGTCTCATGCTTGACCTGTCCGCCTTCACGAAACGTACGCCGCAGATAGAACGACGTGTACGTGACACCGTTACGAGTGTTTCTGATCTCAGCGATGTGCACTTTTCGTGGCTTTGACTTGCTCATGCGGGATTTGTAGCAGAAGACCAAAACAGGTCCAGGAAACTTTTCAAAAATATTTGGCTACAAATCTGCATCGAGAATCAGCCCGAATCTCCAATAAACGCTGGAAATCACATACACAGAACCACGCAAGGGTGATTCAAGTTCGGATTAAGAAACACTGAGGATTTCGAGGGTGACGAGAAGTTCGTGCCCGGGCTGAAGCCCCGGCGACCAGTGTTGTGGTCGGTGTCAGGAGGGCCACGGTTACAGTGAAGGGCATGGTGCCAGGGTCACCAGAGAGTTGTCTGCAGATTCTTTCGATGCCGAGCGTCAGAGTGTCTTCGTGGCAGTATCTGGTACCAGCAAGGTGGAGCATGGCCGGTCAGGAGATAATTCCGTTAACCAGTCGACCATGTACGTCGGTCAGGCGATAGCGACGACCCTGGAACTTCCATGTCAGGCGTTCATGGTCAATTCCCAGCAGATGCAGCATCGTTGCCTGCAGATCATGAATGTGAACTCCGTCTGAAACGACGTTGTATCCAAACTCGCACGTTTCGCCATACACCGTGCCAGCTTTGACTCCACCACCTGCCAGCCAGACGCTGAAGCAGCGAGGATGATGGTCGCGTCCGAAGTTAGCCTGAATTCGACCCTGACAATAATTTGTCCGACCGAATTCACCACCCCAGACGACCAAAGTCTCGTCCAGCAGGCCCCGAGCTCGCAGGTCACGGATCAGGGCGGCCGCTGGCTGGTCTGTTTCCTGACATAACTTCGGCAGCGCACCCGGCAGGCCACCGTGGTGGTCCCAGTCCTGGTGATACAGCTGAATAAATCGCACTCCACGCTCTGCCAGTCGCCGAGCCTGCAGGCAATTTGCTGCAAATGTGCCTGGCCTGGAGACATCTGGTCCGTAACTGTCCAGCACATGCTGCGGTTCTCCTGCGGTCCCGGTCGCTTCGGGCACACTGGACTGCATGGCATAGGCCATTTCGTAGTGATCGATCCGCGATCGGATTTCAGGATCCGGCATCTGTTGATACTGATGCTCATGCAGCTCGCGCAGCCGATCCAGCAAGCCTCGTCGACTGGCTGCATCAACTCCCGCTGGATTTCCGAGGTACAGAACGGGATCCTGAGCCGCTCGAAACAGAACTCCCTGGTGCCGGGTCGGCAGGAACCCACTGCCCCACAGATGAGCACCCAGCGGCTGGCCGCTTTTGTCTCGCGTAATGAGGACGACAAAGGCCGGCAGGTTCTGATTGTCCTGTCCAAGGCCATAGCTGAGCCACGCTCCAATACTGGGGCGACCGGCAATCTGCGTTCCTGTCTGAAACATCGTGACTCCGGGGCCGTGA
>CAXBSB010000405.1:0-3298 GCA_963977965.1 uncultured Schlesneria sp.
ATGAATTCGGGAGGATAATGAGCCTTCAGGTATGCCGTCTGATAGGCCACGGCCCCATAGGCGGTCGAGTGTGACTTGTTGAAACCGTAACCTGCAAACTTTTCGATCATGCCGAAAAGTTCAATTGCCTTTTGCTCTGAGTAGTTGTTGGCGACAGCTCCTTTCAGAAACTGCTCGCGGTACTTTGCGATTGTTTCCAGCTTTTTCTTGCTGATCGCCTTGATGCACTGATACGACTGAGGAAGTTCGATGCCCCCCAGCCGGTTCAGGATCCGCATGACCTGTTCCTGGTACACCATCACGCCGTAGGTCTCGTCCAGGATCCCATCGACGATCGGATGGACGCGAGGCAACGGCAGGCGTTTGTGCTTCACATCGACGTAGGTCATCACCATCCCCCCTTCCAGCGGGCCGGGACGGTACAGAGCGGATGTGGCGATGATGTCGGCGAATTTGTCTGGTTTCATCTTGGTCAGCAGGTCGCGCATTCCGCCCGATTCCAACTGAAAGATCCCTTTGGTTTCGCCGCGCTGAAGCAGTGCAAATGTGGCTCGATCATCCAGCGGAAGTTTGACCGGATCGATTTCTATCCCGCGATGCTTCTTAACGTTCTTGACCGCTTTGTCGAGGATCGTCAGATTGCGCAAACCGAGGAAGTCCATCTTCAGCAAGCCGGCTTTTTCGACCGTTGGACCTTCCCATTGCGTGATGATGTCCGACTTGCCTGTGATCGTCTGCAGCGGAATGTATTCCGAGATCGGGCGGTCTGATACCACGACACCGGCCGCGTGAGTTCCCGCACTGCGGGCCAGTCCCTCGATCTGCCTAGCGATGTCGAGGATCTCGCGGACTTTCGGATCGTTGTCGTACAGCGCCTTCAGCTCAGAACTTTCCTTGATCGCTTCGTCCAGCGTGATATTGAGCGTCTCTGGAACCATTTTGGCGATGACGTCGACATCCTTCGGGGAGACCGAAAGGACTCGAGCAACGTCTCGAATCGCCGCTTTTGCTTTTAACGTTCCGAATGTGCCGATCTGCGAAACGTTTGAGGAGCCGTATTTCTGCTTTGTATAGTCGATTACTGCCTGTCGACGATCACGACAGAAGTCGATATCGATATCGGGGGGTTCGGTTCGACTGGGGTCAAGGAATCGTTCGAACAGCAGATCGTACTCCAGCGGACAGACGTGACTGAGTCGCAGTACGTAGGCCACAAGGGCGCCACATGCAGAACCTCTCGCGCTGCACGGGATTCCCTGTTCAACGGCGAATCGGACGAAGTCCCACACGATCAGGAAGTAACTCGCATAGCCCATCTTTTCGATGACCGAAAGCTCGAACGCCATTCGGTCACGCTGAGCCTGAGTAATGTTCTCTTCGCCATAACGGAACTTCATCCCTTCTTCGCACAACTCGCGCAGGTATTCGATATCTTTCTTGTTCTCGGGGGGCTGAAAAACAGGGTAGTGGCGCGACTTGAGATCGAGCTGAATGTCGACGCGATCGGCTATTTCCTGTGAACGGGCGACCGCATCTTCAAAACCCGGAAATGCGATGTACATTTCATCGGGAGTTCGAACGAAGAGCTGGTCCGAATCCATCTTCATGCGTTTGGTGTCAGACCGTTCCGTCTTCGTGTTCACGCAAAGCAGCACATCATGCATCGCGGCATCGGACTGATTCAGATAGTGCGCGTCGTTCGTGGCGACCAGTGGCAGGCCCATTCGATTGGCCAGATCGACGGTCATGTCCATGCATTGCTTCTGAATGGCGAAGTCGGCGTTCTGGATTTCCATGTAAACGCGATCACCGAACACCTTGGTGTACCAGTGCACCAGCTTCTCGGCCTCTTCATCTTTCCCGCCGAGTAACAGTTGCGACAATTCACCCGCGGCGCAACCTGTCAGCAGGATCAAACCTTCGTTGTGAGCCTGCAGCAGTTCTTTGTCGATGCGAGGTTTGTAGTAAAACCCTTCAAGGAACGATGCGGAGGAGAGTTTGACCAGGTTTTGAAAACCGACCCGATTCATCGCCAGCAGTGTCAGGTGATAGCTGGCTTCCTTGACGCGGGAAGCCCCCGCTTTATCGAACCGGGATCCCGGAGCAATGTAGGCTTCGAGGCCCAGCACAGGATTGATCCCGGCCCCTCGACATTCGTTGTAGAATTCGAGAGCCCCGTAGAGGTTGCCGTGATCGGTGATGGCCAGGGCATTCATCCCGGCTCCCTTCACCTTCTTCACAACCTGATCAATGCGGTTGGCCCCGTCGAGCAGGCTGTAATGCGTGTGGCAATGCAAATGGGCAAACGGACGAACTTGAGGAGCATCAGCAGGGGCAGCGGTGTCCGCCATGACGGAGGAATCCTTTCCGCAATTCAATCAGTAATCAGCCCGAAATCTTCCCTGGCGCAATCACGACAGGAACACAGATCGGCTGCAAATCGGTTTCTCGAAAACCGCCTCATTCTACCGACGATTTGTTCGAGCGTCACGCGTCGATTGTTCCCGCCACAAAATGACTTGCGACCGTGTGCAGCAATGGTAGCAAATCCACTGCCGAACTTGAGTAAGATCAATTAGGAAAAGGCCTTCAGTCTTTAAGCTGATCCGAGAACTTGCTGCGGAATTTTGCAACCTTGGGTGAGACCACTCGCTGACAATAGGGCTGGCTTCCGTTACTGCGAAAATATCCCTGGTGATAGCGTTCAGCAGGAAAAAACTGTGTGAATGGTGCCAGTTCCGTCACGATCGGGTTGGCGAATTTATGAGCCGAATTCAGTTCGGCAATTTTGCGGATTGCCTGTTCGTGCTGTTCTGTGGAGTGAAAGAAAATGACGGAACGATATTGCGTACCGACATCGGCTCCCTGACGGTTCAAGGTTGTCGGATCATGGACCGCAAAGAAGACATCAAGCAAGTTTTCAAACGTGATGATCTGAGGATCGAAGGCAATCTGGATGACTTCTGCGTGCCCCGTACGACCGGTGCAGACCTGCTCGTACGTCGGGTCATCAACATTTCCGCCGGCGTAACCAGAAGTGACAGATGTCACTCCGCGAAGCTGTTCGAAGACCGCTTCGACGCACCAGAAGCATCCCGCGCCTACGGTTGCCAGTTCGTTGCGTTTCGTTTCCGTGGTCATGCAGGGATATCCTAAATTGACGCGAAGTCGTGAATGCCGCGATCCAACGATCTATCGCGAAATCAACCGCAGTGTTTCGGCTCATGAAACGTCGTTTGCGTCAACTTTTCAAGGGCATCGAAATTGGGCCATTGCCTTTTTGAAACTGGGCAGGAAG
>CAXBSB010000406.1:0-3276 GCA_963977965.1 uncultured Schlesneria sp.
TCTTGCGAAGGACGAGTGATCTACCACGAAGCACACGAAGAGCACGAAGGAAGACTTCGACAATCGAGTAGTCGAACATGCCATCGAGGTTCACTGCTCGCCCTGGTCAGACGCTGCAGTATAATACCCACGGGATGCCACACTTAAATGGGATGCGCTCTAGTGCCGGTCGCACTCCCGTGTCGCGTCCCACGGACAAATCTTGCGGTCGGTAGTCCAACCACCGGTAGGACGGACAATCGTAATCGTGTCCGTCTCTCTTTTCCCCCCCTCGTCAACTGTCGAATGGAGACGGACAGGATTAGGGTTGTCCGTCCTACAAGCCGTCTTGATCTTCAGCGAAGAACCGCCAGCCGCGCTTCGTCCATCGCATCACATCGGTGGTCGACACAATTGAGATCTTTTCAGGATCGTTTGCTCAATTGCAGCGATCTCCTGATCTGATAGTCCGGCATATACATTGCACCAGTCAGGCAAGGACGTTCCACATGCGTCTGCAGTGCTGCCTTCCGGTGGATTACTTGCCTGCGTCAGTTTGCGGTCAACAACTTGAATGACGAGTTGCTGATCTTCATGCAACGGGCGACCAATCACATTTTCCAGCAAGTGCCGGTCGTGGGAATTCATTTCTTCGACATTTCGAGTGAATGTATCCATATCCTTAAGTCTAACGAAGATTTTTTGTTTAAGGCAATCAAAATTCTTGCGATTTGCATTGAAGGCGGTCATGGTCAGAGGAAATGCATCTGCACCGTAGGTGACGTCATTCCTCCCGCAGAAGATCCAAAACGGATAGAATTCCGACCGAAACGAAGTTCGCCTGGAACTTCGAAGACTTTTTGCTGCCTGGAAAATGACACATGACGAATTCGGATCGCGAACCACTGGAACTGCGTGGACTGCGCGAAGATAAGCCCACTCGTTACGAACTGACTCTTCTGCGTGCCCTCGCTCAACAGTTTCCCAATATCGACTCCGCCCTAGCCGAAATCGCTCGTTTGTCCGCTGTTCTGACGCTCCCCAAGGGGACGGTGCATGTGATCAGCGACATTCATGGTGAAGACAAGAAACTGCGTCACGTCATCAATAACGCATCGGGAACATTGCGGCCGCTCGTTGAACGCCTGTTCAAGGATCGGATGGAGCCTCGCGAGTTCTCGGAGTTTCTCACGCTGATCTTCTATCCTGCGGAAGTCACCGAGCGATTGAAGCAGACATTGACTGATACCGAAGAATTGCGGGTATTTGCCCGACGAGCCTTGAAGCATCAGTTCGAACTGGTTCGCGTTCTGGCGTCGCGGTACAGCCTGAAACGGGCGATGCAGGTATTTCCCCGAGAGTACACTCACCTGTTTGCAGAAATGTTGCATGAGCCCTCAAACGAACGAGGCCGGGAATTCGTCGAAGCGATTGTCGACGAACTGCTCAGGCGAGGACGGGCTCTGCACCTGATCCATATCACCGGGCGATTGATTCGAAACCTGGCGATTTACGAATTGATTATTGGAGGCGACTGCTGGGACCGCGGGCCTCGCGGGGATCGAGTGGTCGATTATCTGCGTGACCAGCCAAACGTGTCCTTTATTTGGGGAAACCATGACATGGCATGGGTTGGGGCAGGGCTGGGGCACGAAGCCTTGATCTGTCATGTGCTACGAGTTTCGTTGAGATACCGACGATTGGGGCAGCTTGACGAAGGTTACAGCATCCCGCTGACTCCACTGGAGCACCTTGCCCGAATGGTCTACGTCGACGATCCGGCAACAATCTTTATGCCGAAGTCGAGTGGGATGCGCTCGGACGTGATCGTAGCGAGAATGCAAAAAGCTGCGGCGATTATGCAGTTCAAACTGGAAGGCCAGATGATCTCTCGCAATCCCGAATGGGACATCGATCATCGTCGACTGCTGCACCACATCAATTTCGAGCAGGGGACCATTACTGTTGATGGCCAGACGTATCCGCTTCGAGATTCCTATCTGCCAACGATCGATCCAGAAAATCCCTACGAACTGACGCCTCAGGAAGAGCTGTGTCTTTCACGACTGAAGCATTCCTTCTTGAGTAGTCAGAAACTCAACGATCACTTGAAGTACATTGTTGGCAATGGCGCGATGTACCTGCGACGCGACGATCATCTGATTTTCCATGGTTGCGTCCCCTGCAACAGCCAGGGTGAGTTTCTGCCGATGCCGATCGATGGTGGCTGGTTGAGTGGCAAGCCGATGTTCGATGCCATTGAGCGAGTTGTGGCCTGGGCGGTCGAGCAGCGCCAGCAAAAGCACCTGGATTTCCTGTGGTATCTATGGAGCGGCCCGCGATCGCCTCTCTTCGGGAAAGATCGCATTACAACTCTCGAACGAGATTTCATCGCTGACAAGAAGCCTCATCACGAAACCAAGGATCCGTACTTCGCGCTCATCCATGAACCTTGGTTCTGTGAGAAAGTACTGGCAGAATTCGATGTGGATCGTGATCACGGGTTGATCGTAAACGGCCATGTTCCTGTGAAGATTGAGGATGGAGAATCCCCCCTGAAGCGCAGCGGCAAGGCGATCACGATCGATGGAGCGTTTTCAGAAGCCTATGGCGATCATGGTTATACGCTGGTGCTGGAATCTGATCGTACGTTGCTTGCCCGACATCATCATTTCGAATCGGTCGATGCCGCCGTTCGAGAAGGAATCGATATCGTTCCGAGTGTTGCGGTGATTCGCGAGTGGGATCGCCCGCGCAAGATGGCCGACACAGAACGTGGCGAACAGTTCCGCTGCGACATCGAAATGCTGGAACGGTTGATCGAGCTATATCGCAATAACGATCTGCGACAGGACGAGTGGAAGCCCTCCAAGCCAACATGACGAAGTGTGGCTCAATCGCATTCCGGTTAAGTGTGGCATCCCGCGGACATCAAACTACAGCGTCGATCCCATGTTTCGACGCGACACGGAAGTGCGACCCGCACTAACCTCGCAGGTGCTTTGCGAACCATCCTTTTGTGTGTCGCCACATCTCGTCCGACAGGATGTGGCCTGTCTTCTCTTCGATGTAGGCTGCGAAGTTTTGTCCAGCGTGCATGCTGTCGTATGCTCGCTGGATGATCGGAAGACCCGCTCGGACCTCATCGATCGGACTACCGCTGTCAGTTTCGCCGAAATTCAGCAAGAGTGGTCTAGGGGCGATCAGTGCCGCGATATCTGGAGTATCACCGTATTGAAAGATCCCCGGAACGAAATTGGGGAAGCAGTGGAGCATGTGCTCACGATGAATGGCCTT
>CAXBSB010000407.1:0-3272 GCA_963977965.1 uncultured Schlesneria sp.
ACGAAGTCAACAGATTGGCGACCAGGGGCACCGTATCCTGGACTCGTGGTTTACCGGTCGCTGGTATTGTGCAGTGATTGGAGCGGGATCGAAGGGCAAGCCAGCCAACGTACCGTTTGCAGCACCGGGATTGCCGATCACCGATGAATCCGCAATCGCGATCGTGGCAATTGATACGAAGTCTGACCAGGCCAGATGCACTTTACTTCGCCCAGCCGTACTGAAGCATCTTCGTATCCAATCCAAGGACTGCTTTTCCATTGTTGCCGAGGATGCAAAAGTCGAACGCCTTCGGCGCGAATGTCATGACATTGATTTTTCCCTGCCAGAGATGGTTGCCGTCCACAGAAAAATCCCGTGCGATTTCGAGCCACGAGACGGAATCGTCCGTGCCAGGCAGGACAGACCGATCGCTGCAAATGGCACCGAGAAAATGAACTGGCTGACTAGCGAAGGAAACGGTTTCGCAACGATCGACGTGACGGAGGCGAATCCTCGCACACATTTGTTGTCACACGGTTCGGTTCAGGATCGCATTATCGTGTCGCAAGCCATCGGCAAGTCGCTGTTCAGCGTCTCCGAGCAGGACGCGAGCGTTACCGGACGGACGTACTGGCTGGTCAGCGAGGCCATGTTTCCGCCGCGCCATGGTGAATCGAAAGCGAGGGTCGCGAAAGTCCATGTACCACGAACTCTTATCGGACCTGTGATGCGCATGGCTCTGGTCGTCGAGTACGCCTCAGAATCACTTTCGTTATTCGAAGTGACGAATGGTCAAGTGAAGCGGTGCTATGATTTTCCTGATGGCTACACGCTGGCACGCTTCGAAGTATCGGAAGAAGAAAAATTTGCTGCAATCGAGATGCAGAGCAGTCGCAGCGGTGTGAGTGACCTGACAGTGAGTGTCGATCTGGCAACCGGCAAGGTGATACCGTTCGCTGACCATACGGAACAGGAACCACTCCTTTTCACGGTTGGAATCACCAACCAAGGCTCATTGATTCAAGAAGGGAATTGCGGCGTGTTTGTGGCCGATCCCGCCACGCAACCGCGGTTGCTTCGCGAATTGCTGTCGGGTTGTCGATGAGCGCCAGGGACGTGTGGGCACCAGCAATGTCGCCACGATGGCCGATTTGGCTATCAGCGTGACGAAGTCACAGCCAGCTTGAAGTTGGATAACGGGTAAACTTCTCGTCGCTTTGCGACCCAGGTATGCCGAAGACGCCCAACCTGGGTCACCCCGCGGCACATCTGGGTGTCTACCGCTATTTTCCTACTTGCTGCAGCGCAGCTTTGGCTAGATGACGTAGAATTGGATCCGTTTCGTTTTGGGCAGCTTGAGCAATGGCCCCGGCTGAATTGCAAGATGTTGACGAGGATGCAGCGAAAGCACTGTAGGCGAGATAGCGTTCCGTCGCATTTGACGAGGTTAGAGCTGACACCTGGGCCACTTCACTAGAAAACAGTGCTGGTGGCTTCGACACTACAACATTGACGTCGGGGACCGGCTTCGGGTTACGGCAAGCATGAATAATTGCCCGCAGACCGTCAAAAAAGAGGGATATGTCTCGCGTGTCACTGCATACACGTGACAAAACCTGTTTTGCCGATTCCTTTACATCGGGTTGGTTGTGTTGCTTGTCGTAGGCTTCAAGCAACCACAGCCAGCACCGCCCTCTTAATGGCGTCGAGGCTTCGTGAAGAAGCAGATGACACACTTGATGAACGTCATTCGGCGGTGAAGATGTTGAGTCGGCATCGGGCTCGCTGAATGCCGCAATCACTTCGCGTTCGATCACGGAAAATAAGTATTCAAACATGTTGGTGTGTAACATTGTTTTCATCGCCATAAAGTCATGATGTTAACAATATCATCTTCAAACATGACACTCACGATGTCTTCTCCCGTCTTTCGGTGATCACGATACCTCGTTCGAGTTGTTGGTGTCGATCCAAAGCGATATTGCAGATTCAATTATTCATTTGTGGCTCGGTCGGATTGCTGTTCAGTCTTCTCCGCAGTCTTGTGCGATAGGCCACCAGAATCATTGCAACCAGGCCGAGTAAGGCAATGACGCCGAACGCGATCATGGGCAGATACGATTGCACGATGACTGATTGCAGACTGGAGCGACGTGTTGTGAGTATCTGGCTTTGAGGGGCGCCATACGATTCTGCGAGAGTCAGCAGGGATATTGCCAGTTCGATGTCACCACTCAGCGCTTTGCAGTTGGCATAATCGAACAACAGATCCCCGACGATTGCATCAGGTGGATCAACCAGAGGGACTCGTTCACCCAACTGGTAATCCAGGTGTTGGGTCAATGTTTCCAGTGTCAGCTTCTGACCTGTACCATCGAAGTTTTCAGGAAGCTGCGGCTTCGGTCCGTTTCCAAAATCCACGCCCAGGACAGAATGTGTTTTCAGCCACTCGGGGTCTTTCGCGAGATGCTGTTTTACTTCAAGAATTCTGACGTGTAACCACTCTGAGCCTTCGTGAGATTTCGGGTTACGGGAAACACCTTCGCGAATCCAGTGGATCGCCTTTTCGACGTTGCCATTCAATTCGTAGACAGTGCCCAGGTTGGTTGCCGTGTTGTAAAGACCCGGCTCTGCTTCTTCGATTTTCTTGAGGATCGCGAGCGCCTCGTTCAACTCGCCGTCGTGAGCCAGGTACACCGCCAGGTCATTCTGCACAGCCAGATCGTCGGGTTTCGCGGTGGATTTTTGCCGTAGCTCTCTGATCTTCTGAAAGAGAACCGATTTCGGCTGACGATGAGTTAACTGTTCGATGAATTTATCTGTCGAGTGTTTTCGGTGCGCAGATTTGCGATTTCCGTCCAGATCGGTTGAGGTCAGATTCAGGCAGGCCATCGCAATGCCAGGAACGAGCAACGTGAACAGGGCCAGTATCCGGTATGTAAGACGCATGATGACCTCCGTCTCCTGAGGAACATTACTCTGAAATTGGTTTCGAAGTCTTGGTGCGATGATATTCCGAACGCTTTTCGGCCCAACGGGCCCGTTGGGCCTTCAGGTGTCAGGCCAATGACACTGATTTCGGGCAGCTTGTCATCACAAATACTCCGAAGGAGTTACGTCATATAGCCCTGGGTTGCCGCGTTTCGCGGCTACCCAGGGAATGGGTGCAGGAGACTCATTTACCCAGAATGGGTTACGTCAAAAATGATGACAGAACCCCGTTGGGGTACACGGTTGGGATCGTCCAGACCCAGGGTAGCTCACTTCGTGAGCAACCCTGGGCTTTAAGA
>CAXBSB010000408.1:0-3262 GCA_963977965.1 uncultured Schlesneria sp.
AGATGGTTCCCAATCAGGAACTGCTGAATCGCGGTCAAGAACTTCGCGGCGAAGCTCAGATTGGCCGGTAGGTGCAGGACGCTTTTCCGTGTCGCATCGGAACATGGGTGAGAAGCTTTAATAGCCTGCCATCTTGCCAATCAAACAATCGGCTGTCTTACAGACAAACAGGAGGGCGAGGCGGCGAGGCTCCCGCCGAGCCGCAAATGGTTATGACATTTCCTACGTCAAAGACGGTTCGGCGGGAGCCTCACCGCCTCACCATCCCACTTCAAGGATCCCACGGACGTGCCATACATCAAGACGGTGACTTCTCCACTGTTCTGCGAACGATCTTCATTCGTAAAATGACGTCATGGACGTAACACCTCCCTCAGAAAACGAGCTCACGACGGTTTCAGTCCCTGCTGCGACCTCAGCAGGGATCATTCGCCCCATTCGCAAACTGATCGTCTTCGTGCTCGGCATGTCAGTCCTGATCGTCGGCATTGCCATGATCATACTTCCCGGTCCAGCGACGATCGTTATTCCTGCCGGGCTGGCCATCCTGGCAACGGAATTCGTCTGGGCCCAGCGCTGGCTCGTCTATCTGAAACGACGTGCTCAAGAAGTGGCAGACTGGAAGAAAGGAGCGAAGCCTGCGTCGACACCGTCCCCGGACGCGACGACATCCGACACGCAAAGCCGTGACGAGGTCGTCAAGTAACGAAATACGACAGAGTTGATCAACCAGCGTAGCCGAAGTCGTGAGACTTCGGGTTCATTTGAATCATCCAGACACCGAACTCTGACGAGTCCGGTTACGAGCGGCCGACCGGGGTGTATCACCTGGGACTTGGATCGTTTACTGATCCACGACATGAGGACGGCCACAAGCAGCCGTCCTCTCTGGCAATGCCATCATCAGCAGTGTCCAGGTTCCGACGCGACACGCACTATTCTTCGTCGTGCTTCATCTTTGCCGAAGCAACGATTTTCTGCTGTTCATGCGGGGGGACCTGTTCGTAATGGCTGAATTCCATCGAGTACGAACCTTGCCCACCGGTCATACTCGATAGCGACCGGGCATATGTCACCAGTTCGGACTGAGGTGCCCGAGCCTGGACGATGGTCATGTTCCCCGGCAAAGGATCCATTCCTTCCATCCGACCGCGACGCGTGTTCAAGTCACTTGTGACCGAACCGACATGGTCAGCCGGGACAGTGACTTCCAGATGCATGACAGGTTCGAGCAGGCAGGGGCGAGCCTGCGGAAAGATATCGCGGAAACAGCAACTTGCCGCGGTTCGAAACGCCGCCTCATTGCTGTCGACGGGATGATCTTTACCGAAGAACAGCGCCACGGCGATGTCCTGGACCTGGTACCCGGCAATCACCCCTTTTTCCATCCGCTCGCGTATCCCCTTCTCTACCGCCGGAATGAACTGGTTGGGAACGGATCCCCCCGAAACGCAGTCGAGGAACGCGAAGTTCAATTCCTTGTCGTAATGGAATTCCCTCAAGCTCTCGAATTGCTGACGTGTGAAATACGTTTCCGGATCAACGTCTTGAGGCAGCGGATAGACTCGCAGATGAACTTCTGCAAACTGACCAGAACCACCCGACTGCTTCTTGTGACGGTAAGAACCTTCGGCCCGTCCGCTGCACGTTTCGCGATACGGAACCTTGGGAGCATGCACGACGACATCAACCTTGTCGCGTTTATGCAGTCGTTCCTGAACAATCTGCAGGTGCAGATCGCTCATTCCGCGCATCACCATTTCATGCGTCTGAGGATCGCGAGTGATCCGGAAAGTCGGATCTTCTTCTTCGATCTTGTGCAGCGCACCCGAGATCTTCTGCTGATCACTGCGACTCTTCGGCTCGACCGCCAAGCCGATCATCGGCGTCGGAAACTCGATCGTCGGCAGGACCATCGAGCGATCACCTCCCACCAGGGTATCTCCGACCTGAAACTCATCGACTTTCGCGACGACAACGACATCGCCTGCATGTGCTTCATCAACAGCTTCGACCTGTCCCCCCTGGACATCCAGCAACTGGTGAATCTTCACGCCACGACCCGTCCGCATATCGCGAACGGTCGAGTCCTTGGTCAGTGTCCCCGACAAAACACGAATGAAACTCATCTTTGAGACAAACGGATCGATCCGCGTCTTGAAGACTTGAGCCACCAGAGGAGCCTCGGCGCTGGTGCTGATTTCAACGTCCTGACCGCTATCCGCCGTGGCGTGCCTGACGAGTTCTCCTGGAGTCAGGGCGAAGTCTGCAATGGCATCCATCAACTCCGCCACCCCCACACCGGAGCGGGCACTGACGCAGAAGATCGGTATCAGTGTTCCCGCTCCGATGGCCTTGTTGATTCCTCCTAACACTTCATCCGACTTGAGTTCCTGTCCGTCGAGGTAGCGTTCCATCAGTTCTTCGTCAGCTTCGACGATGGCGTCCATCATCGCTCCGCCGTACATAGCAGGGCTGACGACAGCTCCATTCTGTTCGACAGGTCCCGTCGCCAGCGTTGTCTTGACTCCTTTGAAGCTGCCCCCGATACCGCAGGGAACATTCATCGGGATGCAGTTGGAACCAAACGTCTCTTGAATGGTCGCGATCAATCGGGGGAAATCGACGTTCTCGTGGTCGAGTTTGTTGAGAACAATCATCCGGGCGAGATGTGCTTTGCCGGCGAGTTCAAACGTTCGCCGCGTGTTGGCCTCAATCCCTGCAGCAGCATTAACGGTGATGATTGCTGTTTCTGCTGCACAGACGGCGGAAATGACCTGCCCCACGAAGTCGGGATAACCAGGGGTGTCGATGACATTGATCCGCATCCCGTGATGTTCGAAGTGAACCATCGCAGCCGAGATGGAAAAGTGATGCTGTCGGGCTTCGTCGTCGGTATCCAGCAGACTAGTTCCGTCGTCGACTGATCCCGGCCGGGTCCCAACCCCTGCCTTGTACAGCATCTGATCGGCGAGCGTCGTTTTGCCGACCCCGCCATGACCAACAAGAACAATGTTGCGTATTTGCTCCAAACGAAACTTAGACATACCGGCCCCCTTTCGTCGATGAAACACTTCGAGTCGCCAGGCACGGAAAAGACGTGACCTGAATTCTACGATTCCAGCTTCAGCGAATCCAGTAGTTCCTTGGTGCGTCTTTAAGGCAATCCACCTTTTGAAGCTGGGCGGGACATAGAGTGGAGTCATCGCTACCCAGATCGTTGTCTCGGTTGGGTGGCGATGTCGCGATCATCGGCGGTTTG
>CAXBSB010000409.1:0-3239 GCA_963977965.1 uncultured Schlesneria sp.
TCTACACTCTTTCCCTACACGACGCTCTTCCGATCTGTATTCGTTATGGTGTTTTCTACAAGTCGGGCAAACTCTCTGGGGACTTCTGGCCCAGCGGACAAGTCAAACGCAAGGAATCCAAGCAAGGCAAGAACCGACTCATCGAATGGTTTTATCCCAGCGGCGCACTCCAGAAACGCTACGTCAAGAACAAGGACGGCTATGCTGCCGAACCGATTCGCTTGTACCATGAGAACGGACAGTTGGCCGAACAACTCACCACCGTCAAAGGTGATAAACGCGGGCCTTGGCTGAAGTTCTTCGACGATGGAACGCCGGAACTCCAGGCTGAATTCGTGCGCGGTGAGCAACTGATTGTGCACAATGCCTGGAATGTGAAGCGCGAGCAAGTCGTGAAGGACGGCACCGGGATCTTCTGCGATTACCCCTTCCACATCGATTGGGAGTATGACGTCTACCTCGAGAATGACTGGCGGCGTGAATCGGAACTCAAAGGCGGCATTCCGCACGGCAAGGTGACGACTTACAATCGGGGCGTGGTCTGGAGCATCGGTCAATACATTGAGGGCAAACCCGGTGAAACGACAACCTACTGGGATAATGGTCGCATTTGCTCGGTAACGAAATACGTCAAGGGTAAAGCAGGGAAAGAAAAGGTGTTCCCCAAGTTCGATCATCCGGTACCAGCGGTAGTGCTCAGCGTCAAAGCTAATGAAGAGCTTTACACGGCCTGGCGACACATTTCTGTCGATGAATATCCGTGTCCGCTAAATTTGAAAGAGATTCAAAAGCAGTTGAAAGTGCCCCAATTCTTGCGTGAAGTGCATGAGCGTAACCTCGCTGGCACGTTGCAGGACGATTACGAAGATTGCAATACCTTCGACGACGGCATCGCCTACTTCCTGACAGTAGACGAATCGGGCGAAGTGACAGCCGCGACTGCGAACGGCAGCGGCGTGTGCTCCGGTGGCGAGTGGGATACTTACCCACCCTTGCTCCGAAAGCTCCACTTCGCTCCCGGTCGGATCCGAGGCCGAGCCACCAAGTGTCGAGTGCTTGCGCGAGTGGATCATACGTTTATTGAGCGGGAAAGCTAAACCGCTCAAGAAGTCGACACTATGTGATGGAAAGTCAGAATTTCGCTGCGGAACCATTGAACTCTAGCTGCTCCGGTCCATCGAGCGGTGCGAAACTTCCTACAGGTCCTCCGAAACTTACGACAAAAAGTTCAATTGCCGTCCTGTCGCTTCGACTGCCATAGCATTACATTCACGTTGTGGTCACGTCGGCCGGTGACGATGGGAAATGTTCAACGTGGCTTTCCCCGCTTCGCCCGAAGTAGACGACACGACGGCCGCTGATCTGGACGAAGTATCCCACACATCCTGCTGCCATTGTCTTCCGAATGAAGTCCAGATAGGTGTGCTCATTCTTCTGACTCTGGCGAACCGCAGCTTCAACGGCCAATGCTGAAAACTCCGTGGCCGTTGAGTGAGGCGGATGGGGCGTAGCGACAACCAGCGAATCGCCATCCGCCAGGTAATATGTGATTTCACGGCGGCTGTAGTCCGCGTGATACCGTTCCACCCCGATTTGGGCGAGCCTGCTGACGATTTCAGGAAAGGTGATCTCCCCATCCAATGCCCATTTGGCACATCGTTGAATAACGTGTGTTTGTTCTGCGTTCATGTTTTTCTCAGTTGTGATTCGCGACTCGGGATTCAATCCACCGGCAAGTCTTTCCAACAATGCCGACGGACAATGTCCTTGAGCAGATGCATCAATCGCGTTTTCTCTTCTGGCTTCAGATGGCCGAAGAATTCGCGATCATTCTCGTCCGCAAGCTGAGCCAGGACTGGGACAAGTTGCTTTCCGGCAGCCGTAAGTTCGACTGTTTGATAGCGCTGGTCACCTTCCGAAGGTGAACGCAAAGCCAACTTCTTGCGGCAAAGCCGTTCTACAAGCTTGGAAACCGCCCCGCGCGTCAGGCAAACGGCATCCGCAAGCTGACTCGGATTGGCAGTCCCCGCGTCAAGCATTTCCCGCAGGAGAACCCACTCTGCAACCGTGACTCCTTGAGCCTCGACCTTCCGCGCGAAAGCGTGCGAAACGTGATTGGAGACGAACCGCAGCCAGTATCCTGCGTGATCTTCGAGCGTGCTCGATTTTTTTGTGGCCATATGCCCCTCATGTGGTTTCCTAGGAAACTATATCGGCAGCAAAAGAACGTGTCAATCATCAAAAATAGACAAAAGACTCTCAAGACTGAAGGCAAGAAATTCGGTCATAGTGATCAATTCCGAAAGGTCACCGAGGGCCACGTGCGGTCGCTTTAGGCCTCCCGCGCTGAAGCGGCAACTCATCCAGAACAGCAGGTGGCCCGGTTTGCTTCAAGACAGGGATATCGCATGCAAGATATCTCAAGCCGGCGTTTGACAGGACTGAGCGTGCCCGTGTCCTAATGTGTGGCACGGCCCTGAGTCGTCGAACGGGGGGGATTCACCAAAGACCAAACCCATCCCGAAGCGTCTGGGCGTGCCACCCGTCTCAGAATATTCTGCACATTTTGATGTTGAGACCGTGCATGACTGAACCAATTTCGGGACAATCACTTAAAATGGCTTGGGCAAGTCAAATTTGTAGTGGGTGACTTCAGGAGATTTCGGCAGTGGATGACCACGTCACGGCAGGTGACACCGCATCAACGAAATCGCCAAAACGGGCAGATCAAGAAATGGTTGAGATAAAGTCAATTTGCCCGTCTTGCTCGTCTCCAGTTGATATCGCTGTTGGGCAAGCCGTCCGAGAAAATCGAATCACTTGGTGGGAAGCATTCAGGTGTAGTAATTGCGGTTGCCAACAGGAGTCGGACGGTAAAGATCAAACGCCGGAAGATATTAGACAGGCGATCTTGATCAAACATGGTGAATGGTGTTTGGTCATTTCAGAAGTGAAAGGAACATCGTTGATTCGGACGTTAACGAGACTGCGTGATGCACTGCAACTTTCTCTCGCTGAGACAGGACACTTAAAAGAGAGATTGCCGGGCAAAGCCGCAACAGGCACAAGAGCCGAGATGGAATGGCTAAGTGGAGTTATCAAACAGGGACGAAGTGACGCTTCGGCGATGCAAATCACGGTCGAACCGAATCCACAATGAATTGCTCCGTGCCGGGTGCCACGGGCCGCCGCTTTGGGCCGCCCGTGTTTAGTAAGCTGCCACCACGCGTGGTTTGAAG
>CAXBSB010000410.1:0-3233 GCA_963977965.1 uncultured Schlesneria sp.
GGCAGATTGGCCATGACCCAGGCGTCGAGATCATTCAATTCACGTTCATAGCCACCCGACAGAATGGGGAAACGGCACCAGGTCTTCGGATCGAGGCTTTCGTCGTCGAGATGGAATGACGGAGCAAACCGCTCTCGCTTCCACTGGTTTCGGCACCAGAGCGTGAAGAATCGTCGGACCCAGAACCCAGCCTGTTTTAAGTCGTACTGAGGGAATGTTTCACGCAGGTGCCACAACGTTTCCAGCGGAGTCCGCTTGTCGCGGATGGACGAGCGTTCGATGGCATCCAGCACGTCATAGGGCATCAAGTCATCTTCATCTGTCTGGTGAGACTCATGCGGCCTCAGTTCTGCCGTCGGAGGTTGAACGTTCACGAGAGTCAATTCGGGATGCGGTCGATCCCCTGCAGGACCCGTCGATTCCATCCAGCGCAGCCAGTGTCGCAAGAAGGCTTTGTCGATCCCTGTGATGGGAGACAAACCTCCCGACGTGTCACCATCCATGGTCGCATATCCGACGGCCGCTTCGCTGCGATTACTCGTTGCCAGCAATAATGCCTGCCGAGTGTTGGCCATCATCCAGACACCAGGGGACCTGACGCGTGCCTGAATATTCTGAAGCGCCAGGTCATCTTTCTCCCAGGTCATCTCACGCCCCAGCGCCTTCGCGACCATTGCCACATAGTCAGTCACCAGTTGATCGACATCGAACTGATGAAACTCCGCACCAATCCCATCGGCGACCGCTTGAGCCGCGTTGAGAGTCGTTTCCGTGCTGTTTTTCGTCGACTGATAGATGCAGGTCAGCAATCGGCGCACAACGTCGCGATTGTCGCTCGCTTCGTTCAGCTGTGGAATGTAACTCAGTTTTGACAGGAAGCGTTCGCGTCCCAGTTCTGCAATTCCAAACTCGACCAGCATTGCACACAGTAGCGAAACGGCCGCTGAATCGGCCCCGCCACTGATGGAAACGACAAATCCGCGCGAACGACTCTTTCTGAGATAATCGAACAGCGCCAGCGAGACCGCGCGAACGAACTCTTCCTCTTTCAGATCAGGGCCGACTTCCCACGGCAAAGGTTGAGGTCGTTCGACGACGTAGCTGGACTTCTGGAACTGAAACGGTGAACGAACGACATTGTCGTTGGGATCTCCGATCAGCGGCCGGAAACTTCCGGTGCGGGCTCGCCCCATGCGGATCTCGTCGATATCCAGAGTGGCACATGTGACCGCCGAATCGGCGTAGCTGAAGCGAGGGCCCGCGGCGAGCATTCGTCCTGCCTGAGCGATCAAGGCGCCACCATCGTAGATCGCCCGTCCCGATTCATTCCCGACCAGGTTCGAATAGACGTAGCCAACACTGAACGCTCGCGATCCCTCCAGCACGAATCGCTGCCTGACGCCATGCTTCCCGAATGCGAAGTGGCTGGCACTGGGATTCAGAATGATGTCGACACCGCGTTCAGCCAGTTCGGCTCCCGGTCGGTTCGCGACCCACGCATCTTCACAGATCTCGAACCCGATTCGCACGTCTCCGACATCAAATAGCAGGTCGCCAAACGGCAAGGCCTGTCCACCGATCTCGACCTGCTCGCGAGCATTGTTCGGCCACCGCTTGAACCAGCGAGGCTCGTAGTGAATGCCTTCGCCAGCCAGATGCTGCTTGGCGACAATCCCCAGCAGAGTCCCGTCCACGGCCAAGGCGGCGGTGTTGAAGAGTGCTCCACGATGCAGCAGGGGAAGCCCGAACGAAACCGCCATCCCTTGTGTTTCCGGGACGAGTTCCAGCAGGAGCTTTTGTGCCATCGCCTGCGTGCCGCTGGAGAGGAACGCATCTTCGCAACCGTATCCGGTAATGCAGAGTTCCGGCAGGCAGAGGATGGCTACCTGCTGTCGCCGTGCCTCATGAATGGCGTCGACGATCGCCTTGCGATTCGCGTCCCATGCCAGCGGAGTCGTATTGAGCACCGCGGCCGCCACCTTGATCAGTCGCATGAAGCGTCCTTGTCGTTTTCCAAAAATGTGATGCTGTTCGGTCTGGATGAATTCTATACGATCAGTTGGAAGACGGACACTTCGCAGGAAGGCAAGTTCGCCATTCCTCACTCAAACTTCAATTTCATGACTTCGGCCTGCCAGCGGACCTTGAAGTCATCGAGATCATTTTCCCGCAGGATCAGCTTCAGCGTCTCAAGCCCCGAGGGGTCATCCGCCGCATTGCTGCGAAACGCATGGAAAAATTTGCGAAGCAACCCTCGTTCCTGCAGGTAGTAGCACAGGTATCGCGCCTGCGAATAGTTCGTCCCTTTATCACGGTCGTAGAATTCGCGAGTCGTCGTGCGGCACAATGTTTCAAACGATGGAACGGTATCTTTACGGATGGCAGTCTGTAGACCTTTCAGACGCCAGTTGGTCATGCCGATGATTCGGCCGTTGCGTTCATTCGACTGCTCGTAGAGCGAGGCCAGTCCTTCGTTAAACCATGTCGGGCAACCTGGAAAGTTTGACTCCATGAACGGATGCACAATCTCGTGTACCAGCGTTCCACCTCCTGTGGCGATATTCATAAACAACGCTTTGTCTGTGGAGGAGTAGAACCCATACGGTGTCGACGGTTTATGCTTTGTCAGCCGGTTGGTGTGCTCTTCGTAGCTGTTGGCATCTTGAAACAGCCAGATATCGAGAATTTCTTCCGGGTCTTTACTGAAGTACTCGCGTTTCAAGTGATCAACCGCCCATTTGACGGTGCTCTCGGCCCGCTTCTGGACTGTTTCCAGAGGTTCGTCGCCGATCACAACAAACGGCTTTTGAATCACGACCGAAAAGCCTTCGTGCGGCAATCGCTTCTTCAGCTCTTTCAAATGCTTCTCATAATCCGCCCTGGTAAACCGTTCTTCCGTTGCAGGAGCAATCGGCGGGTCAGCGGCTTTCAAACCCTGAACGCCGAATATGCCAAGAGCGACGCTCAGAATCGTTGGGAAAAATAGATGCTGTGTTCGTCGATTCTTAATCCGATCCGATGGAGTGTCCGCCGAAGCGACGCCTGCTGAGATCAAATTGCCCATTCGATTCCCTTTCGACAGAATCTCTGTTCGGAGGAAATCCTAACCCGCCACACACTTCCTGGGGAATACGGATTTGGAGTCACCGCGGGGCAAGGGTGCATGTCAGCTTTTGTTGCTTCAGGTTGGCTTGCGCGAAAGTCTTTGAGAACGTCAATTCCAAGATTTCGAT
>CAXBSB010000411.1:0-3186 GCA_963977965.1 uncultured Schlesneria sp.
CATCGAAGGTTTTGATGGTAAAAAGTGTTTGATCAGCGAATCTGACGTGGATTTCTTCCAGGAAAGATTTTTCAACGTCTGGGCAACGATCCCGGAATCTGACCGTAGGAGCATTGAGACGCACTGGCAGCAGTTTTCTCCGCACACATTCCGCGTTGAACTACAGGGCGATTGGTGGGGAGATTCCCGTGCAATCGGAAGTGAAGAAAGGCGTCAATTGAATTTTCGGTGGGAGATCTGCGGCTTCAAAATGGACGACGATTCCTTGGAAGCTTTGATTGCCCACGAAATGGCTCATGTCTTTCAACGATCGATTGGATTTGTAGGAAAAACCAAGGATGAGTTGTGTGGAACAATCGCATTTCCAGCACCAAAATTCTCGGGGTCGCCACTTCGGCAGGATGCAATTATCGAGCATCACGCGGATGAGACAGTGCTCCGATGGGGATATGACTGGGTCAAACCATGGGCTTTCATGCGTCGCTTTTACGACCACACCGTCGATGGATTCGTTCGACTTAAGAAGTCTCGAAAACCCGATCCATCATACAAGAAGGCAATGCACGCGAGACTTGAAAATCGGTATGATTGTGAGGTTGGCTTGGAAGCAATGCGAAAACATTTCCAGCAACTTTCCCGTGATGCGCGAAGTCCCCGCCCAAGCATGGATGAGGCTTTGCTATAGGTTCATCCCGGCCTCCGAATCTTCGTTCCTGACTCGTTGGAGTCGATCCAGGCCTTTACGGGTCCGGGCACAGAATCACGAAGGGGCTTCAGACGCGGTCGATCGCGAAAGCTGATTTGCAGGTAGTCGCTGGCGTTCACGACTTCGCGATCGCTCATCCTCTCGCCATAGTTTGAAACGAGCACCCGGAGATAATGGGCAGCATCCAACGAAAGCGCGTACGCCTGGCCTTCGATAAAGATTTGTGGCGGCGAGAGGGAAACGTCCGGCATCTGCGGCGAGGTCGCGACTGACTTTTGGGCAAAGGCGGCTTCGATACTTTTAGCCACTTCTGCCGAAAAGAGCTTCATTCCCTCATCCCAGTTGGTAATGATGACTGGAGTGGGTGTCACTGGTGCATCGGTGGTCAGCGATATCCTGATCAGGCGACCGGAACCCATACACACGGGACGATTAACGGAGGTTCCTCGCTTTAACACACAGTCGAACACAGATTGCTGCGACGGTTTGGAATCTCGCAGGCGGTTTCGTGCGATCACTCCCCGGTCTGTCAGCCGCCATGAGTCGCGGAGGATCTCGCAGTGAGAGGTCGAAGCTTTACCACGAGTTTTGATCCAATCCTCGTAGGAGGCACCGACAGCTGACCACATCTGCTGAATGGCTGGCCCCACGGCCTCAGCCATGCCACGTTCACCAGTGGCGACAAATTCAATGTCGGCTGAGAATGTGCCCACGAGCGAGACAATGCGCATCTCGATCCGACGTTCAATGAACCCCGCGGCGATTAACAGGAGCTGCGTCCGCTGCTCGATCGACGTGAGTTCATTCAAATCACAGGTCTTCCATCGCTGAGAACTGGTCTTCAGCATTTTGGAAATCGCCCGTTCTAGCAGCGCGATCTCTTCCGGTGACTTGGGAAGTGCGTCGGGGATGTTTGAGTCAGTCATCCTTACATGTTTCCATCAATTTAGCAGAATCGCTGAGAGAAAATCTGTTCCAATGCTCTTCGTCGCAGTAAAACCTGTACTCATACGTGAACTCACCACAAACGCGATCGATGAAACCGTGAAAAGCCAGAATACGCATTACATCCCCGAATGGGTATTGAAGCGATTCCGAGATCCCATACTCTTAGAGCTAGATATCTTCACTGGCCTCACCAAGCCGCGTAATCCTGGACGAGCCGGTTCGGGGCAAGATCTGTGGCCCGAAGACATCGAAGATGGCCTAAGCGTCCATGACAATGCGGCCGCGAGAATCTTCCGCAATAAAATCAATGGTCGCGAAGCGATCTTTCTGACGCACGATGAGCGGATGCAGTTCGCGCTGTGGCTTTCTCAATTCGCCGTGCGCGTTCCCGACATCAGAGAACACTTTCGACACCACCTCGAAGAAGAGCGAAAGAATCCTGAATTCATACGCAACGTCGTGAGAAAAAACGTCCACCATTTCGTGGAATCGGCACGACGCTCTGATCCGGAAGCATTCGACGAACTGGTTGACGACCTTGGGATGGAGGAAGTTGAAAGGTGGATTGTGGATGGGTGCACCAATCAAATTGCCGTCACCGGCCAGTACCTTCCCACGTATGAGAGCCTCCATCACTACTACATGCGAAACAACAGCTCCGAAAAATATGCCGCAAAGCTATGTGAATATCACTGGAGTTGGTACCGGACTCAGAGTGCGTTCGTCATTGGGGACAACCCATTGATTCGATGGCATGAGAAATCACAACGCTGGAATTATGGAATCAAACGACCGGGTGTAGAAATCACGATGCCGATCACAGTGAATCTGTGCCTGCGGCTTACTCGAACAATTCGACGAAACCCTGAACAAGTGAAACGATGTACGGAACGGCAAACGCGAATCTTTAACGTGCGCCAAAGATTGGCGGCGGTTCGCTGCGTTTATGGGAATTCTCCGGACGCATTGGACTTCATTCACAAACCAATGGTTGGTTGGAACCCGCGATAGCCAGCGCAACGCACCCCGCCCTCCCTGTAAACGAACTAGCCCCGGTTTCTCGCCGTTTATTGCCGGGGCCGTCCAACTTCAATCCCAATCTCACTTCGCAGCCTTCTTCGAAACCTTCTTCTTCGCAGGGAACAGCCACTTGCGGACATGCTCGCATACCGCCTCGACTCGGTCGTCGCCGACCCGTTGCCGGTAACGAGCCCCCATGTCGCCCGCCAGTGGCGTGTGTCCCATGACGAGGTCGACGGCTGGCTGGTCAAGTGTTTCGCCTGCTACGGTCTCAAACGATCGCCTGAGCGAATAAAACCCGAGCCCTGATCGATGCAGGCCGCATTCGTCCAAGAGCCTGCGAAATACCAGCGACACAGGGTTCCCGGTCGTATTCTTCGACCAGCTGTTGCCATATTTGGTGATGAAGAACAGCGAAGCGTCGTCTTCGCTGTTGGGTTCAGGCCGTTTCTTCAACGAGGCCTTCAACGCCGCCACCGTCTCGGGCCAGAGTTTTGCCCGGCGGGACACCC
>CAXBSB010000412.1:0-3184 GCA_963977965.1 uncultured Schlesneria sp.
GGTCGCGACGCCCGACGGAAACCTGGAGATCGCGACGCGAACGCTCGTCATCGCCGCCGGACCCTGGGCGCACGCGGTCGCCGCGACGATCGATGGGGTCGCGGAACTGGAGCGCCCGCGCCTCCATCTCGCCAAGGGCTCCTATTTCAGCCATCCGGGCGCATCCCGATTCTCGCGACTGATCTATCCCGTGCCGGAGCCGGGCGGGCTCGGCGTGCATCTCACGCTCGATCTCGGCGGCGCCATGAGATTCGGCCCGGATGTCGAATGGCTCGACTTCAACGATCCGGACGCTGTCCTGCAACTGACGATTGATGCGGCGGAATTCGAATCGGTCGATCAGAACGCCTGGCAGCAACGTCGTGTCACCGACGTCTTCGACCTTCACCTTACGCAACATCTGCGAAACGACGATTTCGATGTGCTTGTCGTCGATCGCCACACGCTGTGAACGGTACACGGTCTGGATTTCGTGCAGCAGATACTGCTCAACAGCTTCTTCACCGCTGACTCGCAGGATGTCGTGAGGAACCAGCGGACCGCGAACAAGGGCATCGCCCGCTCGGACCTGTTCCTTGGCGTGAGCCAACAGTTGCTTACCGTGCGGAATGATGTGCTCAACTTCGGTTCCGTCGGCACCGCGGACGATGATGACTCGCTTGCCACGCTTTCGCTCGGCAACCAGTTCAACTTCCCCATCGATTTCCGCGATAACGGCCGGTTCTTTCGGCTTGCGAGCTTCGAACAGTTCGGTGACTCGTGGCAGACCGCCGGTGATGTCCTGCGTCCCTGTCGATTCACGTGGGTTCTTCGCCAGCACCGAGCCTGCGGTGATGACCTGGCCTTCCGAAACTTCGATACTTGCACGTTCAGGCAGGTAGTAGAAGTCCAGGATCTTGCCGGTGGTGTCTTCCAGGATAACCTGCGGATGCAGATCCCCCTTGTGTTCGATAACCGTTCGTCGCATGTTGCCGTTGGGGTCCAGTTCGGACCGGACGGACTGACCTTCGACCAGGTCTTCGAACCGGACACGACCACCGACTTCGCAGAGGATCGGCACTGAGTGAGGGTCCCAGGTACAGATGACCTGTCCCGCTTCGACCAGATCGTTCTCGGCAACAGCCAGCACAGCACCGTTCGGGATCGTGTACTTTTCGAGTTCACGTTCCTTATTGTCGAGGATGGTGACTTCACCATTTCGACCCAGCACCACGCCCCAGCCTTCGGAGTTCACAACGCTACGGATGCGTGCAAACTTGACGCGTCCTGCACGGCGAGCCTTGATTTCGTTTTCTTCGACGTCGCGCGAAGCCGCACCACCGATGTGGAACGTACGCATCGTCAATTGAGTACCAGGTTCCCCGATGCTCTGTGCCGCAATGATCCCCGCTGCAAGACCTTCTTCCACCAGTGCCCCGGTGGACAAGTCCATGCCGTAGCAGAGGCGGCAGATCCCCAGGTCGGCTTCGCATGTCATCGGGCTGCGGACCTGGATCTTTTCCAGTCCCATCGCTTCGATCTTGCGAGCCGTTTCCACGGTGATCATTTCGTTTTCACGAACAATGATCTCGTCGGTGATCGGGTTCACAATGTTCGAACGGCTGACACGGCCACGGATTGCATCGGCCAGGCTGACTTCGACCTTTTCGCCACGATAGACAACCCCGCGGGTGATCCCCTTGGTGGTCTTGCAGTCATGGGTCGTGATCACGTTGTTCTGGCAAATGTCTGCCAGCTTACGAGTCAGGTAACCCGAGTCTGCCGTCTTCAGTGCGGTATCGGCCAGTCCCTTACGGGCACCGTGAGTCGAGCTGAAGTATTCGAGAACGGTCAGACCTTCACGGAAGTTTGCCTTAATGGGCGTTTCGATGATTTCGCCGCTTGGCTTCGCCATCAGACCACGCATACCGGCCAGCTGACGAATCTGTTCCTGACCTCCGCGTGCCCCAGAGTCTGCCATCAGGAAGATCGGGTTCACATAGGCCCCGCCATCGCGGACGTCGTTCTTGAACGCTTCCATCATCTCGCCTCGAATTTCTTCGCTGGCGTGAGTCCAGATGTCCAGAACTTCGTTGTAACGTTCCTGAGCGGTGATGATCCCCTTTTCGTACAACTTCTGTCGCTTCAGCACGTTGGCTTCGGCTTCGGCCAGTACCTTCTCCTTGTTGCTCGGGGTCTTCAGGTCGCTGGTAGCGAAGGACAGACCGCTACGTGTAGATTCGCGGAATCCACACTCTTTCATCTTGTCGAGCAGACGAATCGTGTGACGTCGTCCGAGTTCCAGATAGCAGTCGGAAATCACGTTCGCCAAGTCGCGGTTCTTCATCGACTGGTTGTAGAACGCCATCTTGTCTGGCAAGAAGTCGTTGAACATGACGCGGCCGACGCTGGTTTCGATCATACCACCAGAAGCAAAGCCTTCGGCGCCGTCTCCCTTGACTCGCTTGCCCTTCGGCAGACGGACATGGATCGTGGCATGCAGAGCAACCTTGCCCTGCAGAAACGCAGTGTGAACTTCCTGCAGGCACGAGAACTTCATGCCATGTCCCACAAGACCTGGCTTCTTCAGGGTGACGTAGTAGCAACCCATCACGATATCTTGTGACGGACTGATGATCGGTGCACCGTTTGACGGGCTGAAGATGTTGTTCGTTGACATCATCAGCGTGGTTGCTTCAACCTGGGCTTCGATCGACAGCGGCAGGTGAACAGCCATCTGGTCGCCGTCGAAGTCTGCGTTGAAACCTTTACAGACCAGCGGATGCAACCGGATTGCGTTCCCTTCCACCAGGGTCGGCTCGAATGCCTGAATACCCATTCGGTGAAGCGTGGGAGCTCGGTTCAGCAGTACCGGATGGTTACGGATCACTTCTTCGAGAATATCCCAGACCTCTTCGTCACGACGTTCCAGCATTCGCTTGGCGCTCTTGATGGTATCGGCGTGACCGAGTTCCTTCAGGCGGCGAATGATGAATGGCTGGTAGAGTTCCAGCGCGATCTTCTTGGGCAGACCACACTGATGCAGTTCCAGCGTCGGACCGACGACGATCACGCTTCGAGCGGAATAGTCGACTCGTTTACCGAGCAGGTTTTCACGGAAGCGACCCTGCTTACCCTTGATCATGTCCGTCAGCGACTTAAGTGGTCGGTTTGACGAACCAAGCACAGATCGGAAGAGCACACG
>CAXBSB010000413.1:0-3148 GCA_963977965.1 uncultured Schlesneria sp.
GCCACCTCCCATGTTTCCACCGCCAATACCACTGACGCCACCAGGGCGTGCACCCGCGCCTGGGCCTGCACCGCCGCCACCAATCGATGGCCGGGCTCCACCGCCTCCGCCGATTCCGCCGCCCCCACCCCCGCCAAACGAAGGACGTGCTCCGCCACCGCCACCCATGGGTCGAGCTCCCCCGCCTCCTCCACCACCTCGACCAATCCCGTGAACAGGTTCATGGCAAAGCAATGAAAGGCCAAGAATGGCTGCCAGAGACGACAGGAGACGATGACGCTTCGCAGTATTCATAATGGAGATTCCGATAACCGGAGTTGATGTATTCGAAGGAGCTTTGGGCGAACCTCAATGTGGATCAGTAACTGCTAGTTGGCAGCGGGCGTGGGAGGCCGACGGGCAACGCGGACGAGCGCATCTGGTAGCAGTTCATCACCGACCAGACGCTGCGTGGAATTCAGCTCATACAGGTCAGGGCTCACCAGCGTCAGAAAGCGGGTGACCGAGGCACTCTTGCCATCAGGAGTCACTCCCTCAGCCTTGATGACCCAACTGCCATCTACCTGGGTCCAGGTGGATTCGCCGAACCCACCACTATGATCGAAGGCCCAGCCTCGAATGGTTTTTCGAAGTGGATCCCAGCCGAGTCGCTGAGTCCCGCGTGATTCGACACCGCCTCGCAGTTTGATGACGTAATCCTGCAGCAGGTAGTTGCCATCGTCGGCCCAGCGGCACGATGTTTCGACTTTGGCATCGTCCGTCTGATCAACCCAGTCACCGACAAGCCATTCCAGGGCGGCCAGTTCGTCGTGAGCCGACCTGGGGCCTTCTTCCGCCGGGAAATCACGAACGTTTGTCATCAGCCACTTGCCGTTTCGTTTCAGGTGGATTGCCATGTAGGGGCTGGAAGAACCTTGGGCATCGGGTTCCATCGCTGTCGAGCTGACTCCTTCTTCGAGGACCACATCGGGGGCGAGCATCTTCAACGATGTGATGTGAATATCAATCCGGGCCTTGGGGTACTTCTTGAAGATCTCGGCGAAGCGAGTTCGAATGTTGTCTCGACCGGTGACGACATTTTCATCTTCATCAACGACTTCAGCCTTCTCGGCAAACAGAGCTGCAAGTACTGCCGCGTCGCCTTTGTTGAAAGCCGTCTGGAATGCGGTCGCTGCCGTTTCGATTTCTGCGAATTCGTTGGGCTTTTCCGCTTTGGACTCCTGTGATTGAGCGGCACGAGAGATCCACGCTGACCCGGCAAAGCCCATCGTCAAGGCTGCTGCAGCCACTATGAGTAATGTCTTACGCATTGATCCGTTTCCTGTTTCCCGAGAATGGGGAACTTCAATCCTGTCCGATCACACGGCATTGAAACATGTCGCGGTTGCAAATATTTCGGCCAAACCAACAGATTTGATCCTACCGTTCAGCGTTGGAAAATCCACAAAGAAGTTGAGTTTTCACCGATGATGGTGATCAGATCAACGATGGCCAATTCTTTGGGATAAACTTCGGAGACTTGCCTGGTGTCGACGCTGAACCCGAAAGATTACGATAAGGACCATCTATCATAAAACGGTATCATGAATGATTTCTAAGGGGGCAAAGGTATCGGTGACGGCGACGAGGCGGATAGAAATGGAGACACGATGAAGTTCGAATCTCGCGAACCCCCCGATGTCGAAGGGGGTGAGGTTGCTGACTTGCGAAGGCCCACAGTTCGACGATGGGAACACGTGACACGATGATCGGCACCCGAGAAATTCTGATGGCATGGCAGTTCCTGCGATGGCATTTCGACCAGATCGTCATCGGCATGGTAGTTCTGGTAGCGGCATATGTACTGATGACTGCCTATGCTCCATACCGGCGGGATCATCGAATTGCAAAGGAGATTCAAGCCAACGGTGGAAGTGTCGAATTTCAATACGATGGGCCAGATTGGGTTCCATACTCCATGCGGGACAGAGCGACGTTTTTGAGCCGAGTCAGCAGGGTCGAATTATGTAATCACCCACCTGCAACGTTTTTTCTGGAAATGGGGTCGTTGACCAATCTTCTCGACCTCAATCTCAACAACACGCACGTCACTGACGCCGATTTGGATCATCTGAAGGACCTAACCAAACTCGTAGTCCTCCGCCTCAGCAACACGCAAGTCACTGGCCCCGGTTTGCAGCATCTCAGGGGGCTAACCAACCTGAAAGGTATCGACCTGCGAGACTCAACGCGGTTCACTGACGTCGGTTTGGAGCATCTCAAGGGGCTCACGAACCTCACAAATCTGTTACTCGGCTCTACGCAGGTCACTGACGCCGGTGTGGGGCACCTCAAGAGACTAACAAACCTGAGAGTCCTCGCACTCTGGAACAACTCACAAGTCAAGGACGCCGGACTCGAACATCTCAAAGGACTGACAAACCTCGAATATCTCTACCTCAATAGCACTCAGGTCACAGACGCCGGTCTGGAGCATCTCAAGGGACTGATCAACCTCAACACCATCTACCTCGCCAACACCCAAGTCACCGATGCCGGATTGGAACATCTGAAGGGACTGATCAACCTGACGGACCTCTGCCTCATTAACACTCAGGTCACTGACGTCGGTTTGGAACATCTCAAGGGGCTGACCAATCTCACAGAAATTAGCCTCCACCTTACGAAGGCCACAGCCGAAGGGCGAGCGAAACTGCGGAAGGCGTTGCCCAACTGCGAAATCACACCAGAAGATTGACAATACCGCGACAGCGACGGAGCTGATAGAAATGGAGACACGATGAAATTCGAATCTCGCGAAACAGTAATGCGGTCGCTGCTGAAGGGGGTGAGGTTATTAACTCGTCAAAGCCCGTTCGCCGACGGGAACACGTGACTCGATGACCGGTACCCGAGAACCTGTGATCGTATGGCAGTTCCTGCGACGGCATTTCGGTCAGATCGTGATCGCTGCCGCGCTCGTGGTGGCGGTGTACATTCCAATCCGCATCTATGCCACATATCTGCGGGAGCAGCGGATTGCAAAAGCAATTAGAAGCAATCAGGGCTATGCCCTTTTCGATTACTCTGGCCCTGATTGGATTCCGCAAGTGGTACAGGAGAACGTGCCGCTTTTTGATCGCATTCGAATGGTCAGGTTCGACTTCCC
>CAXBSB010000414.1:0-3088 GCA_963977965.1 uncultured Schlesneria sp.
TCGCAGATCGTAGCCGGGGGTCGGAGCGAAGCTTCGACCCCCGGATCGAAGAACGCGCCAACACAATGCATCCTGAAGGGATGCCAGATCGCGTCATATCGAATGGATTCGCAACATCAAGAATGTGCAACCCAAGACTTCACTCATCTGGGATTTGAGGGAAATCAATCAACAACGAGGTTTCCGCTTTGCTACAACCCCCGGCTACGATCTGCGATCGCTTCGCGATCAAGATTACAGGCCAAACCTCACAATTTCACCGACAATTATCGTTACCCGCGTTGGGCACCACCCAACGCCCCTGCGTTATTATTGGTCATGTTGTAAATCATCGTTCTGATGGTCGCTTGATTATAAATCCAATATCAAACGGCGGTGTGGTACGCCCGTGCGACTTGGGATGGGTGTGGTCTCCGAATTGAATTCCTTTGTGTTCGCTCTGTGTCCCCTGTGGTAAACCGCATTCCAGACGCAACGAACGCTCAGATCGAGAGAACCCGTCTGTCAGGATAACTGCTGCTCCGCGACTTCGATGGCCTTGAGCAGGCCTCGAGCCTTGTTGAGTGTTTCTTCGTACTCACTGGCCGGGACGCTATCAGCCACGATTCCTGCGCCGGCCTGCAGATAGACTGTCTGACCGGTCATGACGATCGTTCGCAGGGCAATGCATGTATCCATGTGGCCTGTGAAATCGATATAGCCGACAGCCCCGCCGTAGGGGCCTCGTCGATGCGGTTCCAGTTCATCAATGATTTCCATCGCTCGAACTTTGGGGGCTCCAGAAAGTGTTCCAGCAGGAAGCCCCGCGCGCAGGGCATCCAGGGATGTCTTGTCAGGTGCCAGCCGGCCGACGACTTCAGAACTGATATGCATCACGTGGCTGTAACGTTCGACAACAAATTGCTTCGTAACGGCCACCGATCCATATTCGGCAACGCGGCCAACATCGTTTCGTGCCAGGTCGACCAGCATCACGTGTTCGGCAATCTCCTTTTCGTCGGCAAGCAATTCCTTTTCGAGTGCCTGGTCCTCGGCTTCGGTTTTGCCGCGACGACGAGTCCCCGCCAGCGGTCGGATCGTCGTCATCCCTTCGTCCACCCGAACCATGATTTCCGGCGAACTTCCGATCAGCGTGACGGCAGGTGTCCGCAATAGAAACATGTAGGGGCTGGGATTGACGACTCGCAGCGCACGATAGATGTCTGTCGGCTGTGCCTTGGTTTCAAGTTCCAGTCGCTGACTCAGGACGACCTGAAAGATATCGCCCGCTTTGATGTATTCCTTGCACTTCTCAACCGCACCTTCGTAACCCGCTCGCGTGAAGTTAGAACGGAACGGCAGTCGTGGGTCGCCTGTCAGTGAGATGTCGGTCAGGCGCAGGTCGTCAGTCGGGCGTGACAGTTGTTGACACACGCTATCGACGCGACCACAGGCCGCTTGATAGGCCGCACCCAGGTCTCCCTTTCGGACATCGGCAAACGCGACAACCAGGATCGTCTTTTGAATCTGATCGAAAATCACCATCTGGTCATAGAACGCAAACGACATGTCCGGCAATTTGCGATCGTCTTGAGGCGGATTCGGTAGATCTTCGGAGTAGCGAACGGTGTCGTATCCTGCATAGCCGACCGCTCCACCGCAGAACCGGGGAAGCCCTGCGACGTGGGGGGCGCGATAGCCGTTCAGCAGGTTGTGAAGGTATTCCAGAGGATCATCGACGACGTGGCGTTCTACCTGACCATCGCGTGTGATGACGATCTGGCGGTCGTACGCATCGACCTGCATCAGTGGCCCGGCTCCCAGGAAGCTGTAGCGACCGATCCGTTCGCCGCCGACTACGCTTTCGAACAGGAATGAGTTGGCACCACCATCTAATCGGCAGAAGGCACTGACAGGAGTCAGTGTGTCGCTGACCAGTCGTCGGTAGACGGGAACGAGGTCGAAGCCAGCAGCCAAAGGTTCGAAGGTCGTGAAATCAGGAAAATGTGCAGTCATGTCGTCAAAAGCTCGCAGTGAGTGACAAAGCCCGGCATGAAATCACGCCGGGCTGGACTTCGGGAATCCGAACGTTGACCGCAACCTGAGGGAAACCCCGGTTCCAGTCGAACCATTGAAACGCCGTCAAACCGAGACGTCGATTTCGTAGCCTTTACGTTGTTCGCGGCCGATCCAGTGAGCCGCGGATGGATTATTGACAATCTGTTCGGTCTCCGGGTTCCATTCAATTTTTTGACCGAGCCGAATGGCGATGTTTGCCAGATGGCAGGTCGTCATCGCTCGATGGTGCGAATAGACATCGCTGACAGGCAGCCCGCGGTCCTTAACACAGTGGAAGAAGTTTTCCATGTGAGCGTTGTTGCCACCCTTGGGTTCTTTTCCTTTGTAGAGTTGCTTCAGCAAGTCTTCTGGAAGTGGGTTCTTGGCGAGATCTTCGGCAGGTGCACCCTTCAGGGCACCGCGACTGACGAAGATCCGTCCTTCGGTTCCTTCAATCAGCACTCCGTTGTCTGTGTCGTGACGAATAATCAGTTCGACGTCACCTGCGAACTTGGCTGTCACCATGAAATCAGTGGCTGCGTTGTAGCGGTTCTTGACAGTCGGCATGCCGTTTTCGAATGGCACCGGGTGCTTGGCGGTCCCTTCGACCGAGATTGGGCCGCTGTTGTCCATGCCCAGTCCCCACTGCGCGATATCGAGATGGTGCGCGCCCCAGTCGCCGACGCCGCCGCTACCGTATTCCTTGTACTTGCGCCAATCGGGGTAATGGTTGTGGACGCCGCGGGGGCTGAGCACGGAGTTATAGGGTCGCGACGGGCCGGGGCCGCACCAGAAGTCCCAATCGAGGCCCGGCTCCATTCATCGCCCGAACAGTGACCCGGCGCCTCGCGGTGGAGGCGGTGTTGCCGCAATGGGGAAGCGGACGCTTCAAAAATGCGGGGCAAAGGCACCGGTTTGAAGACCGCGGAATTCAGCCAGCCGGGTTGGTACGCTTCGCGCTTCAAGGACCACTACGCGGTTTGGCTTTCCATTCCGACTCAGAACCCCGACCCCAATCAAACCATGCAGATCTCCCCAGTTCCCGGCACCC
>CAXBSB010000415.1:0-3068 GCA_963977965.1 uncultured Schlesneria sp.
CTTCGAATAACGGGCCACGTCGACATGGTGCGTGATCACAATCGGGCGGCCACTGCTGCCGACGTTTCGCTCCAGATCAGCTTTCAGGAAGCTGTAGCTTTCCAGCGGATTGTAACGCCCGGGCCGTTTGAGCTGTGGATCGCTGCCAACGACGATTCCCAGATTCACAAAATGAACTGGTCCCCAATCCCATGAATAATGAACACCGTTTTCAGAGACATTCTTGAGGCCTGGGCGAGTCCTATTGCGTTCGATGATCTTCTGCACGGGCAACCCGGTTCCGGGTGGTGAATCGTGGTTCCCATGGACTTCGTAAACCGGGTACTTCAAGCGTCCGTCTTTCCCGGTCAGGCCGTACTCGTCCACAAAACCGGCCCATTCCGTTTCAATCATTTTGGGATGCGGTCCACCATTCTTGTCCCCGGAATCGATCAAATCGCCACCATGAATAACGCCGCGTGGTTGAGCCACAACACCGCCCCCTGCGTTATCCGGAATAGCGGTTCCTGGAAGTTTGTTGAGCGTATCAACCAGGGAACGACAGGTGGCAATCGATTTTTCGTCCAGTACGTTCGGCTGCTCCTTGTTAGCGAGGAAGTGCGTATCACTCACCAGAAAAAATGCGACATCCGCCGCGTTCGCAGAACCGCTCTCCGCCTGTGTCAGAGAACACGACAGCAGTCCAGCACCAGCGGCAGCCGTGGAAGCCAGGAATTGGCGACGATCGAGTAAACAGGTCGGTTCGGTCACAAGTCGTACTCCTGAGATGTTGTTTCACGGGACGTTCATCAGAACGTTTTCGGAGAGTTATCTTTCTCGGTCTTCTTCGGTGGTGCAAGCAGGAATTCCACGCGACGATACTTTTGGACGATGATCTGTGCCTGCATCGATGTTGAGGTCGGCTTCGGTTCAAAGAACCAGAACATCAAGCCCTGAGCACTGGCGTTACCTCGCTGTTCAAGAACTTCACCCGCCTGATCACGAATGACGAGTTTCACGGTGTGATCTGCCCCCCAAACGACATTCGTCATCAGAAAAGGCTGGCCGCAGGAAAGTTCAATCTTGCAGTTGTTGCCACTGCACGAAGACGACATTCCATAGCTTTGACCTCCCGGCTGATAGGTCTTGGAAGTGACCTGAGTACCAGTCCCTGGCACCGTGAAGTTGACAGGCCCTGGTCCCGCCAGACCAATGATTGAAAAAGCAACGCCATTGACGGTATGGCTAATCCCCCTGGGAAATGATGCCTGACCGGCAAGTTCCATGGGCATGGGATCAATCGTCTTGGTTTCCTCGGGAAGAAATCGCCCGTCAGGATTCTGACTCAGCGTCAGCTTCAGCTTCCAGGCAGACTCACGCGGCGACAGATTGCATTCCCACGTGTAACTCGAATTGCCAAGCTGATCGAACAATTCCTGTTGCGCGGCCCAAGTCTTAGACGGCTGTCCGTCGTGGACAAATTCCAGTTGCGGATACACGGACAGACCAGTCTGATTATCGTGGCGCGGAAATGTGATCCCCTTTAACGTCACGTCGAGATTTCCATCTGAACGAGTGATGGGCAGTGGATCAGGAACCCAGTCGTTGGGAACTTCGGTGAGATTGTCGGGGTATGGAAGTAGTATTCGAGCCACCTTCTGGTCGCTGCCATCGAAAACATCCAGTTGCAATCGCCCGTCATCGGGACGCGGGATCGGAAACTCGCAGGTCACGTAGCAACGTCCTGCTTTGACCATACTGGAACCAAACGGTTTGGCGTCACTATAACCGCTACCGGATGTCCCACTGACTCCCTGGTCGCGTTTCAGTTGATAGTGATCGGGCTGAATGGGTGCGTCGTCTGCGAATGTCATTTCGCAGCGTTTGAACCAGTTGAGATCGTGAAGTTGATTCTGATCGCCTTCATGTAACAGCCAGACCACCATCCGTTGCTTCGAAGTTGTGATGGTCTCTTTCTGATTTTGCACCTGACGAAAAAGTCGATCTTCGAGCGACGCGGGAAAAGGCAGCTCATGTTTGTTCCCGATGGTCACCGCGCGGCAAACCAGCCAGGTTCCGTCAGGAAGTTGAACTCGCGGATAGTTCGCTGTGTTGGAAAACTGTGACTTGAGAACAATCGCCCCCAGGTACAGACCAATCCCCAGCACAAACACGAATCCAGTTCGCGCCAGAAACCAGCGCTCTTCCCGAAGACTCGATGGCAGGTTTTCAGAGGATTTCAAGCGACGGTTCCTCGCAATGTCACCCGGAATTCATCACCGAGCGAAATCCGTCATGATTTCACTTCCCAGTTAAAAGCATAGAGAGTTGGATTCAACCGCCCCATGCAATCAGATGTCCGTAAATAATGTCAGCCGGAACTGGCAGCGGCAAGTTCCGGCTGAACATTCGATTTCACGGAGTGACGTCAACGTTCAATCTCGAACGTATTCCGTTTCAGTGTGGCATCCCGCGGGCATCAAACTGCAGCGGCTAACCCATGCTTCGACGCGACACGGAAGTGCGACCCGCACTAGAAATCGCCAACCACTTCGCCACCTCCGCGAGTCGCCAGCGATTCCAGGACATTTTCATCGATGTTATTGGAAACAAATCGGACCGCTCCATCGGACATCAGAACATGAAAGCCGCCGACGTGCGGACTGCCGATCCCATCTTCACCGTTAACGTAGGGCTTGGAAGTGAACGCGCGAATTGTCGACTCGCCACCTTGAGCCCACGGACCGCGGCTCTTCGCGACCGCATCGCTGACCATGACTGTGTTGCTGGTGCCGTCAGTGATGTCGCGAATCCGAGTCGCGCGATCGTAGCCGAAGATCCCCATCTTGTTGATCTTTGCCTTTTCCGTTGGAGCATCCTTTCCAACACCTGCCCAGCCGACATAGTCCGTAGTGGCGGGTTCACCCGGTTGGAAGCCAGGCGGATTCGATGGATTGTGCAAATTTGGAATTGCGTTTGTAATCCACATCTCCTGATCTTCGTCATTCCATTTGGCTGATTCACGCAGATCAATCTTCATCTGATTATAAAGAGCAGCCTGATCCATGTAGGGCAGCATCCCAACCAGC
>CAXBSB010000416.1:0-3047 GCA_963977965.1 uncultured Schlesneria sp.
TTTTGGAGTCCTCGACAAGGCCGTGCGTTTTCGGCGGAATGTCTTCGTGCGGCAAGATTTGTACGCGGGATGGATTGACGATTTGCGTCGCTCCACGATCGAAGACACGGCCTTGTCGAGGACTCCAAAACCTCCAAAACCGTGGCACCCCGCATGGACGGCTTCCTGTGACCACCAACGAACCACCCTTTTGAACCAGAAAACCTGATGGCCTGTCGACATCGCAACCTGTGAAGCCGGAGATTCAATTACGGAAATATCGCTTCATCGTCGAATGTGATTTCAGAATTCGACTCTGGGAATGTCGTTGAACTGGCCGACATCCACGACATCCAGATCGCACTGCGGCAATGCTTCTTGAAGTTTGAGTTTGCCCTGCGGGGTGATACGTGAACGGCGGATTCGTAGTTCCTGAAGTGTGCCGAGGTTGGCGAGTGATTGCAGTCCCTGATCCGTAATTTGTCGACTATCGATACGGATGCTCTGGATGCTCGTTGAACGGGCAAGTTCGCGAAGTTCTGAGTCTGTGATGTTGCCATTCAGACTGAGATGCGTGAGGTTCGGCAACGACGCTATTTCCTTCATGGCCGACTCAGACATCGCAAAGCCCGAGATGTTGAGGTCAGTGAGGCTTTTCAGCAGGGAGATATTCTGTAAGGTCGGCGTACGTTGATTACGGCCCTGTGGCCATGCGATTGACAGACTGGTCAAGCGACTGAGATTACTCAATTCTTTCAATCCAACTCCCGTGATGCGGGTGTCGCGAATGTCCAGATGCGTCACGTTTGGAAAATACGCAATGGACACCAGTCCGATATCAGTGATGGCAGTACGATTCAGGTCGATGATGGCTACGTTTTTCAGTCCGACCAGTTCCAGAATCCCGGCGTCTGAAATGCCGTTTTCTGAAAGATTGATTTCTTTCAGATTTTTGAGGTTGGCAACTTCTTTCAATCCCGCATCAGTGATACCCGTGGACCTGATGTGAAGCGTCTCAAGCTTGCCCAAGCCACCAATGCGTTTAAGTCCTTCATCCGAAATCCTGGTGTTTGAAAGGTCAAGCCATTTCAAATTCACGAGTCCAGCAAGCGCCTGTAAGCCGTCGTCGGTCATTGCTGTGGTGTTAAGTTTCAGCACCGTCAAATTCTGCAGTTGAGCAAGTTGTTTTAGATTTGACGAAGACAGTTGCAGGTCCTGGGGAAGATCAAGTTCGGACAGATTGCGAAGTTTCGCGAGCTGCTCCCATCCGGCATCCGAGATCCGCCCCCGGCCAAGGACGAGGCGTTTCAGACTTTGCATCCTGCCGAGAACTATCATTCCGGCATCGGACAATTCGTCTGTGATGTGCAGATCAATCAGATTCTCGATCTTCGACGCTGCTTCGATCCATGCGTCATGCTTTGACGTGGCGGGGATACTTAACTCGCGAATCGATTGAAGCTGTGCCAATTGTTTCAGGCCCGCTTCTGTGACGTCGCAGTCAAAAATCTGTAGCGTCTGAAGATTCTTGAAATGAGTGATTTCCTTCAACTGATCGTCCGTAATGTGGGCCAGGAACAGGGCTACGAGATTTTCGAGTCTGGCAAGTTCTCGAAGTCCTTTGGCGGTGATCTGGGTTGCATCCAGGCGCAAGCCGAACGCGAAGGGAAGGCTGGGAATCCTGGGAATAACGTCCTCGGTGAACTGCCGACGATTTTCGTGTCCCAGATGAAAGATGTACCCAGACCGATTCCACACTTCACGGCCTCCCCCCAGGTTCTCAAACATCTTAATCGCTGCTTTGAGCTGTTCGTCTGTGGGCGCGATCAACTTTGTTGATCCAACAGTCAATGATTGGGAAAACGAGAATTCTTGCGGCGGAATTCGACGAAGCACGGCTGATGCCACGTTGGATGGAACCAACACCAAACCTTTCCCGGTCGTCAGGCAGGTTGGAGGCATGATCAGGTTGGGATCTTTGATCCAGACGGTTGGATGACCATGTCGATTTACGACGAGGTCTCTTGCGTGGGCAGCGAATTCGGCAGCAGACACAATTGGCACGCCATATGCTCGCTCCTTGCCGTTGGCGACTTCTGGGCCAAGCAATCGAAATGCCCGCTCGCTTCGTTCCACACTCCAGTTCTTCGGCGCAATTTCTCGCAGTTGCCGCGAAAACCACTCGAGTTCAGCTTGATTGTTGGGTGGATTCGGTTCGACGGCGTTGATCTTGTTCTCAGGCTCGACCTGTTTCTGAATCGGCGTTGGTGGAATCGTCTGTTTACTCGGCCCAGGTGTTCGCGTCCCGTTGTCATTCACCAGTTCCGTTTTCACCGTCACGTCAGATTCTTGACCCGGTTCGACACTGACCCCCGTAAACGTCACCCAGTAGCGGTAAGGGCGCAGCCGGAATTCGAATCGGGTGAGTGGCTTTGTTTCTGGTGTCGCCAGGCCCCAGCGGCCTTCGGTCAGGTTGGTTCCTTCGACCCCTTTGCCTTCCCACTGCAGAACCCATTGCGACTTTTCATCGGGGTCGATTCCGCGAATTTCGAACGTGAATTTCTGATACATCCCCTGAGGAGTACGCAAGACGAGTGCCAGCTTGTTGGGGGCTCGCTCGTGAGGTTCCACACGCATGATCTGGATCTGTTCATAGTGAGACCGATAGAGATCGTCGTCTGTCAGCGGATTGAGAATCTCACCCGTCGGGCTGATTTGCAGCCATTTTCCCCACGGTTCGTCCGTCAGACCAACTCGCATTTCCCCGTCGGGAATCGTCCAATGACTTCCCGGCGATGGCGGATCGCGACGTTCTGCGGAGACTCGCAATTCATACGGTTCCTTCAACGGCAGATGTGAATGACTGCTTCCCTTCGTGGCCAGGTCAAACGTCAGTGACGGCTGGCTCTTTAATCCGCGAAATCGAAACAGCAGGTCGATCGCCCCGGCATTCGGTACAGGATGCTCGCCGTTTTCGGTTAAGCTTCCGTGAGTGTTGCCGCTGATATAGTTTGTTGCCGGCCAGTACCCCACGTCGCCGATGGGTCGCCCGTCCGGCTTCCATCCCT
>CAXBSB010000417.1:0-3028 GCA_963977965.1 uncultured Schlesneria sp.
GCGCGTCAAACGCGATCCATTGCTTATGCCGTTCCGATGGATCTGCCTTGGCAATGTTCTCAAGAGTCTTGTAGTCGTCACGTAATCGCTTCAGCGCGGCTCGAACATCGGCAACGGTCATCATTTTCAGGATTTCGCTGCGCAGCTTCTCTTCGTCCGTCGCGGAATCGTTGGCAGCAGGTTTTTCGCCAATTCCAGCCTCGTAAAGGGCATTCAGCAGTTTGATTCCAGCCATCGGGTCTTTCAGTTTCTGATCTTCGGCGTTCATTGTCTTTTCGATCCAATCGCAAAATGTTTCACCTTCCATTTTCATGCACTCTGCGATCGATGCCATGGCAGGAGCTTTTGATAGTCCACTTGTGACAAGATCCATCTGTTTCGGCGACAGCAGGGGAAGATGTTCCGCCAGTACATCGATAGCTACTTTTTCGATGGCGATGTTGACGAGTACGCCAATCGCAATGGGATCACGGCCGCAGTGACGGCCCATGATCAGTGTCGCCATCACGTCATCGATCGCCGCGTCCACTTCACCCGTCGCAAATCGCAAGCGAGCTCGCAGGATCGCGGCTCGTGCCAGTTCGCGAGCCTTTTGCAGGTGAGGCAACATCAGGTGAGGACCTTCGCTGTAATCGAGTTGCCAGTCGCAGTCCGCTACCTTGGTCCCCCGATGCATTTCCTTCAGTGAAGATTTGAATCTGGAGACGACAGGTTCCAGCTCGGGGGTCACCTTGGATCGAGGATCTTTGACCGCCGCTTCGAAGGCTTTTCGCTCGTCATCCGTCAATGTGGGCATCACCGCGAACGCCTGCCAGTAAACCAGTGCAGCATTGGGAGTCGTTCGTGTGGCAGGGGGCGTTGCGGCCGAATCCGCTGCTGACGCGAATTGACAGGTGTGAACCATCGACGCGAACAGAAGCAATGCAGTGGCCAATGATCGAAAGGAAATGCACTTCCTTCGAATTCCAGGTTTCGTGTTGGGCTGGGTAGCAGTGAATGACATCGCGAATGGATTCATGATTATTCCTCGAATTTGTGGAGACGTGATTGATTTCAGAGTTCTAGTGCGTGTCTGGCGCCCTGTGGGCAGCGTCAAACCCAAGTTCTGTCGCGACACTGTCGTGCGACGCCTACAGAGATTCGTCGAATGATCGAATGTTTGTGAGAGTTGGAAATGCGGTTCCAGACTTTTGAGCAAGCAACATGTCAAACTGGTCATCAGACTGGGCGAACGCGTTGCGGAGTTCGAGCATCGTGGGGGGCCGGGTGTCATTTCGCGCTGCAACGACATTGACGGGCTGTACTAAAACCTCCTTTCGATTCGGCTGAAGTCGTGGTCGAACGGCCATTTCCGAACGTTGCTGCCCCCTGAATGACATTGTCCAACCGACGGTGATGAGCAGCACCGCCGCGATACAGACGACCGCGAAGAGTTCCGACCGCACTTCGCGAGGCTTCCCCTGTCGCGATCTGGCCGTGACTGGATCTGGAATCGCCTCATGCGAATGAGTGATCTCAATCATTGCCTTTGCGACAACCGCTTCTGCTCGCTGAAGACTGACCAGCGGAACATCTTTCAGATTCCCGCAAAATTCGGTCATCTGGTCGAATTCTTTCTGGCACGGACCGCAGCTTGCAATGTGCTGTCGAACGGCTTGCTCTTCATCGGACGAAAGGCAACCTGCTGCCAAAAGGCTGATCTGTTCTGCCCACGATTCGCAGGACATTAAAGGATTGGTACTCATGGTCACCTCGCTATTGATTCCCGTTCCTGCGGAAAAAGGTTCACGTTAAGCGACATTTCCCGAAGTTTTTTCAATCCATGATGCAGACGTGATTTCACGGTCCCCAGTGGACATCCGAGTGTCGCGGCGATTTCGTCCAGGTTGCAGTCCGCAAAAAAGCGAAGTTCAATCACTTGGCGATGCTCTTCAGGCAACTGACCAACGACAATCTGAAGTCGCTGCGAGTCCTCTGATCGCTCGGCGGCTTCAACCGGAGCTACCTGTGATTGCTCCAGGTTTGCCGATGCGGTCGATTCGAGTGTTGAATGACTGGCAGATCCGGGGCGTCGCAGATGTTTCAGGTATCGGTGACGCAGGATGGCATACAGCCATGTCGAGAATAGAACCCGACCGTCGAATCGTGTCAGGGATCGCCAAGCTTCCAGCAGGGTCTCCTGTGCCAGGTCTTCTGCCAGATGACCGTCACGGCAAAGCGTGATTGCGCATGAACAGAGACGCGGGGAATGGTGTTCGGCCAATCGCCGGAATGCCCCCGTATCGCCCTGTTGGGCGCTCTGAATCAGGTCTCGTTCATCAAGTGTGGCAATGTTCACGATGCCATCTGTTCCCTCGCCGAAGGAAAAAGGTTCATTCTTTTGAAGAATTCTTGCAGAAATTCTTCCCGGAATGATCAGCAGGTCGGACGAGACTCCTGAATGGCAAAGGAGTTACGCTGGATTTTTCGCACGGCCTCAGCCACTTGAGCGATCGCGGCAGCCTCCTCAAGCAGGACGGGATGATGAAGGACAACAAGATCGCCGTCCGCCCGTGTCGCTTCAGGCAGTTCACCGACGGCTCGAAACCGGCGGGACCCATGAATCAGGTGATTTCCCCGAAATCCTGCATCCATGGCGATCCCTTCTGCCCGCATTGCTTCCGCAAACGTGTCGCGGGCGAGGCCCCCAAATTTGTCACGTTCGTATTGAAAACCCAGCTTGTAGTACGCCGGCGCGAGTTCATCAGAAGGCAACTGGAGCGGCAATAGTCCACGGTCAGCAACTTCGTCACAAATCCGAACGACGGAATTCATCCGGAACCGGTTATGTTCATCAAGCAGATCGAGTTGCGGAAGGACGATGGCTGCCTGGATTTCCGACAATGGGTAGGCATCGTTGCCCCGCATCACGTGTCGTTTGATCCGTTCAGCGATCTCCGCTTTCGGTGTCAGGACGGCCCCGCCGCGTCCCGCTGTCAACAATTTGCTGCCACCAAAGCTGAGGACACCGGCATCTCCCCACGTACCC
>CAXBSB010000418.1:0-2998 GCA_963977965.1 uncultured Schlesneria sp.
GTCACAGCCACTGTTCCCGGTTCACTTTCTTCCAGAACGCTTCGAGCAATCTCTTCGGCCTGCTGCTGCAGGAAGGGGCTGTTGAGCAGATACAACTGCTGCAGCGGAGTTGTTGTGGGGAGTCGAAATCGCGGCACCGAACGGCTTTGACGACCACGACCCTGATCGGATTTTGCCTGATCGCCGGAACATCGGTGAGCACTTGGTTGGCCGTTCGTGCAACCCGGGCGGAACGCAGCGCACAGAAAGCAGCCGCGACAGCGAAGTTGGCCGAAGCCACGGCAGACGACAGGCGAGCCGACGCGGAACAGCAACGAGGAGAAGCGGAAGCACAACGTCAGGAAGCGGATCGCCAGCGGCAGGAGGTTCAGACGCAGCGCGATGAAGCCGAGCGACAACGCGCCGCCGCGCAGTCGGAGAAACTCACCGCTCAACAAAATCTGACGACGAGCCAACTCTTGCTTGGCAAGATCGCCAATTCCAACGGCGACCCGGCCGGTGCGTTGATTTCTTATCTTCAAGCGTATCGAAGCACTCCGCCGGACGATCCTCGGCGCGTCAGTGCGAGAAACCTGATCGGCGCGTGGGGCGGCAGTCTGAAGCAAACGCTCGTACATGATGCCAGCGTGCGAAGAGTGGCGGTCAGTCCCGATGGCCGCAAACTGATCTCCGGTGCCGAACGCCAGTATGCAAGGCTTTGGGATCTCACAACTGGGTTGCCCGTGGGTCAGCCGATCTTTCAAGGATCCGATGTTTTCTCGGCACAGTTCAGCCCCGACAGTCGCTTCGCACTGCTCGGCAATTGGGGAAGTGCCAGCGTGGTTGATGTGGCCACCGGTGAAGAGCGTTATCGTTCATTGCCTCACGATATGCGCGAGGACACCGTGGTCGCTCCGGTGCTCAGTCCCGACGGCCGTACGATCGCGACGCGTAGCCCGCTCGATGCAATTCGCCTGTGGGACGCGGAGACTGGTGAAGCGCGCGGCGAGCCGCTGTCGCTCGGAAAAATCGTCTGGCGGATGGTTTTCTCGCCAGACAGCAAGCGAGTGGCGGCGCTGAGCGGCAGCATTGCTCGGGTGTTAGATGTCGATACGGCGCAACCGCTCGGCGAACCTTTGGCCGCGACTGATGTGGCTTTCCATCCTGAGAAGAGCGTCATTGCGGTCTGTCGCAAAGACAGCAAGTTGATCCTGCACGATCTCGACTCGGGCAAACAACTCGCCGAACTGCCCCACGAGAAGCCGTTGAACTCCGTTCAATTCGATAGGGAGGGCCGAAACCTTGTGACGCGTGACGACGAGAACGCCTATCTGTGGCTCAACGTGCTCGACGATCAGCGTACCAAACGCGTGCTTCCTCACGGACGCTATCTCCTGACCGCGGAGTTTGGTCCGACCGATGGATTGATACTCACTGCGAACGATGGATTGATACGAGTTTGGAATCCGGGTAAGGACGCACCGGTCTGGGAACGAAGCACCCCGCTGCGGCCCGGCCAGCAAAGCGGTCGCATCCGTTCGGCGGTCATCAGCCCGGACGGGCGCAGCCTGTTGACATTGTCGTACAACCATGAAGCCGAGGTGTTGTCCTTCGCGACCGGGCAACTGCTGGTCCAGGAAGCGAACGTCCTCGCGGGAGTGTTCGCCCAGGATGGCAAATCGTTCTTCGCCGGTACGCGAGACGGCTGGGTACGCGTTCGCTCGGTAAATCCCAGCGACGATCGACGCCTGCCCAAAGCCGTGCCACCCAATGGATGCTCGGGAGCGACGGCGGCGCTGAGCCGGGACGGGAAACTCATCTTCCTGGTCGGCGATAAACAATCTCGCATCTACCGCACCGACACCTGGGAACCGATCGGGCCGCCGCTCGACGGTCTCCATCACGACTGGAAAGATATGGTGACAGGTGCAGCCTTCAGTTCTGACAATCGCATTCTGTTGACGGCGATGAGTATTGGAGGCGAACGGAGACCTGGACAGTTATCAGGGCCTTCATCGGAATTCATCTCAATTTGGGATGTCGCAACGACCAGCCGCATTGGCGACCCGCTTTCGGTCGGAAGTTCGGGTGCCAATCTCGGATTTGATTCGACCGGAAACTTCGCGTATTTCGGCGCAGCATGTTTCGATGTCCGCACGCGAAAGTTTCGACTGTTTCCGCCCGGGAGTGTTCCCAAAGGCCATCAAGCGACGGTGCAGTTGCTTGGAACCGGAGATTCTCTCGTCCCGCCTCTCTGGGACAACGATCGAGACGCACCGACAAGCGTCGCGGTGCCTGCTGGCGTTCCCAAACGAATGCAATTGTCCCGCGACGGCCGACGGCTGCTGATCGTGGGGGCCGACGGTGTAGCGCAATTACGCGAGGTTTCAACGGGAAGCACCACCGGCCCGGCATTTCAACCGGTTGGGGATGTTCGAGAACTGTCGCGCGATGGCCGGTACGCGATCTTCGGTTCGTTTACGTCGCTACGACTTTGGGACGCGACGCTGGGTCGACCTTGCAGCGATCCGTTTCCGCAAGAAACGTTGAACTCCGTCTGCGCATTCAGCCCCGACGGCACGATGCTCGTGACGCACTGGCAGGGCACGGCCCACTTCTGGGATTGCGCCACTGGAATGATGCTGGGGCCGCCATTGGCTTTGTCCAGCACCGGAATCTCACGGCCAATCTTCACGCCGGATGGTCGCTGGCTGTACCTCCCAAAGCATGGGCTCGAAGTCTGGCGAGTCCCCGAACCGGCCGTCGACGATCCGGAACGATTGCGATTGTCGATTGAAGTGCGCACGGGACTGGAAGTCAACGAGAACTCGACAGTTCAGAAACTGCCCCAGGCTGACTGGCTCGAACGCAAACGCCGCCTCAAACAACTGGGCGGCCCGTGCGACGTGCTCGTGTCGAACAACGAGAAGGAACAGCCGGAGAACAAGGTCGCGCCTCCTCCCGCAAAACCGGCAGCGGTGCAGAGCACTCCAAATCTTCCAAACCAAACGGACGAAGC
>CAXBSB010000419.1:0-2992 GCA_963977965.1 uncultured Schlesneria sp.
GACAAGGCCGCCGGCGACAAAGCCGCAGCCGATGCCACGGTCAAACTGAAGACCGTCACCGATACTGCCGCAGCCGCCAAAGTGAATGCCGACAAATCAGTCGCTGCGGCTGTCGTCACGCCTGAATTGCAAAAGCAAGTGACCGATGCCGATGCTGCTGCCAAGGCAGCGATGGCAAAATCGGCTGCGATTAAAGCACAACTGGATCGACTGAACGGAGCCAAGGGGCGAACACTGCAAGTCGCAGAAACGCCTGCAAAGTAGATGCTAGCGCGGGTCGCACGTCTCGCATCAGAACATAGGTCTGACGCTGCCGTACATGCCCGCGCGACGCTACTCTGAAATTGGATGCGAACTATCCCTGTGACAAACCCCTCATCGGCAGATTGACGCCAGCAAGGATCGGACGAATGCCCACCAGTAATCTGTTTTCGCGACTTGATGAAGTTGTCGGCAGTGCAGTTCGAACCTCAGCGTTGGCGTTCCTGCTACTTGGATCGGCAGCTCAGGCGGGTGATTCGCCTCAGTTCCGCGGCCCCGGTGGCGAAGGGCATTCGACGGAAAAGAATCTGCCGCTCAAATGGAGTGAGACGGAAAACATCCAGTGGAAGACCGACATCGATGGTTTGGGTTGGTCAACGCCCTCCATCGAAGGTTCGCAGGTCTGGCTGACCACAGCGACCGACGAAGGGAAGTCCCTGCGAGTTGTCTGCCTGGACAAAGCCACGGGAAAGGTCCTGCACAATGTTGAAGTCTTCAAGCACGAGACTCCGGGACCGATCCACAAAAAGAACAGCTATGCATCGCCATCTGTCGTGATCGATGGCGACCGTGTTTATGCCCACTTCGGCAAGCTTGGCACCGCCTGTCTGGATCGTAACGGCAAAGTTCTGTGGACGAGTGAACAGAAGTACAACCATCGTCACGGTCCCGGAGGCAGCCCCGTTGTCTTCGAAAACCTGGTGATCATGTCCTGTGATGGCGGAGACATCCAGTACGTGGTTGCACTCGATCGCGCCACAGGAAAAGAAGTCTGGAAGACAAAACGCGAGGGAGCCATGGCTTATTCGACTCCGCTGCTGATCCAGGTGGATGGGAAGCCTCAACTGGTCAGCACGGGCGGTGAATGGGCGATGGGTTATGAACCCAAAACCGGCAAGGAAATCTGGCGGTTCCGTTATCCCAAGGGTTATTCGAACGTCCCGCGTCCTGTCTACGGTCAGGGTCTGGTCTTCCTGTGTTCGGGATATGACAAACCATGGCTCTACGCGGTCAAACCCACCGGCGAAGGGGACGTGACCGAATCGCACATGGCATGGAAGCTGGAACGCGGCGCCCCGTTGAATCCGTCTCCGCTGCTCCTGGGCGAAGACTTGTACATCGTCAGCGACAACGGCATCGCACAATGCCTGGACGCGAAGACCGGCGAACAGAAGTGGATGCAGCGTGTGGGCGGAAACTTCTCGGCCTCGCCGTTGCTCGCCGATGGGCGGATCTACCTGCTCGATGAAGCGGGCAAGACTTACGTGATCGAGCCCACACGGGCCGAGTACAAGGAACTCGCAGTGAACACTCTGCCAGGCCGGACTCAGGCGAGTATCGCTGCCGCCGACGGAGCCCTGTTCCTGCGGACAGACAAAACTCTGTACCGCATTCAGGCCAAGTGATCACGAACTCGCGACTGTTCCTTACAGAGCTGAAGACGCGCTGCTGCATCTCGTGGTAGTAGCGAGATTGTCATCGATCGTGTCCCGAAATCTGTGTTAAGGCGTGCACGTCTTAACGATAGAAACGGGAATGACGGGCGTTGTAGAGCCTTACAACCCTGATCGCCGATACGATCGATGCCGCCTGTTGACGCTTCCGTGCGGCGTTTGACAGGAAATCGCGATTATGGACAGTCCCAATTCCTCTCGCCCGTGGACACTGGCTCCACTGCTGCTGACCTGCATTTGCGCGTTTCTCGTCGGCTTCATGCTCTACGACAAGCCCGCACCCAGGGTTCTTTCCACCAAAAAACGCCCAATTCGACTCGCTGCTTCGAAACAGACACGTCCCGTAATACCTGTTGAATCTCCGCTCCCAATCGTTGACGTTCCAGTCGTCTCGACTCCTGACAACAGTGTCATCCAGCACGAACTCGATCAAACAAACGTCGAACTGAATCGAATCGGCACCGTCGTCGCGACCGCTCAACGATCGGCAGAATTGGCCGATGCCGAAATCGAATGCCTTCGGTCTGAACTGGCGCGGTTTGATGCGGACTTGGCCAATGTCGAAAAGACTCGCCTCGCCACCATCCACGAACAGGAAGAACTTGATCGCCAATCGGCGGTAAGACTCGCCCGTTCGGACGAGGTCATCAAGAACTTCGAAAACTTGCAAAAGCAGAATCTGGCTCGGCAATTCCAGCAGATCGAGCAGGATCGCAAGGCGCGTGAACAACTGCGAGCGAGATTGAATCAGCTATCCGAAAACCAAAATGAAGCGATTCGGGAGCGTCAGCGGAAGCGAGTTGCCACCATGCAGGCGGACTCCGAACTTGCGGCCTTCCGCCAGCAGGAAGCCGCTCGCCTGAAGGCCGAAGAGCAGGCCGTTGAAGCCAGAATCAAACGAGTCGACGAACGACACCAAAAGATGGCCGAACAGCGCCAGGCAACTGTCGCTAAACTGGAGCGAGCCGAACATTCGCTGTCAGTCTGCCAGACGACGATTGGATTGTGTCGGTCCGAAATGAGCCGACTGGAAGCTCAACGGGCTTCGCTGCTCGCCAGTACGAAGATCGCAATCCGCCATTAGCGCCGGTCGCAAGAACGAAATGCGATGATGTGCAGGTTGGAGGCAATTCGTAGATCCAATACATCCAAACCAGCAGTTCGATCGACTTATCCAGTGTAAGCCCATCAGCCGGCACGCGCTAGCGCGTTCCGGCTGATGGGGTGATTGTGGAAACATGTCGTTGAAAGTGGTTTGTTTGGAAACACCTCGATTT
>CAXBSB010000420.1:0-2990 GCA_963977965.1 uncultured Schlesneria sp.
ACTGTAATTGCTGCAGACGCCATTCCTGCCGACAGCTCCCTTCAATCCGGGGATCTTGTCCCAGTTGATCTGCAGGCCTGCGCTGACGACCAGCCAGTCATAAGTGATGGTCCTGCCGTCTCGAGTCCGAATCGTGTTCTGCTCGGGTAGAAATTCGGCCACGGCGTCCTGGATCCAGGTGACGCGGCGCGGAATGACCGAAGCTTCTGCACGCTCTGTCACTTCCTTTCTGGCCAACCCCGCCCCAACCAGTGTCCAGAGCGGCTGATAATAGTGCTTGTCCGACGGCTCGATGACCGCCACGTCACGCGAGTTGAACCAGCCTTTTGCCAGTTGCGACGCCACCGTGATGCCAGCCGTCCCGCCGCCGATGATGACAATTTGATGATGAAATGATTCCGACATCACGTAACTCCTGATCCTCAGGTACTCAGATTGCGAATGATGACAAACACGGCAACTGCAAGGATTGCGACCACGAAGACCTTCTGAAGCGACGGGCCGGACAGCCGACGACCGATCCGCTGTCCGGCGAACAAGCCACCGATCCCACCGACGACGAACAGGCCGGTGACAAGCGGAGAGATGGCGTTACCCGCCCACAATTGCGATGTCACGCCAGAGGCACTCACGAGTGCAATCACCATCAGAGATGTTCCAACCGCCCGATGAATGGACATGCTGCTGAAGAGCACCAGGGCTGGAACAATGACGAAGCCACCTCCAACACCGAAAATGCCCGACAGCACTCCGGTCAAGACGCCCACGATCAAAAGCAGCATCGAGCAGCGCGAATTCAGAATCAGGACTCCTGCAGCGTCTCGCTGGCAGGTAGGACCGTCAGAATGATCAGGAGTCGGACACGCCGGTCCGGGAAGGACCGGATGCGATGCCTGTTTCCATAAGCGGACGGCAACGATCACCATCAGGCCTGCAAATGACAGTAACAGCACAGGCTCAGGTAACAATCTTGCGATCCACGTCCCGATCGGGGCGCCGATCATCCCTGCAAAGGCAAACAGCAAGCCGGTACGAACCTCAACCTGGCCCAGCTTCCAGCGATGCAGAAATCCGACGAATGAAGTTGCTCCCACTGCGGCCAGCGATATGACGATCGCTTCTCGAGCATCAACCCCCAGGCCATAGACCAGCAGTGGAACCGCGAAGATCGCGCCTCCACCACCGGTCAAACCCAGGGACAGCCCGACGACTGCGCCGAAAATCAGACTCAGCCATAACATGATTGCGCCTCCAGCGATTCATTCGTTATTCCATGTGAGCCACCCGGCGGAATCATTCATGGACCGGCCTTTTCACGGGAGCCGCCTGATCCGCGTTGTCACGCGGTAACTGGTGTTTGACATGCGGAACCCGGCAGGCACCACTCATACAGGTTGGAATCCCCAGTCGTGGTAGAACCCAGATATTGAGCAGAATCCAGCCCGCGAACAGGCTGACAAATAGCAGCAGGTCGTACATGGAAGGGTCTCCTGACAAATGTGGAAGGGCTAGAGCGTAATCCGTTTCAGTGTGGCGTCCCGCGGGCATCAAACTGCAGCGTCTAACCCATGTTTCGACGCGACACGGAAGTGCGACCCGCACTAAACACAGGAACAATCACCTGGCACAGGCGATGCGACATTGACTCGAAGCGGTCCCATCGGATTCGGTCGGCAGCTTTGAAGCGACCCACGCCTTGATCCCGCCCACAAGGTCACTGACATTCGTTCGTCCTGCTTCTGCGAGCAGGCTGGTACCAATCGCTGAGCGATACCCACCTTCGCAGTGAACGACAACCGGACGATCCTGCGGCACTTCCGTGATGCGTTCCCGCAAATGCGTCAACGGGATGTTGTGACTGCAACTGAGATGCATCGCTTGCCATTCCTTCTCGGACCGAACGTCCAGAACAAACGGCTTTGTCGATTCGGCCAGTTGATCGGCCAGTGCGGGAGCGGTGATCCGCGAAATCACGCGGATCAGTTCGGGATGCGATTCCAGGGCCGCCATTCCGTCACGCAGGTAACCGGCAACATTGTCGAAACCGATGCGCCCCAAACGCATCACAGCTTCTTCTTCACTTCCTGAATCAGCGATCACGACGATCGGACGATGATGGGTGAGGATGGAACCGCACCAGGTTGCATACTTTCCCTTGAGGCCGATATTGATTGAGCCCGCCAGATGAGCTCCCTCGAAATCGACCGCTTCGCGGACATCGACCAGTTCTGCACCCTGTTTCTTCAACTGGACGACTTCTTCGACACTCAGTGGCTTCAGTGAAGTCTGGAGCGTCGCTTCCAGATCAGGGCGTTCCTGACGATTCTTGATGGCATCATAGACGAAATACTCGGGTGCTTCCGGCTGATCACTCGTCACGAGTCGCTTGAAGTCTTCGAACGCCATCGGTTGCATCGCGTAATTGAACTTCTTCTGCTCTCCGATTGTGGAGAAAGTATCCTTGCTCAGATTCTTCCCGCACATCGAACCTGCTCCGTGAGCCGGATAGACGAGTGTTGAATCGGGAAGGTCTCGCAGTTTGTTGAGGGAATGAAACAGCATCTCTGCCAGTTCATCTGCTGTGACTCCAATCGATGCCAGCAGGTCTGGTCGGCCAACGTCGCCAATAAAGAGCGTGTCGCCAGTCAGCACGGCCTGCGGAACGGTGTCACTCTTCGTAAGGTCAAAGACCAGAAGAGAAATACCTTCCGGCGTATGCCCTGGTGTTTCCAGAATCTGGATGCGGACATCGCCGAGGTCGATAAGATCACCGTCCTTCATCTTCTGAACATCGAACTCGGCTTGTGCGCGAGCACCCATCACGATGCGAGCACCCGCACGATTTCGCAGTTCGATGTGCCCCGCCAGAAAATCTGCATGGAAGTGAGTCAGCACCACGGACTTGATCGAGTAGCCTTCTTCGTCCGCGTCGTGAAGGTACTGCTCGATGTCTCGCTGTGGATCGACGACAACGGCTTGTCGAGTACGCT
>CAXBSB010000421.1:0-2988 GCA_963977965.1 uncultured Schlesneria sp.
GGGGGGCTGGCCGAGGATTTTTTCCAGAATCCATTTCCCTCGCAATATCGGAGAGGTTTTAGTGCCGTCTGCCGTGAGCTTCAGGATGCTGGCGTGAGTGATCACTCCACCGCGGTGGCTGTCAGGTGGCAACAGGACTCGCCGCATTTCGCCACCGTAAACGTTGGGGATACCGTAATGACGAGCCAGTCGTTCGTTCAACATGGTCCAGTCGGAATGGACAAACTCGGTGACACTGAGGTTCTTCCGAAGAATCTCGTTGAAAAACATCGGTGTTTCACGGGCCATCGACCAGAACAGAAAATCATCGAATTCGCCGTACAATTGCGGGCTGGGAACCGTGTCGTTGATCTTCCGTTGATCGAGCCACTGGCCGGTGAAGTTGTCAGTAAATCGGCTGGCCCTGGGATCGTTCAGCATCCGCTCGACTTGCGCTCGCAGCACATCCGGATTTGCCAATTCGCCAGTCTCTGCCAGCTTGATCAGTTGATCATCAGGGGACGTCGACCAGAGGAAATACGACAGGCGGGTCGCCACGGCATACGAATCCAGCCGCGATGGATCTTTGGATTGCGTGTCGAGCGGTTCGGTCAGGTAGAGAAAGTGAGGTGAACACAAAGCCGCTCGATAACCAAGCAGCATCGCCTGTTCGAACGACTGCTTCCGGTTGAGTGCCTGGTGAATCAAATGCACGTAGTACTTCACCATTTCGTCGTTGACTGGCCGTCGAAAGACACGGGCCAGGAACTTTGGCAACAGCCGTTCTGCTTCTGCACGTGGATCGGCAGGCTCCGGCTTTAACTGATCCCCCTTGTAGCGTCCCTTCAGCGGCACGTCGCCGAACAGGTTCTGGTATGCCGATGACGGAAACGATTCGAGCGGCCCTTCGATTTCCAGCCATTCGATGATCAATCCCGGTCCCTGATACTCAGCGAGCGGTTTGCCGTTTGACAATTTCTGATCGGCAAAGCGCCGTTGAAATGGCAACGACCAGCCCAAGACGTCAACCAGTTCGCCCCGTTGCAGATCGCATTCCAGTTCGATCACCTGGAACGATTCGGGACGCACATCTCGCACAGCCAGAATGCTGTTGTTATCGCGTCCCCAGGGCTTTCCTGCCGAGAAGCGGACCGGTAACGGATGCCCGCCGTTCCCCTGCGATGACAGCGAGGCTCGCAACAGATACCGGCCTTGTTGCGGCACCGTCGCAGAACCCAGCGCGATATGATTGTAGGGCATCGCATAGACATAGAGCTTGTCGCCGTCCACGCGAAGTATGCTTTGTTCCGCGTGGCGCGAGTTCTCCAGCACCTGCTTGCCCGTGAGGCGGGTTTTCATCCGAGTCGGTTCGAACCGCGGAATCGCCGTAGGCAGCACCTTTTCCGCGGCGTCCTGATACCGCAGCAGATGGACCGACGAGACGTCCAGCGCGGCACTAATATTATCGAAGCCAGCCACGACCGTGTCTGGCGGCAATAACTCACGGATCGAAACCTGTGGACCGAGCAGATCACGCAGCGTCGTTTCGTACTCCGTCAGATTCAGTCTCCGCAGGACGACTCGGCCTTCGGCCTGCTGCTGGCCGCTGGAGGCTGAGTGCAATTGCCGACCGAGGATTTCGACAATCTGTTTTCGTTCGGCAGCGGTCGGCTGCTTCTCTGACGCTGGCGGCATCTGGCCTGTTCGCAGCTTGTCATAGACCGGGATCCAGGGGATGTAGGCGTCCGCTTGACTTGCGAGTCCTTCGATTGCCAATCGTCCCTGCTCTGCCGATTTACCATGGCACTCATAGCAATAGGCTTTGAGAAACCCCTGAACCTCGTTTCCGGCAACTGCGGCTCCGTCGGCAGCCAGTCCTGCCGACTCGATCCCGATCAGGCACACGGTCAGAAATAGCATTTGCAATAGCGATCGCATCAAACGCTCCCGACAACTGGAATCAGCCCCCGCACACGATGGCTTCGTACGTCATCTTACTGGTCATCATACCTGGCGAGTAGCATTTCTCTTGAAATCGCGTCCGCACGCGATTCATCGCAAGATATTGTGATGAGCCGGTTCTCATCGAGCCTCAGTTTCGGCCAGAAGCGCCGCGATCTTGTCTTTGATCGCTTCCGACCAGATCTCATAGCCTTTGGGTGACAAATGAAGCAAGTCAGGCATGACATCCTTGCTGATCGTGCCATCTGATTCCAGGAATTTGGCCGAGATATCCAGATAATGAACCGGTCCGCCGTGGAATTTCGAAATCAGCGAGTTGATGGCCGCCCTTTTTTCACGGCCGGGATTCGGTTTGTCTCCAACGGGAAGAATGCTCAACAACAGGATTTTGGATTTGGGTTGTTTCGACTGGATCAGGTCGAGGATGGACTTGACGCCGGCTGCCACGTCAGCGGGCACAGTTTCTTTCCCCCAGCAGTTATTGGTGCCGATCATGACCACGAAAACGCGTGCCTGATAGTTATCCAATTGGCCGTTCTTCAATCGAAACAGAACATTCTGGGTCGCATCGCCACCAATGCCCATGTTGACGGCGCGGTATGAACCCCAGTACTTGTTCCAGACCTCCTTGTTGCCGTCACCTCGCCATCGTCTGGTGATGGAGTCGCCGATAAAGGCGAGGTCGATCTGACTGCCTAGCTTTTTAAGGTCCGCGTTGATCTCTTTGTTCTGATCCGTCCAGATGAAATCTGTTCGTTCTTTGGGCGTAGTCGGGCTGTCTTCGGCAGCAGAGCCTGCCACGGTGCACGCCAGGAGCAGAATCGTAACTGATCCGATTTTCGTCATCATGATGAGGATTCGCATTAGCGGAATTGCAGTTCGATTTCTGGAACACACCAGCAAACAATGCGAACGGCGCAATTTGCATACTAGAATCAGTTACATCCGGCGTCGCAAGCTGGACAGCCTTGAGTCACAGGGCCATTGGGAAATAGGACTTGACCGAGGTGCGTAGAATTGGAGGAGTTTGCAGGGGAGATTGGTTTT
>CAXBSB010000422.1:0-2967 GCA_963977965.1 uncultured Schlesneria sp.
GTCATAGGTTGACAGTCCCGCATACAAGTTTCCTCGATGTACGATCAGTCCCATCACTCCCGTGGTCTTGTGTGTACCGACACGACCACAGTCGACCCACCGTTTCCCTCCGTCGTACCGAAAAACATGACACCAGTCGATTTCGTTCTGAGCGTCAATTGTGGCGGCGTACAAATGGCCATTAAACACAGTCAGTGAATTGCTGACGTAATTGCTGGTCGGACTGGGACGACCACAATCCTGCCACGAACCGAGCTTTGCATTGTCGATGCCGAAGTAGACATGTCGATCATCGCCGGACGACTGATATCCACCGGAACTGGACTTAAGGTTTAATGTCACGCCTCGACGAGCTCGCGGATCGTACAAGCTGAAGACATCACCCAGAGTGTCATTCACAACGTCATCCGTATGCACCCAGGCAGAGATCGTGAAATCGCCTTTCCCGAGACGTAGCGACTCTCGATTCGGAACTTCAACAAAAGCCGAATGCCCATCGAAGTGGCCTGTTGTCAAATCTACGCCGTGGTTCGTGCCATGATTGTCGTGGCCCGACAAATCGCGACAGTTTCCATGCAAAGTCCAATGGCCAACGAGGTCGCGTTCCAATTCGACTTCTGGCGCTGCATCTGAAGAGGCGGCCGCGCTGCTTTCACAGGCAAATTGCCAATGGCATCCCCAGACAACCAGTGCGCACCACAACAGGGGCGGCTTGTTGCTCGAACGACTTCGCATCTTATCAATCCTTCTGGCGGGAATTGCAGTGGTGCTGGCACGGATGGAGCGAGTCGCAAATCCCTGAACTGCTACAGGCTATCCTCGATGGTCCGCCGTTGTATACGAAGAACTGAAGTCCCAACCCAAGCTGGATTGCAGCTTTTCGATGCAGTTTCGAGGTAGTGCTAACACCATTCTGCTTCACCACCGCTCAAGATCCGTGGAAAACCACGGATGCATTCGCGTCACGTTCGCTGCATGTTCCCTCTAAACTGCGCGGTTGCCGTCAGGTGTGAAGGATGGATTCATGAGCGTTTCTAAGGTCAGGGTCTGGATTGATGCACTCACAAACAAATCTCGCTGGAACCCCGATTGTGCCAGACCTCCTGCAAGCCCTGTTGGACAAATCCAGCGACGCAATGTTTGTCAAGGATTGTTCAGGGCGCTATGTCTTCTGTAACGCGGCCGGTGTGCGGTTTATCGGAAAACCGCTGGATCAGATTCTCGGCCATGATGATCGAGATCTGTTCGAAGAAGCGAGCGCTCAGACCATTATGGCTCATGACAAACGCGTCCTGACCACTGGGGTTTGTGAAGTCGAAGAACATTATGCGCAAGCGGGCGGTGTCGTCCGGTACTATCAGGTTTCAAAATCTGTTTATCGTGGTTCGAGTGGAGAAATACTGGGAGTTCTTGGGATTGCCAGTGACATTACGGAGCGCACTCAGGCAGAACAGATGCTGGCTGAAGACGTCAAGAATCGGATGGCAGCAGAACAAAAGCTTCAGGAAACGGTTCGCCAGCTCAGGTCAATCTACGAGGCCGTCAATGATGTGATTTACTTGCTGGAGGTCGAGCCGGATGGATTTCGCTTTCAGTCCGTGAATTCGGCATTCTCCAATATCACCGGCCTGCCCGCAGAGGCAGTCATCGGCAGGCGCGTTGAAGACGTAATTCCTGAACCGTCGTTAAGTCTGGTGCTGGAGAAATACCAGCAAGCGATCCGGGAAAATCGGTACATCTTCTGGGAAGAGACCACAACGTATCCGAACGGTGAACTCGTTGGCTCGGTCAACGTGCTGCCGATCTACGATGAAAGCGGAATGTGCACTCACCTTGTTGGTACAGTGCATGACATCACAAATCGCAAGGCGATGGAAATCCAGTTGAGGGAAAGCGAGCGACGTTATCGCCAACTGGGTAATTCGATCCCGCAAATCATCTTTACGGCGAACTCTGAAGGTGGCCTGACATTCCTGAATGCCTGGGCCGCGGAATATTCGGGGATGGCTGCTTCAGAACTGATGGACTGGAACTGGGAAACTGTCACCCATCCCGAAGATTTTCCTCGCGTTCGCCAGGAATGGATTGCCATCCTTGCAACAGGTGTTCCCAGGGAAATTGAACTTCGTTTACGCCGATGGGACGGGGAATACCGCTGGCATATCGGACGTCAGGTTCCCAGCCGTGATGCGAATGGAGTGATCACGGAGTGGTTTGGAGTCTGTACAGACATTGAAGATCTACGGCGGACGAAACAGGCACTCTACGACGAAAGAACGCGATTACGCACGCTGATCGACACTATCCCGGATCCGATCTTTGTGAAAGATTCCAGTGAAGAATATGTGATGTGTAATCGGCCGATGCTCAACTGGTTAGGGGTGACGTCCGAAGACGACGTCTTCGGAAAAACGGCCTTTGACTTCCAACCGCCAAGTGTCGCAGCCGTTTACCACGACGAGGATGTTCAGATTCTTCAAAAGGGCACGATGGTCAGAAACCGTGAAGAACTGGTTCCTGATCGTAACGGAGACTTGACATGGCGAATGGTTTTCAAAGCTCCCATCAGCGACGAAGCGGGTCAAATCACAGGACTTGTTGGTATCAGTCGCGATATTCAAGCCTGGAAACAGCAGGAGAGAGCATTCCAGGAACGCGAAGAATTGCTGCGAATCGCGACAGGAACTGCGCGTGTCGGTCTTGCCGTCCTGAACGACCGTTATGAGTTCTGCTTCGTGAACGAAGCTTACATTGACATCCACCGATTGAGCAGCGCGGATATCGTCGGTCAACCATTTCCTGAAGTGATGAAGAGTCTGTTTCCGCAGACAAAACAATTCCTGGAACAGGCATTGGCAGGCCAGCCAGTCACGTTTGAAATTGCAGAGCCAGAACGACTCGTGTCAAGTACACAGCGCTGGCTCAGGAATTCGTACGAACCATTCACGGATTTTGCAGGTCGTAAAG
>CAXBSB010000423.1:0-2964 GCA_963977965.1 uncultured Schlesneria sp.
GAAAAACCCTGGCAAACTGGATTCAAGATCGACCCAATGTCGACTTTGGGGCCTGTTGCAAATTGTTAGCCGTTGTGGCGGACGCACTCCATCACGCCCATGAGCAGCAAGTACTGCACCTTGATGTCAAACCGGACAACATTCTGCTGAACCATTTGAATCAACCGTTCCTGTCGGATTTTGGCCTGGCACAGGTCATGAAGAATGGAGAGGTGCGTCTGAAGGGGTTTCTAGGTTCCCCAGCCTATGCCGCACCGGAAGCGAGCCTGGCATCACCGATGACGGTTCGTTCCGATGTCTTCAGCCTGGTGGCAGTACTCTACGAAGCTGTCACCGGGCTAAAAGCGTTCGAGGTGGAAAGTGGGTTTGCCGGGAACCGATTTGACGAATTGCGTCGTATGGTTCAATCGGGCCAATTGCGATCAATTCCCAGTCATATTCCTGACGTGATTGTGAAATTGATTCGCAGGGGGCTTGAAGTGAATCCTGATCGGCGGTTTGCGAACGCTGAAGAGTTAGCAAAAGAGTTGCGTGAAGCAGCCGAGGTCTATGCGATCGAACGTAATGCGCCTGCTCCCTTTGCCGAATTGCCGACATTTTCATCGCCACGATTCTGGGAACCTGACCGGGTGTTCCAGCGAATCGATGACCTGTTCAATGATTACTCTTATGTTGCTCTGTGTGGCCAACCAGGATTGGGGAAGACGCTTTGTTCGTCGGAATACGCTCATCGTCGGGACAAGCGGTTTCGGTATCGACTGTTTGCCCAGGCGACGACGGAAGAGACGTTGGTGACACAATTGGGGCGACCAGAAATTGCCCGTCAGCTTCAATTGACTGTTGACCCTGAGGAGTCGCGACACTCGATCGCAGCTCGAGTCCGTGACCGATTGTCACAACTGTCGGGTTGGCTGCTGGTCTTCGATGATGTTCCCGACAACAACGATGATTTTCGTCGGATTCGCGGTTGGCTGCCACGAACTAAGCATGGTGGACGGATCTTGATTTCCACAACCCGCGACGTTGCTGGACATGAAGTCGATGGTCTGTATCAGGCAGTACGATTCGAAGAATGGCGTCCCAAAGATGCGGTGCGATTTCTTTTGAAAGGGTTGGGACAACTCCCCGACGATGAACTGGACCGGGCAACGTCATCGGATCGAGAGTCCGCGGAATTGCTGGTCCGTGAACTGGGAGGTCGACCGCTTGCTCTGGAGTCAGCTATTCAGCATATGACCGGTGGTCGTTCAAAGATTTCTGCAAAGGAATATCTGGATCTCTGGAAGGCTCATCCGCGCCGTCTGGCGGGAAAGCGAGCGTCGAACGCAACGAACCATCTGTCAGAAGCGGCGACGTTTGATTTGCTCTGGGAATCGATCCAGGAAGAATCTCCGCAGGCCGCAGACTTGATTCGACTTACAGCAGTCCTGGCCCATGCGCCACTTACCAGGATTGTCTTGCAGGAATATGTCAACGAATTTCTCGATGCCAACATTCATGACCTCGACTGGCATGAGACATTTGATGTCGCCCTGCGAATGTTGCGACAGCCAGATGAAGGCACTGTGACGCTCCACTCATTGCACCGAACGCTGATTTTGGACGACCTTCGAGAAGAAAAATACGATTGGTTTGACCGCGCAATCTGGTGTTTATCCTGCGCATTTCCTGATAGCGCGGATCGAAGCCAGTGGTCTCGATGCGATGCAATCATGCCACACGTCTACTGGATTATTGATCAGATTGAACGAATTGAAGACGTTGCGACGGCTGCGAATCTGATAGGAATGGGCTGCGTCTTCCATCACCGGCAGGCTTTGGAGTTCAAAAACATCGAATCCGCGTCAGCGAATAAAGCGGAAAAACTCTACCGTCGAGCCTTGGAAGTCGATCCCAATCACCCGCATATTCTCGGTAATTTTGCGCTCTTCCTGACGGATGTCCGTGGTCAGCACGATGAGGCGGAACAACTCTACCGTCGAGTCTTGGAAGTCGATCCCAATCATGCGAACAATCTCGACAACTTCGCGCTCTTCCTGACGTATGTCCGTGGTCAGCACGATGAGGCGGAACAACACTACCGTCGAGCCTTGGAAGTCGATCCCAATGATGCGAACACTCTCGGCAACTTCGCGAACCTGCTGACGTATGTCCGTGGTCAGCACGATGAGGCGGAACAACACTACCGTCGAGCCTTGGAAGCCGATCACAATCATGCGAACAATCTCGGCAACTTCATTGGGTTCCTGGTGGCACAGCGAAGATTTGATGAATGTCGTTACTGGATGGATCGGTTTGAATCATCAGGTCTCCGTGAAATCTCACAGGTCGTCGCCGAGGTGGAGATGTACAAACTTATTCTTTCGCGTACGGCCAACGGTGATGACACGCAGAATCTGATTCGCCTGAAACAACTGCTTTGTCATTCGTACGCCCACGTACCTTGGTCGTTTGAACGCCATTTGGCGGTTCTGCGTGATTTCGTACGCCCTGATGAAATGCCGCTCTACGACGCCTTGGCGGCAGCCGTTCTGGATGAATCGGTCGTGGATCGTTTGAACGAATTTCCACGCTGGCGCGATTTGCCTGAGTGATCGGCACACCTGATTCGCATGCCTGAATGGTGCAGAACGTGAATTCAAATCACCAATCATTCGACGCTCGCTTTCGAGTTCGGTGGTGCCTGGATCAACGCTTCTGGCATCCCTGCAGGATGCGTTTCTAAAGAGCGACGTTGACCGGGGGTTTCCGCTGCGCTGCAACCCCCGGCTACGATCTTTGATCGCTTCGCGATCATGAAGCACCTCCCTCCGTCCGCTGTTGATCGCGTCCGTCGTTCATTACATCGAACTCGGTATCCTGGCAATCACCTGAATTCGAATCGCAGTCATCGCCGGCAACAACGTTGGCGTGACTGGTAACGTTCCTGATGCCAAATCGTCATCACGCGAGGCACGGCTGTGG
>CAXBSB010000424.1:0-2892 GCA_963977965.1 uncultured Schlesneria sp.
GGCTAGGTCTTACCTTGTACGACTCTTGCATTCGCTACCTTTCTCCGGCTTACGCCGACGCACCCTGTCCCCTTTTCCGCCCCGCACTGTCTCGAATATGCCGTACAAGTGAATCAGGAATCGCGAAGTTATGGTGCTCCACGTAGTGCGCCAGTGAATTTGGCCAAAGCCATTCGCTGTCAGACTGAAATGTATTAATGCTGTGATACTCGTCACAGAATTCGCATTTGACGTTCCGTTGAGTCAAGCAGAGCAGCACTATCGGACAATCTCGCAGATACTCAATAATGCGAGGTTTGTCTTCAGGTTCGAACGCCAAGTCAATTACGTCACGCGCTCGGGGATACGGAAGATCACTGCTCGTGAGGTTCCAGAAGCCGAACCATCTGTGCTTCCATTCGTTCATCGTCGATTGAACGCTGCGCGGCCTACTCTCACTCATTTTGATCCAATTTAAATCCGTCCTGTAGGTCAGGCTGTGCCTGACGTGCCTGACGAAGTGATTTCAGGTAACGACATTGTCCGCCAAACGGCGGTGCTATTACATTCTGGCTTACACGAGTCAGGCACAGCCTGACCTACAGGGCTGGGGGACTGCACGTTCATTTGGATGATAACAGGATTGAAGAGCTGATCGAAGAGGCGCGTCCGAGAATGCCGTTGCAGGCACAAGTGTCACGAGAAAAACGAGCCCCTGATCGATCCCCTGTCAGTACTTGCGGCCTCAGCCCTGTAGGTCAGGCTGTGCCTGACGAAGTGATGTCAGGTAACGGCATTATCCGCCAAACGGCGGTACCATTACACTCCGGCTTACTGGAGTCAGGCACAGCCTGACCTACAGGGCTGGGGAAAATTGAGCCCGGAAGTTGGGCTGGTGCAGGGCGATGGGCACGGAATGGCAGTTTCCGATTTTCTTGACTCGGCCCAAAAACTTCCCTTTCCATGACTTAGGAAAACTTGTTACTATTACAAGCGAAGATGGAAATCTCCGGGATGGCACGCGGCGTGTCTGTGAACCGGAGTTGAACGGAGTCGATACTGGTCGCGGAATGCATGACCAGCCAGCCATGGGAAGGCTTTAACGTGCGATCTCGGCTTTGGGCTTTGATCTTGCGCGAATTACCGTTTCCCTTCCGGGATATCGGGATGGAAATCGCTCGCCTGATCAGGTGGGTCGATCAAACTGCCGCCCGCTTCTGGATCGGTCTCAGCCGTTCACCAGCGTGGTATCTGGTCACCGCGACAGGAGTTCTTGCATTCCTGCTGACGGGCTTGCTCTTCTTCAACTACGTGGCAACGCATGATCCGACATTGAAGGAAATCGCAACTCGTCGGGGAAAAGTGATCCCGACGACGCGCGAACACCTCGAAGATGCTGGCGACTGGGCGGCCCAGGACAAATGGCGAGTTGCTCACTTTTTCGTTGATCATCGGCTACCCAAACATAATCGGTATCGAACATCGGATATCGTGCTGACGAACTTCGATCCCGGTCCATCGCTCGTTGCTGCCGAAACACCTCGCAAGTCCGGTTTCCGATCACGTTCCCACTCTTCGAATCGCAAACAGTCGACAACAGCGAATGCAATCGCAGATGCAGACGTCACACTCGAACTGGGGGCTCCACAGGTTGCAGAAGTCCCCAAACGGCTTGTTGACGGTCGACTGATCCGCGAAGCCGCTTACAGCAGTCGTCCTGTCCGGGCGGCTGTACTTCGTTCGCGCGAGCCAGAACTCGTCGTACAAGCGGAATGGGCCATCGGGCCTGATTGCGACTATGAACCTGTCCGCCGTCCTGGGCGTCGCATCATTCCAGTGCCAGATCCGCAATGGGACGAGCTTCCGCCAGTTGTTGATAACCGGCATCCCGACTTGTCCTTCCAGATGGTGATGCTGCGAGAATTCTTGCCGCCAACTGGGGAATTTCCGCCGAGCTCTCGCTTGGCCTCGGTCTCTGTCTCCAGCGAATTCCCTGAATCCGTTTCGCAACCGAAACGACGAAATCCATTACTGGACGAGTTCTCACCTTGGACGCAAGCTGATCCGAATCAGCCACCACCAGAGCGACCTGCCGAATCGTATGCCGAGCGGATGGGGCCCGAGGAAGATACGACTCCGGTCGTTGATGATCTGGATCGAAACCTGAGACTGAACCCGGCTCCATCGTTTGCTGAAGTCGCACTCGGGCTGGAAATTCGTGCCCCGAAATCAGCAGTCGCCGGTCGAACCAATCAATCGTCGATCCTGCTTTACAACAACGGTGATCGTGAAATCCCCTTGATTTTCGTTCGCGAACCTTTGGGGACTCTCGAAACGATCACCGATGCCATTCCCCCCGCACGTGTCGATCAATTCGAAAACTCGCTGGAGCGTAAAGTTCAGAGACTTGAGGCTGGAAAGAGCAGTCAGCTGGAACTGGTCTGGCGGGCTGATTCGCTGGGGCGGCGCACTCATTCGGCAATCATCACGGCGATGGCGTCCGTGGGGGCTCTGACGGAAATCGTTCCGCCGGTTGGTGAGCAGCCCATGCCGAGTATCGCTCCTGAACCGATTCCTGCTCGCGAACCACCAGTCGAACCTGAACCACCGGTCGAGCCAGTTTTTCAGCCCGAACCATTTCCAGAAGCAACCGCTACACCAGTTCCTGATGTGCACCCCAAGCTGTCGTTTGACGTTAAAACGGTTCCCAGCGTCCGGGTGGATGACACTGTCGAAATTGCAATTGTTGTCCGGAACACAGGTGACGTTCCACTGCATGATGTTCGAGTTTTCGCGCAACTGCCTGAGCAACTGAAGCATCGCCAGGGGAACGAGGTCGAATACACCATTAACACGCTGCCTGTGAAGGGGACGGAACGAACGGTGCTGCGTGTTGTCGCGGCCAAGAGTGGT
>CAXBSB010000425.1:0-2888 GCA_963977965.1 uncultured Schlesneria sp.
ACCTCACAATTTCACCGACAAATATCGTTACCCGCGTGGAGTGCCACCGCGTACTCGTCGAAACATGACGTAGCATCGGAGCTTAAGGTTGGCGATAAATGCATTCCCAACGAAAAAAGTAAAGATGAAGCATGATTGCCGAAATCGGGCCGTCAGTACTAACTGCCCTCCCCAGATAATTCCCCGCACCAACGTGCCGAAATCGGCCTCAATTGAAATAGATACGTTTTTGTCGCCGCCCGGTGTTGTGTAGCCATCTCACGGTCGGCATAGTCTGAAGAGATGAAAGCACCACCGACAATCCCCGATCAACCAGCAGCAACAGCGGACGATCCCGTCATCGCCGGTGTCACCATTCTTTCGTCGCGAGATTGCGGATCGTCGAACCGATGGGAGTTCTCGATCAATCGTGGAGAAGAAGAGACTGCCATCAATGCGCTGCTCGACTTGCTCGACGAATTCTCGGAATATTCACTCGCGGATCACAGCCGTGGTGATTGCGAATCATGCGTTTCTTATCGAAGAGATGGCGCAGCTTTCAAGACTATGATCGGCGGACACGGATGGAGTGGGGAATGGAAAACTCAATCGCGTGAATGGGTTGTCTACGAGGCTGACAAGCAGGTCAAATTCAATGACTCACGGGCTCGGCACAACTGCGGTCACCTCATTAAGGAAAAGTAAACGTCGGCAGAAGTTGCCCCCTTAACGGGCCGGGTCGTGATGACGTACGTCATCGCCTCCACCAAATACGTCTTACTAACCTGTCCCAAAGTCCCGGCTTCAGGCGTGCGATGATGTGATCCAATGCGTTGGCAACTGCCACGAACTTTTCGTCACCGTACTCACGAGGCTGACCGAGGCATGCCAGCGATTCAACACCATCGCAAACAAGTTTTATGAAATACGATTCACCGTCGAGAACATTCGAATCCTCGTAGACCGCCCCCAGACGTTGGACATCGTGCGAAAGCAAAATATCGACGATCGATGTGAATTGAGCGAAGGTGATATGTACTGTGTTGCCTTCAAGCCCGTCTTCAGAATAGACGCAGACGCAAGAAGCTCCGTCGTAACTGCACGAGACGGTTGTCGACCAACTGCCGACTTCCCTTTTTACGACGAATCCATCGTGGCCAGACGGGACGGCAAAACGGAAGAATTGGTCGACAAAGGTCTGACCAAGCGAACTTACCTCGACACGCCGAAACATGGCAACATTCTCTCACGAAATTCTGTCGCTTCGTCTTCGGTCTTCCGGCCTTCAACAGCGTGATTGACGTTGTCAGCACCTGTCACGGCATAAGGGCTCCGGGGGGCGGCCCGAAAGCTCACTCCCGCTTCGCTCAGACGCCAGGACAAATCTTGACTTGCCTGCTTCCTAATCTCAAGCCTTTTCACCCCTTCGCGTCTTTGCGTGAGCCCCTTTTCATCTCATGTAAGCCCGGCGACCAGTGAGGTTCACGCCCGCTTCGCTCAAGACGCCAAGACGCAAAGGTTTTTTACGAGTCTTCAAATCCTGACGAAAATCTTGACCTGCCGGTTCCTGGTGCGGGTCGTTCTTCCGTGTCGCGACGAAACATGGGTTGTTAGACGCTGCAGTTTGGTGCCTGCAGGGCGCCACATAAACGGAATGCGCTCTCGCTTCAATTCTTTTCACTCTGCTGCGACTTTGCGTGAGCCTTCCGCAATTCATTTGAAGCGGCAGGCTTGCAAATCGATCGAAAATGATCAACTATCTCGCACAGCGCCGCACGATGCTTCAATATGCCGAGCGACTTCAGAGAGAAAAGACGCACTGCAGTTTTCCCATGTTTGATTGCGTCAGCATCAGCAGCCAGAACGAGGCTATTTGGCTGCTGCGACGCGTGGATTTCAGCAATGACAAAATCGCTGGAAACAAGTGAAGGGGATGAAATGATCAGACGTCGGGGGTTTACCCTGATCGAATTGCTGGTAGTTATTGCGATCATCGCGGTGTTGATTGCTCTGTTGCTGCCAGCGGTCCAACAGGCGCGTGAGGCTGCGAGGCGGTCTCAATGTAAAAACAATCTCAAGCAGATTGGATTGGCCCTGTTTAACTACGAATCTTCAACTCAAGTCTTTCCATTCGGCGTACTGGGAAACAATGGAACCGCCACTGCGGCGAACCCATTGCACACCTGGCATTCGCAGATTCTCCCGTATGTCGATCAGCAGCCTTTGTATTTCACGTATCAGTTTAACAGCACTTTCAACAGTGCAGCGAATGCAGCTCCTGTGCTGACGACGATCCCCGGATTCCTTTGTCCAACACACCCCGATCGCGGACCTGTCGGTGGTGCCTGGGGGCAAAACCATTACGCCGGAAATGCAGGAACCCAATCTGGCTCGAATGACGGACTGGTGTACCCTTTATCCGCGATCCGGATTCGTGACATTAGTGATGGAACGTCACAAACGCTCGCAGTGGGTGAAATCGGCTACGATCTGGGGGGATGGGCCCGGGGCTCTTTGACCAGTGGAGGCGGAGGTGGTGGACAGGGTTACGCGCGGGCTGTACTGAGATGGTGGCAGGCGCCCCCGGCCTGTGCTCGGCCCGGGATCAATCCTCCCGTCACCACTTGTAACAGCAGCGTCGAACGCAGTCTGCAGTTCTCTAGCCTGCACATCGGAGGCATTCATGCGCTCATGTGCGACGGAAGAGTTGTTTTTCTGAGTGAGAATATGGACGTTAACCTGCAACGAGCCATCGGAACACGAAATGGTGGCGAGGTAGTCGACGTACCTTAAATCGCTGGCGTGCGAACTGACACATATCTGGATCGCATCCAACTTAAGTGTGGCGTCCCGCGGGCATCAAACTGCAGCGTCTAACCCATGTTTCGACGCGACACGGAAGTGCGACC
>CAXBSB010000426.1:0-2848 GCA_963977965.1 uncultured Schlesneria sp.
AACGACGCCGCGGTACTGCTGGGGGTTCCGTCTCTGTTTCTCGACAAAAATGATTCGTGCAGGCTTTTCCAGAAAGTCGACTTTTTACTGAAGGAGCTGAAAATCATCGGCAGGTCGTCGTTTGACAGACCACCCAAAAACCCAGGCGTGTCGCCCATCTGATCGGCTCCCTGTTGCTTTTATGCCGAGTCTGAATTGACGTGGTCGGGGTCGCTTTCGGTGATCTTCTCTAGCATGAGCTCCGACGCAGACTCGGCGAGTACGGTCTTTTTGTTGCCGTACCTGTCAGTTCCGAGCACCGACCCGGCTATTTCCATCCAATACGACGGGTTGTTTTTTGTCGAACGAGGCGCAGTTTTGATGATGAAGTCCTCGATCGAGACGCTATCGTCAAATGGAGATTTGGTTTTCATTCGACCCACCCGTCACCTTTCATCTCTAAGACGTCGTCAGGGTGGAAGTCGCAGATGATCTGGCAGGCGACAATCACGGCGGTTCCCGCATTCGCTGCAGAAAACAAGATTTCGCCTTTCCACGTCTGCGAGTTGTAAACGGAATCAGGCATTAAGTACGATCGCACGATCTCCGTGAACGGAGTCTTTCTGTACTTTTTATTCGTCACAGTGATCCTTTTCTTGCATATCTAAATTATATCGCACTTTAAGTTATTATAAAACACCTCACGAAAACCTTCTTGCGATTGTCGATGATGTTGTTCAGGATCATCGCCAATCGGGAGGAGTCGAGAGCCAAGCCGTGCTCCACTACATGCACTTGGTAGGCGGAGCATCTATTGATTTTCCAGTGTTCCGGCCCAAAAGCCTCGAACTCGATTATCGCGATGTCGATCGATGCTTGCGTCGCCTTCGCCATGGTCAGTCCAGTCTCGCCATCTGCAGGTCATTGAAATGCTCGATTGGGATTCCATTGAGAAGAGCCGCCGCAATGCAATACTCCAGTATCGATGAAGTTGCACCGCCGTGGGGCCATTCTCTTTTGTGTTTCCACATTTCGTCTGACAGATAGGGGTAGGCTTTTCCGAACCAATCGGTAAACATGTCAACGTCGCATGCGTCGCAGCGAAGGCCTCAGTTGCTCACAAGTCTACCTCCTCTACGCTCGGTCCGTATCCAGTGAGCCAGTCGACAGAAACGCCAATAACCCTAAGAATCGCCCAGCAACTCTCCGTCGTTTTCCTTTGCTTGAACGACCACGACTCGGAGTAATCCGCCCGATCGACCTTCCAGTAAGCCACCTCTCGGCTGGCGGAAGCCAGCTTCATCCTGACAGCATCAGAACTGTATTTTTTTGGCGACATTTGCGTAGAACTCGACGATTCTTGGAAATTGACATGTGTCAATATCAATGCGGTAAGATGGGTAAGATGGGTAGTTTTGCTTTGAACGATTCCGATCCCTCGTGGAGGTGCGACTCGCCGGAAGTCCCGTGCAGCGAAACAGAAGATAGGCAGTCGGCGGCATCGCAAATTTCGATCAACAGCATCAGCACGTCGGTGGTTATGCATGCAAAGTGCTCACACGACTTCAATGTAGCCTGGGAGCTGGGTATTGGCCCTTCTGCGATGTCGGTGATTCTTTTGGAACTGAGAAATCTCGTTCCGTATCTGGCGGCAATTTCACTAGCTACGTCAAATTTCCGTTCCATGTTCGTCTACTTAATCAAGAACGCGAGCGGGTACATGTCAGCAATGATCGTTCTGTTGGGATTTACGGAGCATACGCCAAGGACAAGCTCCATAATTGCCTCGGTTGCAAAGTTGCAGGAAATCAAGTCCCTAGTCCTGGTCTCTGGTTTCGCGTGAAAGTCTAGCTGCCTCCAGTGCCGGGAGTCCCTACACTCCGGCCTTCTCATGAAGATCGATCTGTAACCCCAGCGAAACGTCGTCATTTCAGTTCGATCTCCCGTGAATCCGATTCGGCGTTGTACGTCTCCAGGAGCATCGCCATCTCGCAGCAGTATGCGGCGTCGTTCATACAGCCGGCCGATAACTTGCCGTAATACGACTTTAATTTTGCGCTTTTGATGTTCCTTGCGATTGCCATGCAGTCCTCTCGACTCCTGGACGCCGCGAGGACTTTGTCTCTGTATGCCATTTTTATTTAGTTAATTATAATGCAAGTAACAGGAATTGACCAGGGCCACTGCTGGTGCCTGTGGATTCCAAACACCGCGATCGCGGATTGTACGGATATTTGCAGGAATCCGCTGCTAGTGCTTTCGTTCATTTTATCGATTCGCACGGTCACCCAAAAATCCGGCTTCATGGACGGGAGGCTGCGCCATCTATCGTAGTTCTCGTTCTTCATGAATCGAATCTCGCCATTTTATTATAACAGATTCAAACTGGCTTTTGCGGTCCGCTCGTCGCGTCATGTAGGAAGACGCAGCGATAACGAACATTGCCGTGAGCAGCTCGCTGTCAAGGAAGTTCCCTACTATGTTCCACAAAGCGGTGTGCTTTGTGACGTAGTCCATGGATGTCTTCCTCTTGCATTCGATTGCCTTTGCCGCAAGCATCTTGCTAACGCCGCGAAGGTGCTTCGGAGTTTCAGGGCTGCAAAACACCGGGTTCATCTTGAATGTCAAGCCGCTTCTCCCAGTCGACACGTTTGTACGACCCAAAGCCTTTCCCGATCAGCACCCTCCACGAATCCATAGCAGTGCGCGCCACCGACAGGCCTTCGTAGTTGCACGGCCTTTCCAGCTTGCTTCTGGAAAGCCAGTTGTTATTGGTATCCTGCACCGTGGTTCTTTATCTGCTCCTACTGGTGGGCACATGGTTGTAGTAGTAGGTAAAAGAGGATCTGATTATATAATCAATGATCCA
>CAXBSB010000427.1:0-2832 GCA_963977965.1 uncultured Schlesneria sp.
CATCACGGGCGCTGGTCTGGAACATCTTAAGGGGCTGTCCAAACTTGAGGAACTCAACCTCGACAACTCCCGAGTCACCGATGCTGGCCTGGCGTATCTCCCAGTGCTGCCCAACCTCAAAAAACTCCACCTCGTCAACACAAGAATCACTGATGCTGGTGTGGAGCACCTCGCCAGACTGACGAATCTTGAATCGCTCGATGTCGAAGAGACTCAAATCACCGCGGAAGGACGAGCTCGGTTGAAGAAGAGCTTACGAAACTGCTTCATCGAACCTTATCGGTGACAGGCCCGGCAAGGCAATCGAGCCGAGCCTTGAGAAAACGCCAACTCATCGGGAGGCGATGATGCAATGGGTCCGCCAATCAAAAAAACCTCGCCTGCAGACTGCAAGCGAGGTTTCGGGAGGGGTGGCTAACCGGATTCGAACCGGCGACATCCAGAACCACAATCTGGCGCTCTAACCAGCTGAGCTATAGCCACCATGTCAGGCGGAGATTTTAGCGACCCGTGACCGCGATGCAAGCCACCAAATTTGGTGACCTGTTGCGTCCACAGGCTGATTACCTATCGGTTACTCAAACCGGCGTTTGAGATTTTCCAGACTCAAACCCGGCAAAAGTACGTCATCGGCACAACTGTCAGAGTCGTTTGAGTCTTTCCGATCCGAAGATTCGACCTGTGGGGCCGGGAATTGAAGAATTCCGTCCTCATCAAACGACTGGTCCGGAAGCGACCCCAGCACAGACTGAATCAGTTTTTCGAACGCGGGTGAATCGAATCCGATTTCGGGCAATTGACCGAGAAATGACAGTCGGACACCTGCGGCGACAAGAAGTTCGACGGAATGTGAATTGGTATTCGATTCCCGTGCCTCTTCGGCAAAATCGCGGGATCGATCAGGATTCAAGGCGAATTGGAAACAGTCCGCCCGGCCGTTGATCTTGCCGATCAACATGTCCGTCCAGCGATCGCATCGGCGGCGCATCCGATCGATTTCAGCTCCGCAGGCCGCAGGAACGTCGGGGGTGAGCAGATGTGAAACCAGGCGATTTCGAATCTGCAAAAGGCCACCGACGGCGTTTGAGGCGATTCGCGTCAGGTCATTCTGGCCCGTTTCCTGATCAATTCGGCCCAGCACTGTGGCCCAGACGCGAGCCAGCAATTCTGTCGTAAAAACCTGTGTCGCAAAGTCTTTCAGGCGAGTCGTTTCCGTCGCGGGATCGGACAGCGAGTCCAGAAATTCGCTCCAATGCTGCTGGAGTGTTCGAGTACTCTGCCAGAATTCTTTCAGGGCGACTGACCTGGGTGCAGCTTTCGACGAAATCAACTGAGGGGCAACGGTAGAGACCAGCCAAGCGACTTCCGCAAGTGATTTGACGTTGAGACCCAGTTGAACGGTTGGCATCGTGACCTCGTTATGGATTCAGTCAGTTCGGAACATGAGGTGTCCGGGGCTGCAGAACGCAGAGCAACCCCAACACCTCATCAGGTGAGTCTCACTAAGGCAAACCTGATGCCGAACGTCGCGAACACCCTTGAACTGTTCACTTCGGGGCAATTTGTCTCCAAATCTTGACACTTGGAAAACTGCAGTGACATCGCACGTTGCTTCCCGGCAACGGAAGTGACGTCGCAACATGCGATTCGGCAACATTCAAGGGTGCCAAACCTCGAGTCAACGGTGCCTACTTCGACTTTGGCAGCGGAGCAGCAGGAGTGATGGCCGCGCGTGCTTCTTCCGGGGTGAGATCGCGAACCTGAATATCCTTTAGCCCGGCGACTGTCGAATAACACGAAATCCCTAAGGGCCGAGACAATTCCACTTCAGGGCGGATTGAAATTTTGCGGCCTTTGGTCTCAACACCGACCACCTGAACGTCGTCAATCCAGGCCATCAGGCCGTTTTCAGTGACTCGCAGCCGAATCTTGTACCAGCGATTTTTATCAAACGATTCGTAGCGAGCGGTCTCGTTGTTGGCAGCATCCTGACCATCCAGACTCGAAATACCGACAACCCCGCCACCCCAACCACCAACGATGAAGCTGCAGGGATCATCTTTGACAGGAAACGTCAGACCACAGAAGAAGTCGCCACCATCGATGCGCTTGGCCTGCAGCGAAATCTCATAATTCATCTTGGGAATTGCGGCGGCATCACCATCCCAGAAGATCCCGGTCATTTCCGACCCCTGCTGCATGATGATTGCGCCATCTTTGACAGCGATTTCGCCTTCACCACCAAACTGTGAGCTTTTCCAGTTCTTCAGCGTCTTGCCATCGAACAAAGGCTTCCACTTCGTAGCCGCGGGTTTTGCCGCAGCCTTATCTTTTGGTTCTTCAGCGATCGACAGCGAAACGGCGACAGTCAGACAGGCCAGGCTGAGGAAGGTGAACACAGCAAATCCACCGGAAAATCTTCGGCGGGAAGTTCGATTCAAAAGTTGCATGGTCGGGGCTCCAGAGTAAGAAGGCACAGGTTTCACGAACATCACTGGTGAAACCGATACTAAGGATTGCGTTTCACCGCTTTCCGTTCAAGTCGGAGCAGAGGAATCAGCCCGAGTGTTACGACCGTCACGGTTTTCAGGATAGGTATGACGCAGGTTGGGACAAGTGGCGTTTCGCCGCGCGTGCCCGCCAGAATTTCACAACGATTCCTGTTGGAGCGGGAGGTCGAAGCAAACTGGTCTCCACCCTACTTTTGTGATGTGCGCACTTCGCGCCATAGTCGATACCGTTTGCGATGATTCGAACCGTGGGCTAGCGCCCAGCGGCTGATGGCGCGACTCGAAATCGAGGTGTTTCCAAACAAATCACTTTCAACGACAT
>CAXBSB010000428.1:0-2801 GCA_963977965.1 uncultured Schlesneria sp.
ACTGGAGTTCAGACGTGTGCTCTTCCGATCTATTCGACGACCGCCGGTGTCACCCTGGTCCCTTTCAGGTTCAAGATCCGCAGAGTCTTGCTGGAAGTCAGGGCGTCCACGACGTCGTCACTAACGCCTGTGTCTGCCAGGTTCAACGATTGCAGAGCGGGAAATTTGCCAAGTTTTTTGACGGCCTCGTTGGTGACTGGGGTTCCCAGCAAGATGATCGTCTTGAGGTACGGCAGTTTTTCAAGCACCTCGATCCGCTGACCAGTCACCTTCGTATTCGCAACATCAATCCATTCCAGTTTTTCGTATTGAAGCTTTGACCATACCGCATCTGTAATCCGGGTCCCGGCAAACACAATCATAGAGATGTAGCCAAATCCATTGTCATCAACGGCCTTGACCCGGAACAGATCGTCATCGCCGATATTTGTTCCTTGAAAATCGATCATCCAGGCCGGACCGATTTGCACATTGGGGATGGGTTGGATTTTTGCTCCGACTTCCTCCAGTTCTGCGAATCGTGGCGTGTCTGCTTCCCCGAACGGACCCGTTCCCTGTTCCAAACCGGTATCGCGCAGCGTCCGGATCTCTTTCTGCAGTTTCTTGACGGCTACTGCTGTAACCCGTGTCTCCTTCAGCCACAGGCTTTTCAGGCTCTTTAGCGGCGCCAGTTGAACTACGCCTTGGTCTGTGACCTTGGTCTTCTGCAAATTGAGAGACGTCAGTCCGGTCAATTCTGCCAGGTGAACACACCCGTTGTCAGTAATCCCGGTTTCACTCACATCCAGAAACTGAAGCTTCGTGAAGACACCCAGATGAGTCAGTCCAGCATCCGTGATTTGGGTTTTATCGAGTGTCAACATCTCCAGCATCGTGAGTGGCCGGAGTTGTTCGAGTCCCTTGTCGCTGATTTTCGCACCTCTCAGATCCAGCACCTTGAGGTTGACCAACCGTGCCAGCGAAGCCATGCCAGCGTCCGTGATGTTCGTGGTCGCCTTTTGCGACGCGGGGATGTTTGGCACCGGGCGAGGTCCCTGCGGGGTCATTTGCAATGAGAAGGATTCGACAGGCCGCCGCCCAACGTTAAGAGACGTCAGCTGAATCATCGATTCGACAGCTTTCAGTCCTTCGTCAGTAATCGCAGTTCCCGCCAAAGACAGGCGTTTCAGTTGCTTCAAGGAAGAAAGATGACGCAGTCCAGCATCTGTGATGTCAGTGGCGTCGAGTTCGAGACTTTCCAGCTTCGAACGCTTCGCAACGACTTTCAGACTTTCGTCTGTCACAGGGATCCCTGTCGCCGTCAAACGCTGCAGTTGCGTACACGGCTTCAACATCTCAATTGTGACAGCCGTCGCTTTGGTACGAGTCAGATCCACCGAGATGATCCGCCGGTCGTCCCCTGTTTCAATCTTTGCTCCCAGCTTTTTCAGTGCGGCGACAACCGAGGCTTCATCAGCAGGCAGATCCTCAGCCGCGCGAGCAGCCGAACTGATAATACATAAGGCCAGCAAGCTGTGAAACACGACATGTATACATTGAAGCATGGAAGGTTCCTCAACAGAAACTGCTGTCGCTCCGGACCATTCGAACTCTGATGTAATAGTCTATGGTCGCTCATCAGAGAGGGCAATTCGGCGATGAGGAAGCCGCCGTGCAACTGAGACGTCATTTTGAACGTCCAGGCCGTGTCAAAAGCTTTCGTACACCGGAAATCATCGAGGGAGTTCGTCTTTTTCTCACTTCACTACAATCTCCACTCGTGGTATTTGCGTGCAACAGGAATAATCGCTGGCGCCCGCTGTCATACTCTTGCAGAATCACAAGGACAAATCGTGATCTGTCACAAATTCATTCGCATTCTGTGCTGGATGGCCATCACGACGATTCTGTGCGCCGCCACGGGATCAGCAGAAGTGCCGGCGGAAGTTTCAGCCAGCGAAACGATGCCACTTCGAAAACACGAACGCAAGGTGTCGCTGAGTGTCGAAAGCATCCCCTTGAAGGAGGTCCTGTCCAGATTTGCCGCCTTGGCGGAAATGGAGGTGAAATTGAGCGATGAAATGCTCGCTCTGATCGACCTTGATCGCCTCCAGAATATTTCGATCAAGGACTTTGAATTGGCATACGCTTTAAACGTCGTGGTCGCCAATCAACTTCCTGACAGATTCGGCGAGAATCACCCGCTGGTTCAAGTGAAGGACGAGTGCATCGTCATCACGACGTATCGTGCCGATCGTGCTCGCATCCGGCGCAAGCTGCCTGACTGGTTGCAGGCGATCTACGACGATCAAAAGGTTTCAGTCTCTCTCGACGATTCGGAAGAGATTGTAGCGATTCAGTTTTATAACAACTTGACTGATGAACTGCTCAGCCATTTCTCCTCATTGACCAAACTGCGTCAGCTTTCAATCTCAGGCAACCCAGCCTTTTCCGCCGCGAGACTCACACACCTGGCAGAACTGCAGGCTCTTGAAGGACTGGAACTCTCTTTCCACTCGAAAGACAAACGGTGCGATGAGATCCTGAAAAACGTCTGTAAGCTGCCCAAACTCCGGACGTTGAGCCTGCATGCATCGGGTGTCACGGACGAGGGACTCAAACAACTCGAACGACACCCGCGCCTGACGAGCCTGCACATCTATCAGGAAGGACGATTGACTGAAGCGGCTGTCATCTCAATCGTGAAACAGAAACAGCTCAAATCACTCGCTCTCATCTACAACGTGGGGACCGAACTGGGGCATATGAAGTTTTCGACACCCGCGACGAACCTGCTGGAATCGCTGACAGATCTGGAACAT
>CAXBSB010000429.1:0-2796 GCA_963977965.1 uncultured Schlesneria sp.
ATCAAGCGGCCCCTTACCTTCCAGGGCGACAATGAACTGTTCAGCGCCGGGGCGGAAGTTCCCGAGAACGGCGTCCGCAAATTTGCCATCGATCTGGACATGTTTCTCGCGCGAGATTGTGAATCGGGCGGGATTGTGAATCGGGCGGGATTGTCGGCCGGTCGAGTATATCCAAGTACGTGACAGAAGACGTCTGTCAGGAAATCGGGAAGCAATTCCTGTTCTTTGAATTTATCGGCCCTGCCGGTCGAAAGCATCGTCGCCCACTTCGCCAGAATCACTTTGGATTCGGGCAGATTCGCTGGCCAGGCAAACGCCTGCAAATGAGGCCGCAACGAGTCCGGGCGGAATAGTGGCTTTGCTTCAACGGGCATGCTTATAGAGCCTTGTACGTAATAGGACCGATGAATGTCGCCGCAGTATAACGCAGAATCCTCAGAGTTGCTCACGCTCGAAGATGCGTGCCGATTCTGACGAACATCACGTCGGTATTGGTGCCGACGGGCCGATGGGCCGTGGCTGGGTGAACTGTTCCGCTGTTCCGATTGACTCACCTCCACCGATTTCTAACAATATACTCATGACCACAGAAACCCTCCCAACCGCGAAGCAGGAACTCGACCAGGCAATCGCCCGGCTGCTGACGGGTGTCCGCGACCCTGAAGCGGGACGCAAGGCGCGCGAGGATATGGATCGGATGCGCGAGGAAACGCAGAAGCGTATCGGTACCGTAGAGGTCGCGGTCGACTTGGTTCGTGATGCCCGAGACCAATGAAGTACGTTCTCGATGCATCCGTCGCCGTGAAACTGGTGCTACCTGAGCACGATTCGGACAAGGCGCTGGCGCTCGAAGCCGATTTCCGAAACCAGATTCACGACCTGATTGCCCCCGACACGTTTCCGGTCGAAGTCGCGCATGCGCTCACGAAGGCGGAACGCAGGGGCCTTTTGCTTCCAGGTCAGGCTGCAGCGCGACTCAGCCGCATCCTTGTCTACCCGCCCGATCTGATGCCATACCTCCCGCTCTTGAGCCGAGCGGTCGAAATCGCCGCGCTAGCCCGTATCGGGGTTTACGATTGCCTGTACGTGGCTTTGGCAGAACGCGAAGCATGTGAACTGGTGACTGCTGACCTGCGGCTGGTCACAAACCTTGGGACGCTGTTTCCGATCATTTCCCTTGATGCACTGTGTCCCTGACGATCGATTTGTGACGGACCGCTCTAATAACTGATCGGCCCGTTCGATCGCGTTGGTGCGGAGAGTTTGACCGGTTTAATTGTCGCGCTGATCCAATCCATTGATCAGGCCGCTGATCATCTTCGCGATGACGTTTAGCTCTTCTCGCAATTGTTCATGCGTGGTCGAATCGATCAGGCTGCGCCGCCGTGCAATTTCTAATATCGGCACACATTCCTGAACAGAACCCCGCGCGATCGTGAAGAAATGTTTGCGGTCAGGCTTCGTGAATCGTCCGTTTCCTTCGGCCAGATTGGTTGCGATCGAAAGAGCCGCACGATTGACCTGATCCGCCAGAAAACCATAACCGCGAGGAAAACTCTCCGTCAGCGTCACGACCTGATCGGCAAGATTCACTGCCTTTTGATAGACCTCAAGTTTCTCAAACATGAAGGCCATGGAGAGCTCCTGAAGATGATCAGGTGAGCAGTTGATGAGGTGATCAGGAGATTGAGCAAGTAGATCAGATGCTCTTGAACAGTTGACCAGTGGATCAGGTGACCGCAGGAGAGCAGGCTGATGTTTGCTCCAGGCTTTCACTGCCTTCTCACCTGTTCTCCTGATCCGTTGCTCTCCTGCTCTGATTTTTGCGGCTCTGGCCGCAAAAATCGGGCTGACAGGATTTGAACCTGCGACCTCTTGACCCCCAGTCAAGCGCGCTAGCCAAGCTGCGCCACAGCCCGAATTTTGACGACCTAAATTTCGCAGAGATCTGCGGTCAGGTCGGCAGAGGCGCACTATCGCAGTCGATCGGCTTGTTTGCAAGTGTTTCGACGGACAATTGCCCCCAAATCTCTGTTTCGAAAATGGTCTCTTTGGCTCCCCTGCGGCGCCTTCGGCATTTTTGGCTGGAGTTGATGTTGACCTTCCTGGGGTTTTCTGAGAAATCCACCCCTCAATCGGCGGTTTTGACCGGTCCCGGTGTCTTCGGTCTGTTCTGATCAGGCACTGTGGATGCAACGCTGTTTACACGAATCGAGGGCGAGGAACGTCGTGCGAATTCCACTTATTGCGGTTTTGGCCGTGCTGGTGGTCCATGTTCCAGAGGTTTTCGGGCAGGCCGGGTCGCTCGAACTTCAGGGTTTGTTTCGCATTCCCTCCGATGAACGTTTGCCCCGGCTGCAGATTCCTTCCGTCTTCCGGCAGGATCGTGCTTCAGAAGCTCCCGTGGTTCGTGGCCAGAATCCGCAAACCTTTGAAACACCGGCGATTACGCCACCTCCTGCCGGTGGGACGATGCCGTTTTACGGCGGCGATTTGCGAGATCCGTTCCTGTATGGTGATCCTGTCCTCGGTGGTCAGCCAGGGGCGCCGATTCTTTCGGGAGTCAACGGACCTCAACCGTACCGATTCGGATTTACCCCGAAAATGGACTACACCTATCTGGCTCCAGCCGGTAGCCAGAGTCCCGGGCAGGGGCGGTTTGGCTCAAACGAATTCAACTTCGAACTGGCACACACTCAGGAAGTCGGGCCCGGGTGGATTTTGACAAACACGCCTCAATACGGAATTCGACTCTGGGACGGCCCCGGGACGCCTGATCTGCCTGGTTCGGTCCAG
>CAXBSB010000430.1:0-2769 GCA_963977965.1 uncultured Schlesneria sp.
AGGAACACCCGGTTCCGGCGGCGAACTGACTGTCACGATTGTTCCTGGGACACCTCTCACCGTTCGTACCGGGACGGGGACAACAAAAACATCGACACCTGACACCAGGGTCACTCCCACCGTTCCAACGACGAACAAGGATGTTCCGCCAGCGACGCCCCTTGACGAAGAAGCCACGATCAAGGCTCTGAATCGCGCATGGTCAGGGATTTACACGATCGACAAGATTACAGGCCCTGTCGATGGATTGGGTGAAGTGAAAGGGAAAAGAGCAATCGGCGTCACATTTCGTCGGACAGAAACGGGAATTGCCGCCAGCGGCTCTGTATGGATGCCACCCGGCTGGAACGGAAATGCCGGAGGAGGCATCGTGGAACCGGGCGGAGTCATCCTGTTTCACGTGCAGAGCAAATTGTTGAGACGAGGAGTACTCTCGATCTACTACAAAGGGCTCTACGACCCCAAAACCGACATGATCAAAGGAACGCTGATCGGTTACATGCCCAAAGGTGAGTCTTCCGAAGCGGTTTTTGAAGGCTCCTGGTATCTCAAGCCACGTTGAGCGTCATGAACAATCCGCCAGCGAAAGCAAATTCAGATCAGCCTTTCGATGATCCAGGGAACAGAGACATGTCGCAACGATTTTCTCAGCATGCAGTGGTTTTCGTGTTAGCGGGGTTACTCGTACTTCCAGCACCAACACTCGCACAATCCGATACAGCATCCTCTGCCACACGACAGTGGTCCACTGACGAGCGAGACACACTCACGGCTCTTTACGAGCACGGTGGAATCCTGTTTCAGGTTGATAACCGAGCCACAGGACGTGTGATTGCCATCGATTTTTCAGGACACCCGGATATCAACAATGACTGGCTGCGGCACTTACTTCCATTCAAGGACTTGACATCACTTCGCCTTGCAGGAACTGCCGTCACAGACGACGGCCTGAAATACCTGGCACAATTTCCAAAGCTTTCAAACCTCTCCTTGAACGACACGCCCATTACCGATTCTGGCCTAAAAGAACTTGTTGCCTGCAAGAATTTGAAAAACGTTGATTTGCGTGGAACGAGTGCCAGCCCCATCGGAGTAGATACCCTCCGCAAAACGCTGCCGGAGGTGATCGTCGAATCGTCGCAACCGCGAACGCAGTTGTCACCCGAAGAAGCACTGCGCAAGATCAAGACCGTCGAAGGAGTCTTGACACACCGTGATGACCGCCTGCCCGGCAATCCCGTCACAATGATCGACGCCACCAACGTCGCACTTTTTTCCGATGACGCATTGGCAGCCGTGATCGATCTGCCCGAAGTGCGGCAGATTGGGCTCTCGGGTACAGCAATTACGGACGCGTCCGTATCGACACTGGCGATCTCCCGCCAGCTCGATACCCTCATTCTTGCCAATACCGCTCTGACTGACTCTGGACTTGTCCGATTGTCGTCATGCCAACGGCTTCAGACGCTGGATGTCAGCCAGACACTCGTCACACAGAGCGGCATCTCAACGCTTCGCAAGAATTTGCCAAAGCTCAATATTATTGCCGAACCAGAGAAGCTTTTGCCTGTGAGTGATGCAGCGGCATTACGAGTTTCTGACAAACTCGGTGCACCGGTCGTACAACGCTTCTCCGAATCACAGATTCGGAACTGGCGAGCAAAAGCAAATCTGCTATCCAGGTTACCCAACACGACACCCGAAGGCTGGTCGAAGAGTCCCGTCGATCCAACAATCCTGCTCAACGTGTTTCCGCGACTGCGACTACGCGAGGGTTACGTACTGCGAGCCTATGTCTTCGTTCAAGACGGAAACAGCAATGGCTTCGTCTGGGCGCTTCCTGCCGACGCCGATTTTCCAGAACCAGACGACTGTCCGCGAGTGGAATCACATTTCCTGAAACCACCCAAGCCAATTGATGCACTGGACGACACGATGGAGGCCATTATCGGAGATGATTCGGTTGCGTCATACTTTCAAGCTTCACTTCTGCGTCGTGAACTCAAAGAGTTCGGGACGGGATGGCATGGGATCAGTTGGGGAATGAACATGGTATTCGATGACGACCCGTGGAAACCTCGAACCGAACTGCAGGAAGAGATGCTGGCAAGATTTCCGGTGAGTCGCCCCGACGATTGGAAATGGCTGGAGGCAAAACCAGATTCGTGGGTGCCGGAAGGATCGATGGACGCGAAGCAGACGACGATCACCTTTTACAGCTACACCCCACTCGCCGCCGATGGACCGGGTGACGAGATTGAGAAAGAGAGGATTTATCGGCACACCGAAACCTATCGGCGCGGAAAATACCGCCCTCTCGTTAAGGAGAAGAAAATCGCAGAAGGCCCCGATGCGATCGCGTTTTAAGACTGATTCCCTTACAGCAGGCCGAGCCCAAAAGAGTTGATGCGTGTGAGTCAGCGTTGAGTTGACAGCGCGGACAGAATCGAGAAACATCACATGCGATGTGACACTTCTCAGAGATGACCAACCTGAGGGAACTGGAATCGTGGCAGCGCTATCAGACAGGTCCATTCCATTTGCATCCTGCAGAGTCGGCGCCGCGATCATCGCGGGAATACTACTCCTGACAGTTCCGGCGACGATTGAGTCTGCAGAACCGACGTCACTCACACTTGCCTGGGAATATGCCACTCCTCAGCTTTTCCCGCAGGCCCTCGTTGTGGATCAAAAGGGACGCGACTCCCTTTACGTCGCCCTTAAGAATGGTGGCCTGGGGATCCTGGATATCAGCAAGTCGGATGTCGC
>CAXBSB010000431.1:0-2748 GCA_963977965.1 uncultured Schlesneria sp.
AGAAGTCGGCCGGAGATCAGGGTGACCGGGATCTCAAATTCTTCGATGCCGTCCTGAAATCAATCCGTCAGGATTATCGAGTCGATGATCGTCGAGTGTACTCGATGGGACATTCCAATGGTGGCGGGTTCACCTATCTGCTGTGGTCAGAGCGCGGTAGTGTGTTTGCAGCGCTGGCACCTTCCGGGTCCGCAGCACTACGGCTCCGTAATGAACTGCCTCCGAAACCCGTGCTGCACATCGCCGGACGAAATGACCCGCTGGTGAAATTTTCGTGGCAGCAGCTGATGATCGATCGACTGAAGACAGCTCAGAAGTGCGGCGACGGTCGCCCATGGCAGGGTGGTGCCACGGAATATCCGGCCGCAGACGGAGCTTCGGTCTTCACGCTGGTGACGGACGAAGGCCATAAGTTTCCAGCGCGAGCACCGCAGTTGATTGCAGAGTTCTTCCGCAAGCACGCGAAGCCGGACAACACGACCAGCGGTCAGTCCACAAACTGAGTCGCCGGAGGTCGCTCGGTGAACTGACCGGCGTAGCCCGGACATTCCGGACACGAGAGCCAAAAGTCGTAGTCTGGGCTTCAGCCCGGGCACAAACTTCTCGTCACCCTTGAAATCCCAAGTGTTTTTTAAAGGATTGGGCCGAGCAGGAATGCTCGGGCTACATTTTGTCCTCGGCGTCATTCCGGCTCGGGCTAACTTGTGTCCTTAACGTAATTCCTGACGCGAGGGACGAAACACGTAGACCGGGCATTCCTGCCTCTTCGTACCACATAGGGTTGCGGGCGAAAAAAAAAGAATTCAACTCCCGGGACCAAATGTGTCCCACGCGCTGGCCAGAAAACACAACGCCTGCAGGCCAATCCAGAGTGTTTGCGTCCCAGGCTCCGTTTTTGGCCTCATCACGTAGCCACCCAGATTTGCAATCATTCGGATCAGTTCATTGAGACTCGGCGGCGTGTCCGGAATCTGTCGACTTTTCGAAATGGCATACACGGCCTTCCATTCCGATGGCTCAAACACCAACTCGCAATTCATGTCTGGACATGTTCGCCCGAGGGTCATCAGGTATAACAGCCTCCATGCAGAAATTGCATATAAGATAAGGCAGTTAGATATCCGGTCGATTGTTTCAAATTGCCTTTCCTCGATTCGGCATCCCGACTTGAGGGTACGAAAGTAAATCTCGATCTGCCATCGTCGTCGGTAGTACTCGATCACCCGAACAACTTCGTCGTGGTCTGATATCGGAAGTGTCGTGATGAGAAGCCACTGGATCGGCGCCTCACCAGATGGCGGTTGTGTCTCCTCAACGAGCACAACGTTGACTGGCACAGGTGGCAAGTTGCGATCGAAACGTGGCGGCGGAGAAAGTACAAGAGACCGCGCACGCACTTCAACATTCGCGATTCGTGCAGCCCGAGTCGCTCCTCGTCCTTTTTCAAGGGGCAACTTTGCCTTACACGCACTGACTTGAATCGAATTCGTTGCTATGCAGGGAACGGATCGAACAGCATCATACAAAGGGCCACTTTCGGTTCGGCGTGGGTGGGTGCCGCGTACAATCATGTGTACGTTTGATGTCGCTCCGTCAGCTTCTCTTGCTTGCAGTGCTTCAGCGAACAGTTCGTACACATCCGAATCGCTGTCGCCTATGCAGACGCAGCTGGTGTTGGGGCTGCGTTTGGCAACTTGAACTGTCTGACGAAACCCCTCAACCCAGCGAATACTCTCCTTGTCTTCGATGGGTGTTGTTTTCTGTCGCTGCGATTTCTCAGCTGGCGTCTGATCTTTACGTATGGACTCACGTGCCCAAAGCTTATGCCAGACAATTCCGAGCGGAACTCCTTCAGTGTTGATTGCCATGAGTGGATGAAACAATGCACCACGGCGCGATTCACATGCCAACGGGCCGGCTCCGCGCACCTGCTGCGTGGGTCGCGTCAGATCGAGTTCGGTGGTGTCCTGCACGAACAGTACAACATCATGTGACTGCACCCGCTCAATGGTTTTTTGTGCATGAGGAGCGAGGCAGGCTTCGGGTGTGACCCTCTTGTTGTTGCAGAATCGATATGTGGCCTCGAGTTCGCCTCGGGTTCTTGTCACAGCGGGAATGCTCATATTTGGCGCATCGCCAAACCGTTCCACAATCTTCTGCAGCCGACTGCTGAGGCGTTTATCGCCAAACTCGGCACCTGCCATCTCATCTGCGAGGCTGAGAACATGATCCATGGCTTCACTCCGAAGAATCGCCGCGAGCAGGATGACATCCTTCCTTGTCTCCTTGCTTGCCAGGTTGAAGCCAGCGTCCCTGTGGCTACATATCAATCCTTCGCAGCGGGGGAGTTCAGGGCCAGCCTCAGGCTGACCGAATCCAGGAAACGCCTTGGCACGGTTCTGTGGCGACCGGCAAGATTCGGCAGTAACCGCCGGAGCGAGTTTATGTAGTACGTAGAGGCATTCCTGCCCGGCCGCCCTTTGGCCCACACGAACCCGCTACCCGGCGCACGTCTGCCCGTCGCTCTGCCATTCCATGGGCTGATAATCACTCACAAAAGGAACCTCAGCCCCCTCACCGAACCGGTGCTCGCTGGTCGTAGCATGGGCTTCAGCCCGTGTCGAACACCGCGTTCAAGGCCCCTCCAGGCGAGCCGTTAGCGTAAACTGACGGGTGTTGCTGTTTGCGTCTAAGCGTTTTTTTCCTGACACCGAACCAGTATCCAGTGCGTTTCTCGCCAACACCATC
>CAXBSB010000432.1:0-2701 GCA_963977965.1 uncultured Schlesneria sp.
CTGCGATGCTATTCACGACAGGACTCACGCGGCCATCATCATCAAAGCTGATCCAGTATGGATCCCAATCGCCTGATCGATAGTAATGCCAGCAGTTATCATCGGAGTCCCTGCCATCGGGTCGACCGAGAATCTCAATCACTTCCGCCTTCGTCATTCCAGGGAGAATTCGACTGATCTCCTCGTTTGTGGACGGCGTTAAGGTGTCCAGATCGAAATTGCGGATGCCAATCCAAGCAATCAACAAAATCAAGGGGCTAAACGGGAGCAAACAGCCGTAGACCGCCGGAGCAATCCATTGCGGCGGATAGTCGATTTTCGTTTCAGATCCCTTCTGCGACATCCTTCCTCCCAGAAATGAAGACGCAGTTGGTTTAGAAAGCGGTGGTCTCGTTTTCAATCCCAATCGTACGGATTTTGATCAGAACCAGTTTCAAAACATCTGAGGTAGCGTCCGGAGTGACGGGGGAATTTCAGATTGCGAGCGGAAAGACGCAGGGCGCAAAGAAGGCAAGTATTTCCTTTGCGTCCCTGCGCCCTTACGACTCTGCGTTAAATTCCTTTCCTGCTGTAATGTGCCTGAACGGAGAACCGCGTCTTTTGTCCCGTACACTGGCGTGTATTTGACGCACCCGTCCGCCCCCTGTAGCATCCGATGGCATTCTGGAACATGTTTTCTCTGTGACGCGAAAGAGTTTTCTGATGACTGCTGTACGCCGAGCGTTGTTGAGCTTGAGTGACAAAAGTGGCCTCGTTCCCTTTGCACAAGGATTGGTTCGACTGGGGTTTGAATTGCTCTCCACCGGGGGGACTCGCAAGGCCCTGGAAGCGGCCGGAGTGCCCGTGCTGGATGTTGCGGAATACACAGGATTTCCTGAGATGATGGATGGCCGCGTGAAGACTCTGCATCCACGTATTCACGGAGGACTGCTCGGTCGCCCGGACCTTGGCGAAGATGCCGCGTCCATGAAAGAACACGGGATTACGCCGTTTGAACTCGTCGTCGTCAACCTGTATCCGTTCGTTGAAACGATTTCCCGTCCGAATGTGACGGCCGAAGAAGCCATCGAACAGATCGATATTGGCGGCCCCAGCATGCTGCGGTCGGCGGCCAAGAATCACAAATATGTCGGGGTCGTCACTTGCCCGTCGCAATACAGTCAGGTTCTGGCCGAACTTGAGCAGGGGGCTCTCAGTTTTCCATTCCGTCGCAAGCTCGCCGCAGCCGCATTTGAAATGACGGCCCGGTACGATCGCGCGATTGCCGATTACATGAGCGGTCTGTGCAATTCGGAAGAGGCTTCAGACCCGGAATTCCCGAGTGTTCTTTCGCTGCAGTTCGAGCGGCGATCGTCGCTGCGTTACGGCGAAAACCCCCATCAACGGGCGGCGTTTTACGTCGAGAAGAATCCTCCATCATCGACGCTCGCAGCCGCAAATACGCTGCATGGAAAAGAACTGTCGTACAACAATCTGCTGGACCTGGACGCTGCCATGCAGATCGTTCGCGAATTCCGCCGTCCGGCTGCATGCGTCATCAAACATAACAATCCCTGCGGATGTGCCGTTTCGGATGCATTGGTCGAAGCGTATGTGATGGCCGATGGCGGTGATCCCGTCAGTGCTTTCGGATCAATCCTGGGCTTCAATCGCCCCGTCGACACCGAAACCGCTGATCAACTGTGTGTTCCAGGCCGGTTTATTGAAGCCATCATCGCTCCGTCGTACGAACCTGCCGCCTTCGAAATGCTGACAACCGTTCCGAAATGGAAGGCCAACGTGCGACTGCTGGAATGCCCGGCACTGCTGGATCCGCGCCCGATCAGCCAGGAATACCGCCGTGTCACGGGAGGCCTGCTGATTCAGGATCGCGATGAATCTGCGGAAGATATGAGTCAGTGGAAGGTCGTAACGACTCGAGGTCCCTCGGCCTCAGAGTTTGCTGATCTGGAATTCGCATGGCTGGTCTGCAAGCACGTCAAATCGAACGCCATCCTGTTTGCGAAAAACGGGCATGTGGTCGGAGTCGGGGCAGGGCAGATGAGTCGGCTCGACTCGGCCTACATCGCGGCGTACAAGGCAGGCGAGCGAGCTCGCGGGGCCGTCTGTGCCTCAGACGCCTTCTTCCCATTCCGTGATGGCATCGATCAGATTCACGAAGCAGGAATCACTGCGGTCATTCAACCGGGTGGTTCAAAGCGTGACGAAGATGTAATTGCCGCCTGCAACGAATATGGAATCGCAATGGTCTTCACCGGCCGACGGCACTTCCGCCACTGATTTACTCGTGATTCGATGCAAACGAGCCCGTCCAGAGCGATTGGACGGGCTCGTTTCGTTTTGAATTGAAATAAATTGTCAGACTCGAATCATCGCACGACCCTGGTGCAGGTCTCGCAACATCGGCACAACTTTCGATCGGCGTAGTGGTAACCAACGCTTGTAGCGATCTTTGGCTGCGTCTGATTTGCGGTCGCCAGAATCATATATCACGAGCACGGCAATCATACGACACTGAAGTTGTCGCAGAGCGTAGTTTCCTCGCACCTTTGGGTGCATACGCAGGTGAGGAACTCTGGTCGATCGTTGAGCGAATTTTCCTTGGGCGATTCGTCACTCGCAGATTCTCTGAATCTTTCTTCGCCGGCCCAACCGGGCCAGCCGTTCACCCAGCCAGGGCCTCTTCGGCCCTGGAATCGAT
>CAXBSB010000433.1:0-2675 GCA_963977965.1 uncultured Schlesneria sp.
AACATGGTCGAGAAACCAACAAATACGTGGAAGTCGACGGAGAAGGATTCCTGCAGATTCTCGGTGCGAATGACCAGAAAGCAGAAGTCAGCGTATCTCCTGCCAGTCTCGAAGCCGTCGTTGCAAAAGCGAACGAATTTCTGAGTTCAACCAAACAGGAAACCACAACGATTTTTGTTATCGCAAACTGGAAATTTGGTGCCTTGATGGGAGGCGTCTTAACTCTGTTTACGGTTCTGTATGTTGTCGGATACACGCTGAGTCTGCTGAATATGATCCGGATCGGCTTGAAAAGGCTCTTCAATCCGCGACCGACGTCAACAGACGCTTGAGAAAGTCGCGATCCAGAGTCCCTATATGCCAGTCAAACTCGTGGAGTTTGATCGGGAACATTCGATGTGTGAGAACTCCCCGCCAGGTCATCATCATGGAATTCGCGGCAGGCCGGGAAAAAAGGCGTTGGTCTGCTGACAGTACTCCGCGTAGTCTGGACGGCGTTCTTTAATCGTACTCTCTAGAAGCGTCACCCCAGACACTTTCATCAGTAACAGCGCCATCAGTAAAGGACTGCCGATGGTCCACCATCCTGCTGACGAAACAGCCAGCAGATACACTCCCCACCAGACGCAAAAATCACCGAAGTAATTGGGGTGCCTGGTGTATCTCCAGAGTCCCTTGTTCATCACCTTTCCACTATTGGCTGGAATGGCCTTGAACATCGCCAACTGCCAGTCACCAACGGATTCGAACGTGAGTCCAATCCCCCAGACCCCAATCGCGACGTAATCCAACCAGGATATCGGAGGGCGATGTGACGCCGCGAAGACTGCCTGGATCGGGAACGAGACAAACCACAGGATGATGCCCTGCAGCAGAAACACTGTAAACAGGCTGACCCACGCAAAACGGGGGCCGTGATGATCTCGCATAGCTTTGTATCTGCGATCTTCTCCGTGACTCCAGTTTCGAATCGTGAGGTAGATTGAAAGTCGCAATCCCCAGACTGTCGTCAGTATTGCCATCACCATCGAACGAGCGTCTGCTTCCGGATGAAGCCACCAGCAAAGCCATGCGACCACGACAAAACCAGTTCCCCAGAACGGGTCGACGATACTTGCGTCGCGACGAACAATACTAGCCAGCCAAAGCAGAACCATCAGGACGAGCAATGTTCCGAGGCTGACGAGCAATGATTGAACGAACGGTGACAACGGCTTCCACCTCGAAAGACTTAGTGCGTGGCTCGCTGCAGCAGAGAATGGCACACCATCCATTCTTCGCCGTTTCCATAGCCAAACAATTCCGAAACAGCCATAAAAAACATGCGCCATCGATGCAGCCAGCGTTTCGCTTCAGCCGGTCCGTAGACGTCATTCAGAATCGGCAGAACGACAGATCGTCGGGCGTCGAGTTGCTTGAGCCAGGCATCTGCCGTCCGCTGGTAATGCCGACCGCTCCATGTCCATTGTCGCGCCACCTGCAGATCGTCACTGAAGTTTCGCAGGATGTTTTCGCAGGGCATGATTCCGCCCGTGAAAAAATATCGCCCCATCCAGTTCGCGGCTCCCTCGGTTTCAAACGGGTAAACCAGAGTCCGATGGCAGAAGATGTGCACGAACAGTTTTCCATCGGGCTTCAACCACGATGAGATACGTGACAGAAGGAGTTGATAGTTTCGCATGTGCTCAAACATTTCGACCGAGACAACGCGATCAAACTGCGCAGGCTGTCCATCGATGTCAGGTGGAACAAAAGAGTTCATGTCAGCCGTAATGACGTTGAGGTTCGTCAATCCAGCCAGTTTCGCCTGCGCCTCGATGAAAAGTCGCTGAGGATTCGAATTGGAAACCGCGGTCACGTGACTGTTTGGGTACCGTCGAGCCATCCACAATGACAACGAACCCCAGCCACAACCGAGTTCCAGAATCTGCTGGCCGTCCTCAATCTGAGCGTGTTCACAAGTCGCTCGGAGAGCGTTTTCTTCCGCGTCTCGCAGCAGCGCAGGACTGTCCGGCCACAAGCAGCAACTGTATTTCCGATGCGGCCCCAGAACTTCCACGAAGAATTCTGGCGGAAGTTCATAGTGCTGCTCGTTCGCCTTCATCGGAACAGGGGCAATTGGAGCTGATCGCATCGATTCAATGAACCGTGCTTGATCCAGGACGACACGCTCTTCACGGTCGTAGGAAAGGTCTCTTAGTCGTTCGACACAAAGATTTCGTATGGCTCGACGCGTAATAAAATCTGGAACGAGTCCTCGTTCTACGGCGCCGATTCCCAATTGTAGAAATGTCATGTCGATACCTGCTGAAGTCCATGCGAATGGTGCCGCGAATCCCCTGAGTTATCCCATTGAGTTCGTCGCGCTGGATCCGCAGCTGCCGCACTCAATTGAATTGGATCTCGACGGCATTGCGGTTTGTCGAATTGAATTTGGATCACACCGACATGACGCTCTTCGAAGACCGCTTCACAATAACATAAATAGTAATTCCACAGCCGGATAAATTCCTCCGAGTATCCCTGCTGACGGACTTGATCCAGGCGTTCGTGGAACGTTTGCCTCCACCTTCTCAGAGTTTCTGCATAGTGCGGTGCAAAGTCTTCGGCATGAACGAATCGCATGTCGGTTGTCCGACCGCTCGATTCGAGCATTGCTGCCGTCGACGGAAGAC
>CAXBSB010000434.1:0-2649 GCA_963977965.1 uncultured Schlesneria sp.
ACTCGAGCATAGGCGGCGTAAGTCCCTGCGCTGAACAGAACAAACCTGACCGCGATTCGGGCCGACGAGTTTATCAGGAAATTGCGAGTTTCATCGAGTGAATTCTCGGCCGCGAGGTCCACCGGAAAACTGTAGACTCCCGTGCTGATCGCCGGAAAAGCAATACTGGTGCACTGGTGCTGTTCTGCCAGTTCCAGGCAGCGACGGTAAGCCGAACGCAGCAGTTCAGGTTCTCGTTCACGTCCCCCGCGCCAGATCGGGCCTACGGCGTGAAAGATGAACCGGGCTGAAAGCTTGCCAGCGCCGCTCGGAACAGCATCGCCTATCGGACAGCCCAGTGGATACCGGGCTAGCGTCTCTTCATGCACAGTCGGTCCCGCGGCGCGATGGATTGCACCATCCACCCCGCCACCGATGATCAGTTCGGAATTCGCCGCATTGACGATCGCATCCACCGACTGTCGAGTAATATCCCCTTGCATCAGTTCGATAGAACTGGAGCCAAACTGAACTTTCATGGGATCTTCCGGTCACGCATGACAATGTGCTTCTGATTCGACGGGCGAAGTATATCCGGGACGATTCAAGCCCAACAGTTTCAGAGTCGGGGTGAAGCGATCCCACGGCGGTTCGCGAAATGGCTTTAAAGTTCCCGTGGCAACATCGTCGTCGGTTGGTTCCAGCATTTCTGTCGCCAGGCACAGGTCCAGCAACCACATTTCTTCCAGATACTGAGTCGATTGCCCGTTGGCTCGTGCTGTCGCCAGACGCTGTTGCTGGATTTTGAATTTTCGATGGACCTCCATCAGTGTCAGGATCTTGGCCGCATCGGATCCATGATGCACCAGCAGTTCGCGGCAGGTCTCGAACGAGGCAAACAGATCCAGATCCTGTTTGCGAACCAGCAGGACTGTTGGTGCGACGTATTGCAGTGGTCGGTATGTTTCAAGAATGGGAGCCATGATCCACCATTCACGTCGATTCCCCTTTTCCTCCAGGAGTGACCTGAGGTGGCCATGCAGTTCTCGAAGGACGAATGAACCGAGTTTCCCTTCCATGGCAATGACAGAGTTCAATTCATCATCGGCAGAGTCTCGCGTCAGTCCGAGCAGGTGTGAGCGGATCGAATCTTTGGCGACGAAGATCTTCAGTGGTAAGCATCCGATTGATCGCACGACAAGATGCATTCGTCCGTCTTGTCCTGTCGTGACGAAGGCATACGCGAATTCCAGTTGCTGGAACTGCTGTCCATGATGAATCTCGCGCATTTCGCGTCGACGTCGCCACCAGCGGGCGGTCCAGGCCGTTGATAAGGCAAACACAGCTCCAATGACGATTCCCACCGATTCCTGATGAATGTTTTTCCAAAGAGTTTCCCACATCGCTTGGGCGATCCTTTCTTGAGCGAGGCCAGACGGCCACCACCGAGGGATAGTGTCCCAGAGCCTGGAGCAGTCGTCACAGCGACGCTGGCAGAGAAGTGATTCCCTCAGAGGGAATCGAGTTCCAGGTTGGCAACATGCGTTCTTTCTTCGCGGACGGGCACGCGGTCAGCGTGCCACACGTCGGGCGCTGGTGACTCAGAACGCAGGGATCTGCAATCGGATCATAAATTTTCCGGAAGGCGATGTGACCTTGTTCTGTAACCACTATTTTTCAAAATAGCTTGCGCTCAATTTTGCATCGAAATCGATCTGCAACAGCCCTCAGGACCAAGCTCGTGAAGCAACCACGTTAACTGCCATTTGTGGCGAACAAAAGTTAATTACACCTATATTTTGTGTCTGGTCGCGGCGTCGAACAGGTGTATCATCATGCCCGTCTGAATTGGAACCGTGACTCATTCACGGGTGGCGCGCCGGGGTGTGCAAGGAACCGCCCTGCCCGAGATCGCGTCAATGTTTCCACAACGGTGACCTATGTCTCGTTCTCTTCCACTGCGCTTGGGGTGCGCCTATTCGTTTCAATACCCCCGCTACAATTACCTCGGGCTGCCAGCCAACGTTGAAACTCGGCGAGTTGTGATCGAAGAAATTCGTGACACAACCAGCCAACCGCTGGACTCGCAGACGGTGGCAACGAATCCACTGCTCAAGCGAGGTCGCTGGCTGGTCACAGGTCATGACCTGGATCGCGATGCTGTTCGGTCATTCTACTTTGATTCGATGAGCAACGTCCGACTGCTGACGGAGGAACAATGCGACCCGTTTCGAAGAGCAGCCTACATCGTGCTGACAGCACTGGGTCAGGCTGTTTTCCAGGGATCGCACCTGGGTGACGCGCTGAATGTCCTGCTGAAGCGACCGACGGGGATTCTGTGTCGAGTCGTTGGAAGGTCAAGCTGAGGTAATGTTCATTTCAGCGAGTCATATTCGATGATGTCAGGTTGGGAGGACCGAAGGATTCGGTTCTCTCTTCCTGCTGAACCTCGCGTTTGTGATGGATCGCTCTTGTCTTGATTGTCGCGTCGGTCGTCAGAAGTTCATGGAATGTCGATTCCAGGACAATCATATTTTTAACGCAGGGTGAGTCATCGTTACCCGGATCTTTGTCTCGGCTGGATGGCGATGTCGCGATCATCGGCGGTTTGTGGGGTGGGCTGTTTGTGGGCTGAAAGCCCACGAGAACAAAGCACAGGGCTTTCAGCCC
>CAXBSB010000435.1:0-2646 GCA_963977965.1 uncultured Schlesneria sp.
GTCTATCCAATCCTGCGCGCTCTTAGTCGGCTTTGTGTATTCCTGGTCCATAACAATCACCCTCTTTATATCCTTTGTGCCCAGTTCATATCGATCTTCCCATTTCTCCTCTGTAATTTGTTTTACTATTACATTTGCCTGATTCAATATTTTCTGTGCGTTTTCCAATCGAATTCCAAAGTGTTTTTTCTCGTATTTGCTTAAGTTTTCCCTTGCCAATATCGTTTCCAGTTCCTCAATCATCTTCTGGACGATTCGCTCGAAAGCATCGGCTTCAATCGTTCCAAACGGCAGGGCGCGCGCGGCGAAAATCGGAACCGCTTCGATTCCGGCATGAGCCAGTCCGTCAAAGAAGCCTCGCACTTCATGATGTGCCGTCGCGAAATGCTGTCGAACTTCCTCACCCGTCAACAACAGATCCTGTCGGAAATGATCGTACGTCGTGGTCCCTGAGAGGAACGTGTTCGACTCCTGAATCAGCGCCAAAATGCCAACGCGAGGCATGAGAAACTCCCGACCGGTAGGTGGACGAAATACCGCTGAATATGTTAGCAGTACTATTCACGCATCGCGCGGCCAAACACCATGCTTTCTTCGCCCTCCCGAACGCCCCACCAGGAAACGCTATGACAGCCCCGTCCACAATCACTCTGCCCATGATGCGTGAGAACCTGTACAGCGCCGTTGTCAGTGATGCCCTGGATGGCCTGGGGTTCAAGAACCAGTCTCCTCGTTTGCAGTTCACGCCGTACACAGGGACAAAACTTCTGGTCGGGCGTTGCAAGACAACATTGTGGGTCGACATGGCGCATGTCGATCCGCGTCCCTATGAATTGGAATTGCAAGCCGTCGATGCCTGCCAGCCCGACGATGTGCTGATTGCAGCCGCAGGAGGTTCCATCCGGTCCGGGATCTGGGGTGAACTACTCACAACGGCGGCCCGCAATCGCGGTTGCGTCGGAGCAGTCGTCGACGGAGCGATACGCGACGTTGCCAAGATTCGGCCAATGAATTTTCCCGTCTATGCCCGCGCCACCTGTGTTTACGACAGTTTGAATCGACAGCGAGTTGTCGATGTGGACATTCCCGTGGAAATCGACGGAGTGACATTCGGTCCTGGATGTCTGGTCTTCTCAGATGAAGATGGAGTCGTCGTCGTTCCACGTGAAGTGGAAGCAGAAGCGATCCAGCGTGCGTGGGACAAGGTCCATGCCGAAAACGTCGTGCGAGATTCAATCCGCGATGGAATGAAAGCGGTCGATGCGTTTGCGAAATACGGCGTATTGTAAGCGAAATTCACGACGAGCGAAGTCAGTAGTGCTCGTGCTGAATCGGGCGATGTGAGCCCAAATTCTCGGTCCCCGATCGAGAAGCTATTTCACAAACGGCTTGGGCTTCGGGAATGTCAGCAACCGCAGGCCATTCAGGATCACTGCGACAGTACTCCCTTCGTGTCCGACGACCGCCAGAGGCAGCGGCAACGTTGTCAACATTGTTGCCACCAACAATCCCCCCATCACGCTGAAGGCCAGAATCAAATTTTGGCGGATGATTTGTTGAGTCCGACGTGCCAGCCCGATCGCATAGGGAAGTCGGCGCAGATCATCCGCAAGCAACACAATATCGGCAGTTTCCAGTGCCACATCGGTCCCCGCGCCTCCCAGCGAAAAGCCAACGTCGGCGGCCGCCAGTGACGGTGCATCGTTCATTCCATCGCCGATCATCCCGATCGAACCATGCTCCTTCCTCAATGTCTCGATGAGACGCAGCTTGTCTTCAGGCAGCAGTCCACCTTGAAACTCCATTCCCAGTTCGCCAGCAATTTGCCCAACAACCTTGGGGTGATCACCTGACAACATCACCAGTGGGGAGACACCAAGGTCCCGAAGTTCCTTGATCGCCGCAGATGCCGTGGGGCGTAGTGCGTCGGCAACTGCCAGCAGTCCCCAGACTTTCTTTTCGTCTCCAATTCCAATGACAGTCTTTCCTGACAGCAGAAAAGCATCAGCCTTTTCGGAAAGATCGGCATCGAAGATCAAGCCTTCACTTTTCAGCCAGTTCAGTTTTCCAGCTCGCAAGTGGGTCCCTCGCCAAGTCCCTTCGATGCCAGATCCGACGACTGCGTTGACCCCTTCAGCCTCGGTCGCCGTGATTCCGCGTGATGCGGCGGCTTCGACAACGGCACGCGCTAAAGGATGTTCAGAATGCTGTTCCAGTGATGCCCCCGCTGCAATCAAGTCGGATTCTAAGATTCCGGGGGCTGAAATGGCATCCGTCAGGCGAGGGCGTCCCAGAGTCAGCGTTCCCGTCTTGTCAAAGGCCATCGTCTTGAGCAGCGCTGCACGTTCCAGATGTGAACCTCCCTTAAACAACACTCCACCGCGCGCGGCACTCGTAATCGCCGACAGGATTGCAGCCGGGATCGAAATTACCACAGCACACGGAGAACCAACGACAAGTACCGTCATCGCACGATAGAATGCCTTGGAAAACGGCTCATTCAGAAACAGAACGCCGCCCCAGAGGATTGCCATGGAGCCCGTCAGAACCAGCCATGTGTACCGTTGACCAAACCAGTCCGTAAACTGTTCACTCGCAGCTCGTTCGGACTGGGCTTCTTCAACCAGTTTCACCATCCGGGCGAGT
>CAXBSB010000436.1:0-2636 GCA_963977965.1 uncultured Schlesneria sp.
TGCTCTTCCGATCTGAGCGATGCTGCGCGATCTTTCGATCGTGACTACGGTATTCGGCGTTCGACGCGATGAATTCGTCAAAGGAGGCGTGATGGGTGTCGTCTCGCTGTTCACAGGACTGGCGACGTCGTTCATCTCTGGCGGAGCAGTGGCCTTTGCGTTCGGTTACCGCGATGCGGTGAGCATCACGACGATCGGAGCCGGCGCTGCGACCTATATCGTCGGCCCCGTAACCGGCACCGCACTCGGGGCGAGCAGCGAAGTCATCGCACTCAGTGTGGCAGCAGGACTGGTGAAAGCGATTTCTGTGATGATTGCGACGCCATTTCTTGCCCAGGCAATCGGTTTGAATAATCCACGTGCGGCAATGATTTTCGGTGGCCTGATGGGTACAAACAGCGGCGTCATGGCGGGGCTGGCGGCCACCGATCCGAAGCTGGTTCCCTATGGCGCAATGACGGCCACGTTTTACACCGGACTCGGCTGCCTGCTGGGGCCGTCAGTCTTCTTCATCATCGTGCGAAATATCATTTGATCATGTCAGAACTCCCGTTTATTGAACGAGCAAAGGCTCACGGCGACCGCATTGCCTTTCGGACCTCGGAACAGTCGCACACTTATCGGCAACTGCTTGATCGTTCGGGCGTCATCGCGGCAGAGTTGCTGGCCGATGCGGATGATCTGCAGGAAGCTCGCCTGGCGTTGCTGGTGACACCTGGATTCGAATACAGCACGGCGCAGTGGGCGATCTGGCGGGCGGGTGGAGTCGTCGTTCCGATCTGCCTTTCCGCGACGGAATCTGAGTGGGAATACGCGTTGAAGGATTCACAGGCGAGTGTTGTTGTCGCCGATGGTAGCAATGTTGCGAAGATTGCTTCTCTGTGCGAAAAGCTCGCCCTGCGGCTGGTGAGCGTCGACTCAATCAACGCCGAAGTCAGTCGATCACTGCCAGAGATTAATCCCAATCGCCAGGCGATGATTCTCTATACGAGCGGCACGACGAGCAAACCGAAGGGCGTGGTCACGTCACATGCCATCATCCAGGCGCAGATTGAGAGCCTCGTTCAGGCGTGGGAGTGGAGTGCCGACGATCGCATCCCAATGTTCCTGCCGCTGCATCACATCCACGGGATCATCAATATCACCGGTTGCGCATTGTGGAGTGGCGCCGTGGTCGAACCGTTTTCGCGGTTTGATACGAACAGCATACTCGGTCGAGTGCGCGAGGATGCGTATACCCTCTTCATGGCTGTGCCGACGATCTATGTCAAACTCATTCAAGCCATCGAGGCCGCGAGCGAGGCGGACCGAACGGCAATCCTGGCAGGTTTCCGCAAGCTGCGGTTGATGGTCTCGGGCAGTGCCGCTCTCCCGGCAAGCGTGCATGAACGCTGGGCGGAACTGACTGGTCAAGAACTGCTCGAACGCTATGGCATGACGGAAATCGGCATGGCAATTTCGAACCTGTATCGCGGCGAGCGACGGCCGGGTGTCGTTGGCGCGCCGCTACCGCGCGTCGAAGTGCGCCTCAAGGCAGAAAACGGCGCGGTCGTCACCGTCGAAGATGAACCGGGTGAGATTCAAGTGCGAGGCCCAGGAGTCTTTCAGGCCTATTGGAACCGACCAGAGGCAACTGCAGATTGCTTCGAGGAGGGCTGGTTCCGCACAGGTGACATGGCAGTGCTTGAGCGTGGATATTACAGGATCATGGGTCGACTGAGCGTCGATATCATCAAAAGCGGCGGCTACAAACTGAGTGCATTGGAGATCGAAGCCGGATTGCTGGAACATCCACAGATCGCCGAATGCGCGGTGATTGGCCTGCCCGACGAAACATGGGGCGAGGCGGTAACGGCCGCCTGCGTCGTCACAGGCGACGTGCAGATCGACATCACTATGCTGCGCGACTGGTGTAAGGGGCGCATGTCAGCCTACAAGATTCCTCAACGACTGCTTGTGGTCAATGAACTGCCCCGCAACGCGATGGGCAAAGTGACGAAGTCAGCCGTGCGGGCGTTGTTTCAATGACAGCCGGGATTGCTGAGCCCGTCAAAGGTGATGAACCAGATACCACCCTGAGGCATTGGCCTGCGGTCTCGCTGTGCAAATCAAAAATCGCGTCGGGGACGATTTGAAGCCGGGGCCCTTGGTCGAAGTACTCGCAATAAAACGACCGCTACACCGAGACTGGGAAGGATGACGTTCAGCGGCACGCGTGTACGCGCCACAATCAATCCCCCGGCGAGAACAACTGCAACGGTCGTCAGGGATGCTTTGCCGAGGTTTTCGCTTCGACTGAAGGCTGGCAGCGCCAGCCAGAAGGCAGTCATTACGAGTCCAACCTTCAGGCACGCACCTGCCCACATTTCCGATTTCCCTTCGGCCTGCGTCAGCATCAGGACACCGGCGACTGTCAGCAGCACGGCACCGATGATGCCGACCATTGTTCGATTGACCGTCAGTGGTTGCTGATCCATTTGCCCACCGGAGAATGTGTTCCATTGAGGCTCAAATAATTCCAGTTGCCCGCTGTCGAGTCTTGGTCTGGAAACACGCGATAGAAAGCCGAACAGCCCGCGATTTCTCGCGGGCTGTTGGTTATCAAATGGTCGGAGGTTCTGAGAGACTTTGCTGAC
>CAXBSB010000437.1:0-2635 GCA_963977965.1 uncultured Schlesneria sp.
CTTCGACAATCGAGTAGTCGAACGTGACATCGAGGTTCACTGCGCGCCTTGGTCAGACGCTGCAGTATAATACCCACGAGACGCCACACTTAAATGGGATGCTCTAATCGTCGGGATTCGTTAACCGGGTCGTTGAATGGCTCACTTAGCATGGGTGATCAACTCTTTCACGGCCTGGCCGACATCCGCCGTTTTTGACTTTCCACCGAGATCTGGTGTGCGTGGACCACCAGATCTCAAGAGTTCGGCGACGGATTGATGAATTGCCTGCGCTGCTGCGGCGTCGCCCAGGTGCTCAAGCATCATTGCCGCCGAAAGGATGGCAGCCAGCGGATTGGCGATTCCCAGTCCTGTAATATCCGGTGCGGAACCATGGACCGGTTCAAACAGGCTCGGATGCTTTCCGGAGGGATCGATGTTGGCACTCGAAGCCAGGCCCATGCTTCCGACGATGATGGCCGACAGGTCTGTCAGGATGTCACCGAACAGGTTACTGGCGACAACGACATCGAAGCTTTCAGGCCGACGGACGAATTCCATGACGGCGCGATCGACCAGCAGCGATTCCGTTTCAATCTGCGGATAATCTTTGGCGATGGCCGCAAAGACTTCATCCCACAGGACCATCCCGTAGCCTTGTGCGTTGCTTTTGGTGATGGACGCGACTCGTTTTCTGGGTCGAGTCACAGCTTTTTCGAAGGCTGCCCGGATAATGCGTTCACAGCCACGACGCGTGAAGACGGATGTCTGGATGGCGACGTCATGGTCTGAGCCCTGGTAGACGCGTCCCCCCACATTGGCATATTCACCTTCGGTGTTTTCACGAAAGACGAGCATGTCGATCGATCCTGGCGCCTTATTGCGCAGCGGACTTTCGACCCCTTCGTACAGATAGGCAGGTCGCAGACAGACGCACTGGTCGAAGCGTCGACGAATCGGCAAAAGCAGTCCATTCAGGGTGATATGGTCCTGCACTTGCGGGTGCCCGACAGCCCCCAGCAGCATGGCATCGAATCGGGCGAGTTCGTCGAGGAACTCGGGGGGAGCCATTCGACCGTGTTCAAAGTAGTGATCGGTTCCCCAGGGAAATTCGGTCCAGGCAATGCTGGACCCTGTGCGTGACACAGCGGCATCAGCCGCCCGCATCGCTTCGTGCGTCACTTCAGGTCCGATACCATCCCCGGCAATTACTGCAATCCGAAACTGTGACATCATCGATCCCTGGTGTTGAATGAGGAGGTGTGCGATCTAACCGCATTCACTGGGTACCGTCAACTGAGACTCACGTTCGCAGTGAAAGAAACCATCGGCACCGACACCAGCTCATTCCCCTTGAGCTGCCACTGACAATTAATCAACCTCGCAATTGCGGTGCAACTTCATGTGTCTTCGGACGTCATGGTTTTCGTGAACGATCCAACGCCGCAACTTGTTCGGCGGCGAGTTCTGGTGTCAGTGGAATGGCTCGATCGATCTGTGAGTACCGCAGTGTGATTTCCGACGACGCTTCGCTGTTAACGTGGTTTTCGATCAACGGGGAACTCGTCGTGACGTTTGTCAGTGTCACAGAATCTTTGCCCATGTGGTGCACCAACCCAACATGGATTTTCATGTCGTTGGGGCCACCGGACCTCTGTGTCGACGGGATGATATTGTACCACTGCCCTGGTTTCATCTCTCGAACTTCGATCCAGCGTCGACTGCGAATCTCTTCAGATTCGGGGTTCGGAAGCAGGAAGTCAGCGTTGGCCAAGGCACCGAACGGGGCGAATACGTTATCAGGGTGGTCGATCTCTGGGACTTCCACCGGTACGTTCATGGTTTGATCGAAGCGACGAAACTGCTCGGCTGTTTCTTCCGAGATTGGTTCAAACCACATGACTTTTGACCGGGGAACGGTGATCGTTCCCGGCTCGTTCTTGCAAGCAAGCCAACCGTTCTCAAAATTCGAACCCAACAGCGGCAAGTGGCGCAATGCTGATGTCGAATCAAAGTTGGTACATTTCGTGACCTCCGTCAGCGTGAGTGAATCTTCGTCTGATTTCTGAAGTCGCCCAACATATCCGTTACGGAAAATCCCCCTGACGGCCGATGACTGGCCATTCCGTTCTGGAAGTCGAACTGCATACCAGTCACCCGGTACGAGTAATTGCATCTGCTGCGAGGAAACTGGTGTCGTGTCGCGATCCGGAAAGTCTATTTGCGACGTTGTATCCAGACGTGGAAATGAGGCACATCCAGAAAGTAAGACACACATCAGTCCAGAAACAATCGATGATCGCATGGCGATTCCCTGATTCACGAACAGATCGATTCCGTCGAGGACTAAAAGGCCTGCGACGTGGTGATGTGATTCCTGCAACGATGCTAAGTCAGCTCATTTTTAATGAGAAGACGAAGAATACAGTCAACCACACTCAGGAATCTGATTCCAACTCGTAACATGCGCCGATCGGCAGTTGATGCCGATACGGACCCGAATGTTGGTGACGTGGGCGCCGTTTAAGACGACAATCCATCTCGTGACGATAGCAGGCAACAGTTGCGCCAATGGTCTCATGTTGCGCTCGCTGGATTCCCGCGTACGCGGGAATGAGGAAGTGAGCATGGCCCTGAACTCAGCCCCGGCAAACGA
>CAXBSB010000438.1:0-2627 GCA_963977965.1 uncultured Schlesneria sp.
GGTTACTACTGCACCGCGATGGAACTCTTGTTCAGCTCGAATCAGACGGACTGATGGTCGGCGCCATCCCCACCGCCAACTGGAATCTGCATACATGCTCGATTAAAAAAGGAGATCGGTTATTCATGTACACGGACGGAGCCGTGGAAGCTTTCAACGTCAATCGCGAACTCTTTGGCAAGCAGCGACTACTGGACGCTTATCTGGAATCCAGTTCTGTTCCGCCCAAAGAGGCTGTTGCTCAGATTATTCGTCGACTGGACGAATTCCGCGGCGACCGGCCCTTCAGCGATGACGTCTCGCTGGTAATGCTGGAGTTCGATGCTGATTGATGGGCATCAAACTGCAGCGTCTAACCCAAGATTCGACGCGACACGGAAGTGCGACCCGCACTAAGTTGCGGGCGACCGACCGACGCGACGAATTCGTATGTTTCGGATACAATGCGAAATGAAATCATCAGGACTGTCATCGCAGGCCTGATTGCCAATATTCGCTGGTGCAGCGCTATCTTTCAGATACTTCAACGAGTTGCCGAATTCCTATGTCGATCTGGTCCAATCTTCGCGGCCATGCTGTACAGCGTGAGATGTTCAGTCGAGCAGTCCAGCGCGGGCGATTGTCTCAATCGTATCTACTCGTGGGGCCGGATGGGGTCGGAAAGCAATTGTTCGCCCGAAAGCTGGCTCAATGCCTGCTTTGCCGTGCCCCCGGTGGTGACGAGCTTGAAGCGTGTGGTGAATGTTCCGGGTGTCGGCCATTCCTGGCAGGGAATCATCCCGATTTTCTGTACGTCACTCGCCCTGAAGGAAAACGGGAATTGCAAATTGACCTGATTGCAGGTCCGAAGGAGCGTCGAGGTCAGGAAGGATTGTGCCACGATCTGTCGCTTCATCCGCTGGAAGGCTCTCGAAAAGTCGCGATCATCAACGATGCTGATGCGATGAACGAAGAAAGTGCGAACGCGTTCCTGAAGACTCTTGAGGAACCACCCGAGCGGGCGATTCTTCTGCTGATCGCGGCCAATCTGGATGCCGTGATGCCGACGATTCGCTCACGCTGTCAGTTGGTTCGCTTCTCGCCCCTCTCCAATGACGACGTGGAAGCTCTGTTGATTGAACAAGGCCTCGTCCCCTCGGCTGCTGAGGCGAAGTTTGCGTCGGCGTTGAGTGAAGGAAGTCTGACGATCGCTCGTCAGTTACTGCAGCCCGAATTGCGTGAAATGCGTACGACTCTCTATGCGACACTTTCTCAGAAATCGTTCAGCGGGCTGACGCTTGCTCGAACTCTGATAGAAGGGATCGACAAGATGAGTTCAGACACACCTGAACAACGCGTTAACGCCAACTGGCTGATTCGGTTCGCAGTGGAATTCTACCGTTCCGCGCTACGAAACCTCACTCAGTCGGACGGCAGTCGCCAGGTTGCCGATGGCAATATTGCGGAAGTGCGAAACTGGACCGCAGCATTGGCAACGCGAGGGGATGCCGTGGAAATGATTGGCGGTCTGATCGAACGTGCGATTGACGCTTCGGGTCACATCGAACAAAACGTCCCCGTGCCACTTTGCCTGGAATCGCTGCTGGATGATCTCTCGCGGATGACTCGCGAGCCATCAATGGCCGCTGATAAACGCTGATGCGGAAATGTTTTTCGATTTGGACGCTGTCAATCGGTTGATCGTCTTTCGTACCAACTCCGCGATCTGATCTTTCCTGAATCTCCTGCTTCGGGCAGAATTCTGCCACAGGAGTTCACTATGTTATGCAGACTACTTTACTGCTTCTGTGCCGGGTTCGCATTAACTTCAACTGAGTCCGTTGCAGATGAGAAATCCGCGCCCATCGTACCTGAACCTCCGCAAGCTTTGATCGGGGAAAGTGCCATGAAGACGATGGGAGGACGACAATTCTGGGGAGACGTGCAGTTCTTCCATGGTTGGCGAATTCAGCAAAACGTTTTCACGAAGCACTATCGTCTGCTCGATGTCAACGATAACCGCCATGCATGGGGAACGCTGCAGGACTGTCAGGAGGCTCTGAACGCGATTCGAGCCAAAAACAAATTGCCGCCGATGCAAGGGAAAGGAGTCATCCTTCTGCACGGGATTTTGCGTTCCTCGAAATGCATGTCGACAATGGCTGACGCGGCGAAGAAATCAGGGTTTCAACCCTTTCTGTTCGATTACCCGAGTACACAGATCAGTATCCCTGAAGCTGCTGAGTACCTGAAAAAATCGATTCAGTCGCTTGAGGGACTCGACGAATTATACATTGTGGCTCACAGCATGGGTGGACTGGTCACTCGCGCTTACTTTGCCGACAAACCTGACCCGAGGATCAAACGAGTGGTCATGATTGGAACCCCCAATCAAGGTGCCGAACTGGCGGACCTGCTCTATCAAAACCCAATCATTCGCACGGCGTCTGGCCCCGGAGGGCGGCAACTGGTGACCAGTGATGCCGGGTTGATTCCCGTGCTGCCTGTTCCCAGTTGTGAATTCGCCGTCATTGCCGGGGCGCGTGGAAACTCGGCCGGTTGGAATCCCTTTATTCCGGGCGATGACGACGGCACGGTGACCGTCGAAAGTACGCGACTGGTCGGTGCGGCCGATTTTGAAACGGTAC
>CAXBSB010000439.1:0-2568 GCA_963977965.1 uncultured Schlesneria sp.
TGATGCGTGCTGGCTGAGTGGGAGGCATTAAAAACAACAGTAGAAATGAATCCGATGAAACCACCAACGCAACCGAAAACTTGGGAAATCGGAAAAATCAAAAGCATAGCAACCATGGCGCCGTTTCCGCATCGAGGCGTGTCTGGCGGGAGCGTCGCTGAATACTGAACTTCTGCATAAAGCCCGAAAACGCCAAGGCCAGCTATTGGAGCACACGCGATGACGAAGCCGACTAACGCCCAACGCATCTTCGACTTCGGCGACCATTCTTGCGCTGGTACCCCTTCGGTAGTCGCTTCGTATGGGTTTTGCATGATGTCGTGACTCGATAATGCCGCGGAATTGACAACGGCATCTTAGCAAGAGATGCAGAAAAAGTGATTGGATAACGGCCCAAGTTGAGCGACCCGGCGCGCGGGATGGAACGATTGCAACCGAATTCGCCGGCCACCTCTCTTCCAATACAGAGTTCGGTTATCACGCATATGGATCGGGCGGAATCTGGCCAAGCAACTCAGCGTCAGCGAGTTTGATCGCAGGCATTGATTTCAGCGATGGAATCATCAGTTGCTGCACAGCATCACCCTTGTAGGCCATGTACGACAGCACATTATCCTTGATTTGCCATCGATCCTCAATCTTTGCGAACTCGGGTGGCCACCTATCGCCAATGCGATATACGAATGTCCAATGCTTTTCGCGATACACCAAAATCGCTACCTGATCGTTGAACCACTCGATCAGTCCAACATCACAACCGAAGAACGGGTTGTAAGACTCAATGTCAATCGCGGCGTTACGCCCATTGCCATCGACGTAGTGAATCTTGATGGAGATATCGACGTACGGCTTAAGTTCTTTTGCCCGGGATTCAACATAGACGATTCGCTTTCCATCCCGATGCACAGTGGCTGCTATGATTTCGCACTCATATCCAGCGTCGTCCGTGAAGAAGGGCTTTCGCTCAAGAAGCCGGGCAGCATAGTCAATCTGATCGGGGTCGGGCGGTTGACCGTTGCAGGCGCGAAGCGACCAACCGTACTTGGCCGGATCAGGATTTCCCGAAATGAATGTGCGATCTGGTTCGTCGTTCATGGCAAAGGCAAGCCTCTCTCGCTTATCACTTTTCACATCGCTGCGGCGGTACGTACATCACACCGATAAACCCGATTGCCGCACACAAGATACAGCGAGTCAGATCGACCGAATATCGACTCAGCGCGTAGACGCTGCTTGTTTTCGTCGACTACCACGAGCTTCGTCAATGCACTCACACTGCTATTGCGCCTCAGCTCAAAAAGGTGTAAGTCACTTCGATCATTGTATCCGCCACTGAACAAAGCGAGACCGTTGGAAACGGCAAATGCGCGGCTGCCGCTGACAGGGATGTCCCAGTGAGATTCGATGCGCTGATCACGCAACAGCACAAGCGGGAATTCCGTGTAGTAGTAGAGCCACGTGGTTGAGTCAGATTCGACGTTCAGGGCATAGCAATCGGAAATGAAATCCAACCCGTCAGCAGGCTCATATTCGTAGAGTTTCCTGCCATGTGAGTCCCACGCCACGAGCCCTGATGATCCGACGGGACTGTCCCATCCATAGTTTCCAAAAACACCTTCATCAAAAAAACTCGTCCAGATTGTACCCGTTGCCGTTGTCTGGACACTTTGAATTCCATCGCCGAGCAAGATTTCGCGCACCAGTTCCCCGCGCGACGAGTAAATTCGGCCGTTTCTGTCGTAATCGTTGGGCCCCCTGTAATGCGAGCGGCCGCATACAAGGAGCAACTCGCCGTTGGGAAGTGGCTGAATGTCATGGATATTGAACTTATCGCTTGCGATGTGCACGTCCATGGACGCAGCACCATCTTGAAAAGCGACGACGCGATAGGCTTGAGGTGAATCGGGTATCGATTTAGCGAAACTTGCACCCGTTGGCACTTCGATTCGATAGTCCAGCTTGTTGAGGGCAATCACAGCGTAGAGCTGCGAGTCCGGTCCCACGTTGAGCGCAACCAATTCCCCAGCGCCAAGAAACGACGTCAAATCTGCAATCGGAGCGAGTTGGAGTGAGTTCATTTGTGGCGTAACGACAAAGGCAAATAGAGTGGGAATTATCGATACCGAGCGAGTGAGCATTCAATCTTCGGCCTCAGACTCCGACAGCCAATACTCTGACGACCAGTAGTATAAGCAAGGTATCTGTAAACGATTGACATCCTGCCATGCGTCGATGTCGGTTTTAGAACTCCATTTCAGGTAGCGGTCACGTTGTGCATCCAACATGCGCCACATCGGTTGTCGCAATTCGCTGGGTAAGGGAACACGCACGTTTTCTTTGAACCGACGATCGCACGCGCCGTACTGAGCAAAATTCGCCTGCCCTTCAATCAACGAGCAACAGTTAGCGCCACCTGCCATTTCGGGGAAAGCAAGCTGGAAGATGTCGTCTTCCCAGTAGCAGATCGGGCAAATCTCATACGACCCAGGCGGTTCGCTGAATACTTCGTAACCACAGCACGGACAGGGAAACATCGAATTTCCTTGGAGTAGCGGGATGGCCGAGGTT
>CAXBSB010000440.1:0-2540 GCA_963977965.1 uncultured Schlesneria sp.
GTGCGACCAGTCGGGTGCGTGGGCCCAGCAGCGCCTGATATTGTTCCAGCATCACTTCGCCCCGGTCATTCACAGGAATCACCCGGATGACCGCTCCCCGTTCTCTGGCGATCATCTGCCACGGAACGATATTGGCATGATGCTCCAGCGTCGACAGAATAATTTCGTCTCCTGGCTGCAGGAACTTCCGACCGTAAGTCTGAGCGATCAGATTGATTCCTTCGGTCGTTCCACGAACGAAAACAATTTCGTTGACGGAACCGGCACCGATGAATCGCTGCACCTTTTCACGAGCCTGTTCATACGCATCGGTTGAGCGTGCGGCCAGAGTGTGTGCGCCACGATGGATATTCGAGTTGTCTTTCGAATAGTAGTTCGAAAGTGTGTCGATGACGATCTGTGGTTTGTGAGTTGTGGCCGCATTGTCGAGCCACACGAGTGGCTTGCCGTGGACATACTGATGCAAAGCGGGGAAGTCCTTCCGGACTGATTCCACATCGAATGGACGTGGTCCCGCTGAAGTCGCCCGGCTGGTCGATAGTGATTGAAACAGATGATTCTGCTCGGGAGCATCTGCACACAGGCCATCGCGAGAATGAACGTGCGACGTCTTGATCTGCTGGATGAAGTTTTGCAGTCGATCGTCTTGCGGAGGTGCCTGTGTCGGCAACGAAAAACTGCCGAATCGAGCAGGATCGCTGAATGAGGTCGCGCTGGGTGGGCTGGGAATCGATGTCGGTATGTTGGCAGGTACGTTGAATGGCAGATTCAAAAGCGGAATGGGATTGCTTACGGGAATGCCGGAAGGCTCCGGATGAGTTGGCAACGCAGGAGCAAACTCGGGAAGGGGCGTTGATGGAGCGGACGTCCCCGGCAGCTCGTTAAACAGCCGGGTCGCAATCTGGGCCACCAGGTCGGGTGTCACTTCGTTCATTTGCTGATTCCAGTCATTACATTCTGCACGAATACGATCTTGAGATATCCGTCCAACCTCTTTCGAGCCCGTTAAGGCCGGTCACCGATCTGGCCCGGCCTTAAGGTTCCAGGTCCTACTTTGGAGTCGACTTTCGGTGCTCGTAGTCGTGGTAATATCCCACTTCGACATTCTCCAGAACGGCCAATGCATCGTCGGTCAAGACCGCACACGAGAAGTACAGCGTGAGCAGGTACGAGGCGACGCCGAGACTGTCCACACCCATCAGTCGGGCCGAGAGACTCGGCATGATTTCGCCGGGAATCCCTGTCTGGTGGAGACCAACAACCCCTTGATCTGCTTCACCGACTCGCAGCAACAGAATGCTGGTTGTCCCGAACGAGAGATTGCTCTGATACCGGCTCTTGATTTCCAGTTTGTCGCAGGGAACGATCGGCACTCCGCGCCACAGAATGACTGGCGTTCCAAACAGATGTGTTGTGACAGGCGGGACACCGCGCCACGTACATTCTCGCTCAAATGCCGCGATCGCTTTCGGATGGGCCAGAAAGAATGCAGGTTTTTTCCAGACCAGCGCCAGCAACTCATCCAGATCGTCAGGGGTCGGTGCGCCGTAGCGAGTACTGATCCGCATGGCGGGATCAACCGAATGAATCAGGCCAAACTTCTTGCTGTTGATCAGTTCCCATTCCTGGCGTTCTTTAATTCCTTCGATTGTCAGCCGGATCTGTTCTTCGAGCTGATTGAAGGGATCGTTGTACAGATCCGACACACGGGTATGGACTCGTACCACGGTCTGAACTGATGACAACGAGTATTCCCGGGGACTCGCCGAGTAGTCGACGAAGGTCTCCGGAATCTCCACGTTTTCCGCGAAGCCCGATACCAGATCGATATTCCGCTCTCCGTAGCGGTTCACACTGGAACGAAGCTCCAGGTACTCCTGAATCGTTTTCTTGAACTGCTCTGTCAGGTTCGGTGTTTCGCTCAGAGACGCATCCAGATCCTTCCGCGAAAGCGTCAGCAGAACGCACGGGGTAATTGTTCTGACGGTCACATCGGATGGATTATCCGAAACGATGTCACTCTCGCCAAAGAACTCTCCCTCGGTCAGCAGGGCCATACGCAGATTCGCACCATGGATGCCTTTACTCAGAACTTCAACCTGTCCCTGGGCAATGATGAACAGCTTGTTGCCGTCCTTACCTTCCACCACCAGGTTGTTTCCCAGTGTCGCCTGCTCGATCTTGAGTCGCCGGGCAATGCGATTGACGATCGAATCCCCGAGCTTGGAAAAGAGCGGGACATTCCGAAGCTCTTCGGGGGCCAGTGATGGGGCCCCGTTGGAAAAATCGACCTCAATCCGCTCAGCCTTCGTCAGTTCGACTTTGGTGCGGTTCACACGGTAGGTGCCACCGTCCACCTGGACCCAGGGCAGCAGACTGAGCAGCCACCGCGGGGTGATCGACATCATCTTCGGTGATGTCTTGGTCGTATTTGCGAGATTGCGAGCCGTCGACGTGGTGACGCTTCGTTGCAGCAGATTGTCGGACATGTGACTTGGAGCCTTGCGAAAGGTGCGAAGTGGATCGGAAGTCGGCACTAG
>CAXBSB010000441.1:0-2516 GCA_963977965.1 uncultured Schlesneria sp.
CTTCTTGTCGCTTTGCGACCCAGGTAGGGCGAAGACGCCCAACCTGTGCCACCCTGTGATACCTCAAAACAACTTGTTGATGTTGAAAAGCGTCAATTCATCGCCCCAATTAACTGTGCAACTCCAACGTTGTCTGGCCATGAGTCTGCTTCCGTCGTTGAGGCGAAATCAGGAACACTCTTTACTGAATGGGGATTCTTCCCTCATGGCAAACACCATCCCGTTCGTTACAATCGTTCCTACAAACGAACCTTCCCGGTTTCAAACGGTAAATGAGTTCGCCGCCGTCCGGTGGTCGTGGCATTCGCTGGAGCTTACCCATGCCTTTGTCGCCTGCGTCCCGTTGGCGGTTTCAACGCCGCACAATGTTTTGGGCCGTTCTGGTCACTGCAATTTCGATTTGCTGGTACGGCTACCGCATTCATAATGATCGAGTTCAAAGGCAGTTGATTGATTCGATCGGCAAAAAAGGGGGCTTCGTTTGGCTCGACGTCGTTGGCCCTTTCATCGACGTCCAATTCACTCCATCTCCATCTGGCCGTGGTTGTGGACAGGTGCATTGTCTCACTGGCCCAATTGGAGCAAGTGGTATGCTGTCCGATAACGACCTGCCACTTTTCGATAGACTGGACCATCTGCGGAGTATCAACTTTGCGAACACGAATGTTTCGGAGCACGCAATTGTTGAATTTCAGCGAAGACATCCGAAATGCCTGGTCACAACATCGCCCTAATCATGCGAACCTGGGAATGCACGGGAGCTGCGACAGTCAGGCAAACCAATGCAGGATTCACCGACACGCATTCCTTTCGCCTATGCGAGAATCAATTGAATGCTGGCCCATCTCTCCGCTCGTTTGACCGTCGCACTCTACCCGACTCAACGTCGCTGTTTGTCCGCCAAATGAATCGGTTTGCACTCCCAGTGCGTTGCAGGACCGTCACGAAGAGTTTTGCCAGAGGATGTTCTTCCACTCACATCGCGACTGTCCAGCCAGCATTCGAATCAATGCCTGAAAGCTAGTGTTGGAGCTTTTCATCAAGCCACTGGAACGCTTCGTCCTGCATGGCGATCGACCAGCGATGCGGTTCGTCATAGAACCGACCGGTGAATTGTTCAGGACAACCCGCCGCTTGATATAGCTCACGGATTCGCGTCACGGACGACTGCATGCCAGACAGCGGAAACAGGCGATCCTGCGAACATTGCTGAACGAACAACGCTCGCGGAGCGGTCAGCGAAACAAGCTCGGGAAAGTCCATGAGTCGGTGCAGACCGGGCAGGAAATGAATCCACGAATGAGTGTCGACATGAGCCTTCAGCATTGGTCCCATGGCTGACATGAATCCGACAACGCAGGCGGCCTTGATCCGTTCGTCCATGGCGGCCAGATACGCCGATCGATATCCCCCCATCGAGATCCCGATACAACCAATCCGCTGCGGATCGACCTCAGCACGTGTTGTCAGATATTCAACGACACGACGATCGTCGAAATTGACGACTCCCGGCCATGTCGCTCCCGCCAGTACCAGACTCTTGGCGATCGTCGATTCTTTGCCTCGACACTTCTGATTCAGGTGCTGAACATCGTCGAGCGAGTACTTTGAGCGATCCCAGCCATACTTCTGGTCTTCGTCGAGGTGGACGCGGCGTTCACCAAACATGAATGCATCGATCGTGATCACCACGTAGCCGCGCCGGACGAGTGCTGTCGCGGTTGGCCGACCATCGTAATTCTGCTGATGGTACTTGACCATCGCGGGATGGTTGGCCCCGAAGTCGACGACCTTTTCCTTTCCGAAGAGAAACATCCCGCCGTGGGAATGCAGGTCGACAATTGCCGGGGCGGTTGTCTTCAGCCCCTTGGGGATTAACACAATCGCGGGAATTCGAAACCACGATGTCGTAGAAATCAGGACACGTTCGCGCCAATAGTCACCGCAGTCGACTCGCTCAACCACTTCAGGATTAAAAGCAACTTTGGGCGGTTCGTAACTGAGAACCTCACGAACTTTGTCTCGTGCCTGATCACGAAAAGCGGAATCGAAAACCGCGTCTTTCCTCAGCGGAAACACGGACGGCTGGATCATCCCGGCGATCTGTTCAACGGCGGCGAAGTTTGTGCCCAGATCCGCAGCCGTTGGTTTCAATTCGCGAGTGGGATCGGATACCAACGGAGGTTCGTTAGAACTCGCCAGAACGGCTGAGCCAAGAAATGGCATCAATCCAACCGATGCCAGGAATTCACGTCGATCATTTTGTGGGTCAGTCATGGTGCGTTCAATCATACCAGTCGCGTTTTGACTTACCACAGACCGTCACCACAAGTCGCATTCCTAGATCGCATTCCATTCAAGTGTGGCGTCTCGTCGGTAGCGTCTGACCAGGGCGCGCAGTGAACCTCGATGGCACGTTCGACTACTCGATTGTCGAAATCTTCCTTCGTGCTCTTCGTGTGCTTCGTGGTAGATCACTCGTCCTTCGCAAGAATCTGTTGACCACGAAGCACACG
>CAXBSB010000442.1:0-2511 GCA_963977965.1 uncultured Schlesneria sp.
CCAGACATGCACCTCAGTCACATCACCGATCGCCCCCGAACGAACGACTTCCACGGCTTCACGCAGACCGTTTTCTGATGTGCCCTGGTTGCCCATCTGAGTCACCACGCCCATCTCAGCCGCAACTTCCCGCATCATCCGCGCTTCACGGATGGACCACGTCAGAGGCTTCTGCACGTACACGTGCTTCTTCATCTTCATGGCCTTGATCGCGGCGGCCGCATGAGTATGGTCGGGAGTACTGACGGTGACGATGTCCACCTTGTCACCCAGCTTGTCCAGCATGGCCCGGAAGTCCGTGAACTGCTCGGCCTTCTTGAACTGCTTCGACTTCTTCTCCAGCGTACGCCGGTCGACGTCGCAAATCCCCACAATTTCAACGTCCTGGTCCGCAATGTGACTGCTGTCGCTGTCACCCTTGCCACCCACGCCCACACAAGCCGCCGTCAATCCCTCTAAGGCCGAGCGAGTCGGTCGAGCAAACGTGCGGGGCGCAACCCAAAAGGCCGTCCCCAGCGCAGCGGATGCACCGATGAATCCGCGGCGAGTCGTATTTCGTGCCATGGTGGATACCTCTGTTTTTTCAGTCAGGTGTCTGTACTTATCAAAAAAACACGAACCCTGCGGTTCGAATCACACCCCCCCAGACTACACAAACCCAACTCAACACTCCAGCCACCCCCCGGAAAAAGACGGCAGACCAGGCCGGAACAGCAGTTACAACCGTTCATCACCTTACCACCCGCGGACATCGCCCGCGAAACCAGTCGGGCGTTTGGGCTGTGGGGGCGTTTGTTCGATCTGTGCCGTGCCTGCAACGGCCATTCAGGCAACGCTGTGAAGGATTTTGAGAGCGGAAAAAACTGGGGTTCCACAAATTCGAGGAATATGAAATAGGCCAGATTCCCCCCAACACCAACTGAAACAATCAGTCAGTAAGGAATCTGGCCATGAGTCACTCGATGCCGCAGGATACCACCAATCGGGCGAATCAGCAAGAACTGCCGGTACCGCACGCCACCCACAATTCCGACCTGTTGCGGGCACTACTCACGTCCATCATTCCACGAGGATCTTTGTTCGACCAAAGTGAATTTCATGGCAACGTCAAATGGTGTCCGGAAGCCGTCGTAATTCAAGCCCTGATCTGGTCCTGGCAGGAAGCAACAAACGTCACGGATGCATTCCAGCAAACGCTCGAAATTTGCCAGAGCCTGAAACTCGAGGGCACTATCAAAACCTACACCGGCTTTATGGACGCGCTCACTCGTTATCGAGCACTGTTTCAAGACCGTCTACAAGATCGACTTCAGACGCTGGCCGAAGAGGTGGTTGGATCGCAGTCGAGGACGGATGGCTGGCTGCTCATTGGGTTTGATGGGTCGAGGATCTCGGCACCACGAACCAAGTCAAATGAAAAAGCGTTATGCGCTCCGAACTATGGTAAGGGCATGGAGGCAAAGTACGGAAAGAAAAAGAGCAAAGGGATGCGTCGCAAACGCAATAAAAAAAATCCGCCACATCCACCAAAGCCTCAGGCATGGGTAACGATGATGTTTGGCATGTCTTCCAGAATCCCGTTGAGGTGGCGACTGGGGCCGTCGAATGCAAGCGAACGCGATCATGTGAAGGCCATGCTCATTGAGAAAAAGTTTCCTGAAAAGACGCTTTTTTGCGGCGATGCGGGCTTCGTCGGCTATCCGCTGTGGAGCGCCATTCTGAACAAGGGGCAGAACTTTGTGGTCCGTGTCGGAGCGAATGTGGAACTGTTGAGCGAACATGCCGATATCGAGGCTCGCGATGGCGGTAAAGTGCTCTGCTGGCCGAGAGGCCAAATGGATTCCGGCGAACCGCCGCTGACTCTGTGGCTGAGGAAGGTTGTCGTTGGAAAGACAGCAATGTGGATGCTGACCAGCGTGCGCGAGTTGTCGGAGTCGCAGATCGTCCAATACTACAAAATGAGATGGGGAATTGAAGTCGAATTTCGGGGCCTGAAACAGACGCTCGACAAACACATGCTGCGATGCCGCAATAGTGAGCGACTTCTGGTCGAACTGGACTGGTCGATCTTCGCGATGGCCTTTGCCGAATTGATTGCACTCAAGCAGCAGATTGGTAACGCCTCTGAACGGGGCACAAATACGGGCTATGATCCAAAGGATCGCAGCCTTGCAAATACGATGCGTGCGCTACGCAAGTGCATGCGTCAGTTGCACAAGTCTCCCGCCCCCGCAGATCACCTGCTGCACTGGCTTTCGCGCGCTGTCGTCCAGCGATACAAACCACGGACGAACAAGCAAGCTCGCTATCGTCCGAAGAACCCCGACAAGAAACCGCTCGGCGATCCAAACGTGAGACCCCTATCCACCGAACAACTCCGAAAACTAGAACAGATGGAACAAAAAGGAGCCGACTGAAATTGCTTCACAGCGTTGCCCTTCAGGCCTGAATCGCAAACATACGCTCGGCAAAAACCAAACACACGCCGCAACGCCCTCCTGGCCCAACGAG
>CAXBSB010000443.1:0-2484 GCA_963977965.1 uncultured Schlesneria sp.
GCGTTGAAAGTGGCAGTAATCTGTGTGTCGAGATCGATTCGGTCAACGACGATCAGCACTGTCGGATTCCCCAGTTCCGGGTGCATCCGCAGCTTTTGGGCGGTGAACACCATTAGCAGCGACTTACCGGACCCCTGGAAATGCCAGATCAGCCCCTTCCTAATGCGAGCCTGCACGACCCGTTCGACGATTAGATTCGTCCCTTCAAATTGCTGGTAACGGCAGATTGTCTTGATGCGGCGATGTTTTCGGTCGGTGGCAAAGAGCGTGAAGTTTTGCAGAATATCCAACACAACCGCAGGGCGGAACATGCTGGCCACCGACTTCCGCACGTCGGCCAGCGAGCCTTCCTGCTGATTGTGGGCGTCACGCCACGGTCCCCAAACATCGAGCGGCATCCGCACCGAGCCGTAGCGAAACGCCTTCCCTTCGGTGGCGAAGCTGAAGACGTTCGGGACGAACATTGCTGGAACGCTAGGCTCATAGTCTTCATGGACTTGGGCTGCCCCATCGACCCACGTCACCGCCGGTCGGACAGGCGCTTTCGCTTCGCCGATGACGATCGGCAATCCATTCACCATCAGGAGCACATCGAACCGCTTCGACAATTGGCCGACGCGGTAGGTCCACTGGTTGCAGACGACCAGGTCGTTGTTGGCAGGGGCATCGAAGTCGATCAGACGGATCGTGGTGTGTTCGCCGTTCGGGCCGAACGGCATCGTCTTGTCGCCGTGTAGCCACGCGGCCAAGGCTTCGTTGGAACGCACGAGGCCATCGTTCTGAACGGACAGCAGAATCGCCCGCAGTTTGTAGATAACCTCGTCGGCTCTGTCGGGTTGGGCAGCGATCTCGGGGTTTAGCTTGATGAGGGCAGATCGCAACAGTGGTTCGACGAAAACGTCCGACGGTTGGCGAGGAAGCGACGGTGCATGGACGTACCGCCAGCCGAGTTTGACGCAGGCATCGAGAACCATCTGCTCAACAGTGTTGGCTTCATTGAACAGGGTCATTTGCTTACTCCATTGGAGAGCATAGAGTCACGTAGCTCCGAGAAGAGCGACTTAGTGGCCGCGCACGATGCCTTAGTCTCCTCCATGCCTGCATAGATATTATTTGCACAATCCGCGATTTGATCTTGCTCCTTTCGAGCCTTGTCGGGAATCCTCAGCTTCCGAAGAGACGCGAGTGTAATCTCTTTGAATGTTGATCCCTTTGCCTCGGTTGCGATTTGCCGTCTGACCGCCGGGGATCGCAACGCCCATAGCACAAAGTCACGATTTACATCCGCACGCACTGAGATTCGTGCCGTGCCCTGCGTGAGATTAGCCCCATCCAAGAATTCAGGAACCACGCGAACAAGACCTGGGTCGCCCCGCAAGGCAAACACTATGTCTCCGCTTGTGACAGTCGAGCGTTTGAATCGTGACGCAATTTGTGGAGTGGTCCTAAGAATGCTGTCGCTCACAAACACCTCTTGCACCATGTCAGAAACGCGAATATATGGGATGCCATCAGGAACGTGTGGACCCGCTTGTACAATTCCGTATGTGATCGATTCGGCACACAGTTCCTGCAATGAGGCGTGCTTCTCCGCTACGACTCGGCTCGTAAATGCGTCACAAAGGAATGCTTGCAATAACTCTTCAACTCGAATGAGGACCGAATTCATTTGAGTTACCGCTTGATCCGCCGCGCACAGTAATTCGGCTATGTGGCATTGCTCGTGCTTAGGTGGCAGCGGAAATTCGTAGTCTTGCAGTTGACTCCAGCGGGTGCGCGGCGACAGCGAACCGGACGATGTGCCAAGGGCGTGCTGGAAGAATCCGTCCGATTGCACGATGAACGGCAGCAATTCGGGAATCAGGGAGTCATCTTTCGGCTCAAATGTGAGGATGTCGCTCGAGCAGATCCCATCGAACTCCGTGACCGCGACTTTCCGCTGGTAGGCGCGGCGCTTGCCGAACAGCACCTGCCCCTTTCGGAATCGCTTCGTGAAAGACACCGCGCCCGCAGTCAGGTCACCCCACTGTTTCAGATGCAGATTCTCCGGCTCAATGTGCTCCAGCCCGACATAACGCTCGAGCCCAGACTCCAGCGGATTGCGCTCGGCCTCATTCACATCGCGAACAACGTCGCCAAAGCGCACCATGCGCCAGCCCTTCGGCAAGCAGCCGTTGGATTCCGGTTCGGGCATCACGGGAGTTTTCACTTTACTGGCCAACGCCGGCCTCCTTCAGCGTCGCGAACAACTCGTCCATCGACTTGCGCAGTTGCTTGGAGCTGGCTTGCCACGCGCGAACAGTATTCTGAAGCGACGCCTGCGGTTGGCCATTTCCGTTGGAAGTTGTGGACTCATCCCGCACGTACAGCGGAATGCTCAGGTTGTGCCGTAGACCACGAATCTCTTCCAGGGAAACAAACCGCGAATAGCCTGGCTCGTCTTCGTCACTTTCGTAAGCGGCCACGATCCGTGCGATGTGGGCA
>CAXBSB010000444.1:0-2468 GCA_963977965.1 uncultured Schlesneria sp.
CAGCACCATCGAGCCGATCGTCGCCGGAATGAGCAATCAGGCCTGTCGTGTCGAGGGCCACTTCTCGCATCACCGGGCCCAGCGGCTTCCCTTTTGCATCAACGTTCTTTTCTGTCGCTTCGAGATCGAGCACGGTCTCGGTGGTGCGATAGCGGCCATAGTGATCGAAGTTTTCAAACGGCAGGCCCAGGTCGTCCATCTGCTGATGACACTTCCAGCACTTTGCCTCGCGTGTTACCTGCAGACGATCGCGGAAGGTCCGATGCTTTTCGTCGGGTACCTGGGCGACGACACCGATCGGCAAATCGGGAACGGTGCCGCCAAGCAGTCGTTCGCGGACCCAGCGTCCACGGCGAACAGTATCGTTGTCAAAGTTTGTACTCCAGGCGACCAGCCAACTCGGTTGCATCAGGATTCCCAATCGCTGCTCCGCCGGAAGCTGAACAGGTTGTTCCTTCGGCCATTCCTGAAATCCATAGACGGCATCCACACCTGCCACATATTCGGGCTTATTCTTGGGATTCTTGTCGGGAGGGGGCACAACGTCGAACGGGACACCAACCAGCGGACGATCGGGCTTGGTTTTGTCGACCTTTGTGTTGTAGTTCACAAACGAAAGTGGAGTGGTCAGCAACTCGCGCAGCACATCCTTGTCGACAGCCAGCAGATGCAGAATCAGCCGGTCGGTATCGCTCACCAGGACATGGGGTACATGCTTGATTCTGTTCGCAGGCTTGTCCTTGAACACATCCGGCGCACGATGGTATTCGAAGTACTCACGAAAGAACCGCAGCAGGCCGGGCTTTGGGATTTTAGGATCGTCCAGGATCCGCTGGACATGTGCAGCAACCTGATCTTTCGTCGTCAATTCCCCCTTCGTGGCCGCAGTCATGATGCCGCTTTCCCGGCGATCACCGACAGCCAGGCTGACCGCTCGGGCGATTTCCAGCGGACTGAGCATTCGTTGCTGGGACCTGTTGTCGGAATCAACGGCACCCCATTCGTAGCGATACATGGCGTCGGCACGCAGCAGAACCGCCTGCAACATCGTCTTGACGGCAGCAGGCCGGTCGCCGTCGGTAGCACACTTCTCATAAAGAGAAATGAACCGATCCACTTCATCTGCTTCGGCTTTGCGGCCAATCGCCATGCGAAACTGGGTTTGCACGGCAGTCTCCAGTTGTTTCCGAGTCGGCTCGATCGCGGGATCCATCAGAGCTACGAACTCGCCTACAGTGTCGTTTTTGGAGCGGATCTTTCCGTCCTTGAATTCATGTGCCGATTGCCCTTCGACAATCATCTGGGCATTTCGCAGCAGGATCTCGGTACTCGGTTCGTCGATCATGTAAAGCTCGGCGAAATTCTTGAGACCTCGTTCCGGGATCACTGAAAACGGCTGCACGATGCCATCCGAACGCCCTCGATGAACGTCACGGACAAACCCGTTGTATCCATCGGGGCTGAGCCGCCAGAGACGTGCTGGCGTTGAACCTCGTACGGACGCTGGTCTTCCGAACAACAGGTGATGCGGGATCAGGTTTCCATGGTTTGGCAATCGCATCGTCTGATGACTCGTTCGTTCAGACAACCATTCCAGACTGGTGTTCAGCCGAGTCCGCTCAATTTGAGGTTCCTTCTCTGGGGGCATGATTCCCTCGCGAAGCTGGTCAAAGACCCGCGTCCAGCGAGTAAGATCACGGCTGACATCGACGGGAAGGTCGTCGAGTCGTACGTCGCCTTCCTGCTTCTCTGGGCCATGACATTTCACACAGTGCGACTTGATCAACTGCGATGTCAGGTTTGCTGCATCGTCGGCGATCACGTATTGCGGGATCGCCAAGAAGTGCCAGGCCAGCAAAGCAACGAGCACCGCGCTGTTGCGACGACTTTGAACGTTTCTCGATAGAAAGTGGTTGATCATGAGCGGGTTTTCGTTCCAGCGGTGAACATGGAAGTGTCGACATGCTTCCAAGCTGACTCACCAATATTCTTTCTTCCAAACGTACGAAGTGGCAATCGAAAATAAGTACAGAATTCATCCCATTCTTCACGCAGTGCTGTTACTCAAAGATCCAGGTTCCCCATTCCGCAGGCTGCAATTCCGCTTCGCTGGGAGTATCGCTGACGATGTTCGCGGCAGGGCTGTGATTGAAGAGGTAAGCTCGACGTTCCGTTGCGAGCCCTCCGTCATTCCCCCAGAGGACTCCGACGTCCCCCCGGATACGTAGACCGGGGCCAAGATGTTTCAGTTCGATGTGGTCGCAACTGAGTCTGATCTCAACTGTGTAGCCTGTTGGCGTCACTTTGAAGGCAACTTGTGAGTCACTGACCGGGACAACTGAGGCAAACGTGTGTGACTTTACCGGCGATTCAAACTTGAATGCTTCTTCAGGCTTCGCATCAGGTTTCACAGGACGATAGGCCATCACGACGGGGCCCTTTTCTCCGGGCGCGATTAGCACGCGGAT
>CAXBSB010000445.1:0-2461 GCA_963977965.1 uncultured Schlesneria sp.
GCATTCATGGCTGGGTCCCTTTCTGGAGGACGGTGTTAGTGGATGGCGGCACTGTTAAGCAGACTTAATGCCAAACCACAAATCTCGCGCAACTACAGTAGCCACGACGCGGGGATGTGTGCCGTAACGCATTGCCAGAAAAACACTTAAGAGTTTCTTCCTGCCGCTCATTTTTGTCGATCTGTGCCGGTGTCGATTTTGCCGGCACGTTGACTCACCACCACAACGTCAACACGGACCGATCGCTGTTTGTGACGTAAATGGTGTGCTCGCCATTGGTTGGGTGTGTTGAGGCAAATGATGTCACCAGTGGTGATGTCAGAATGCACCATGCCCACTGCTGCGTCGTCCAATCATGGGGCGCAGACACAAAAAAGTGTCGAGGTTGCATTCGCAAGTAAGGGAATCATTAACGACGGAATCCTCCGCATCTCAGTTGCTCACGTGATTGAAACAGTCGGCGGGGGGCGCTCGTTCGTTGTCGTTAAAGCACGGGTGGTTTTGAGAAGCCGCTTGCGGCCTCGCTCATGAACACAGGGCATCGCTGGATGCAACGGGTGCCCCTCACCATCGGGTGACCATTCTGGTCGTCGTGAGGTCGTGCGGCTTGGTTCCGGAAAAATCGAATCTGCCAACTCAGAGCACTCTTCAAAAGTGACTACCCACTTTGGCAAATCGAATGGAATCCATGCACTTCCACATAATCTCCTCAGCTTTTGGATGCACACCCAGGCGGCACGAAATGCGAAGGGTTGTCACGATTTCTGGTCTGTTGTCATTGTACAGCCTCCGCTATTCTCCGGCTGTGTTCCTTAGACGGCGAATTCGGTATTGGGGCCACAGACCAATGCTGTTCGTTCGTACTTGCAGGGGGCCAGACTCTTGGTTTGTTGAATTCCTGAAGGTTTGCCGATGTCCCGAGACTTTGCTAACGAAAGCCTTTCACACGACCCGATTCACGGCTATATCCCTTTCATTGCCCGCTCAGGGCTTCCCGAGGGTGAAGCGGCTGAGCAGGATGTGATCGATCATCCGTGGGTACAGCGGATGCGGCAGATTCACCAGTTGCAAACGGCCTGGTGGGTATTTCCATCGGCCGAACATACGCGGTTCCAACATATCCTCGGCGCGATGCATCTTTCGTCAGTTGCAATCGGTCACTGGTACGAGTCCCTGGTGGATTCCTGCCGGAATGTGCCATCAAGAGCCTACGTCGAAAGCCTGTTGCGCATGGCGGCACTGCTTCACGATGTCGGGCATGGCCCGTTTGGCCACTTCTTTGACGAACATTTCCTGCATCAGTTCGATATTACGCACGAAGATATTGGCGGAGTCATCATCGAGCAGGAACTGGGAGACCTCTTGCGGCGGATTCGCCGCAATCCGAATGGTCGACTTCAGCCACTCGAAGAACTCGATCCGCATCAGATCTCGTGGCTGATCCGTCGTCCCAAGCGTGATGCTGCTGCCGAAGAAGGTCATCCCGACTGGCTGCGAAAGCTGCGGGCCATGTTCAGTGGCATCTACACCGTTGACAATATGGATTTCGTCCTGCGTGATGCGTACATGTCTGGATACAACACCAAGGCCTTCGATCTGAATCGCATCCTGCACTATTCGTTCTTTACCCCAGCGGGACTGACAATTCACTCGCGAGGACTGCCGACACTGATCAACTTCATCGAAACACGGGCGAATCTGTTTCGAACAATCTACTTTCACCGGACCGTGCGAGCGGTCGATCTGGCTCTCGAAGAACTTTTTCCCGAAACAATGCCGCATCTGTTTCAAGGAAGCCCGCTGAAGCAACTCGACAAGTACCGCAAGCTGACAGAATCGTCGTTTCTGGTCGATGTGATGCGCTGGGCCGACAGTGATCAACCTGACTTGAAGGAACTGGGGCTTCGCTGGAGACAGATTCTTGCTCGACAAGTGCCGTGGAAGATGGCATGCGAGCGGACTTTGAATTTTCACTCGGGAACTGCTGAGCGAACCACCATTTTCTCGGAGCCGGATCTGGTTGTTCGAAGGGTTCGCGAGCGATTGCCTCAGGATCTGAAAGAGATCCCGCTGAACATTGACGTGGCCCGACATTATCATCGTCCGAGCGGTCGTCTGCCCGCTGGTGGACAGAACTTTCTGCTCGATCCTGCCGTCGGTTCGACTCAGGAACTTTCTGACGACGATCTGTTTCGGGCCTTGCCAATCAGCTTCTGCATTTTCCGAATCTATTCGAAAGATCACCTGCACGACAGCATTTTGAATTCCGCATTGAATGCCGTTCTGGGCGAGGCGACCGACGCGAAGACAAACATGTGATGATCCGTCTCACTAGAGCGCATCTCAGTTAAGTGTAGCGGTTCTCTCAGCGCTCTCCGCGTCCTCTGCGTTTCTACTTCTTCTCGGGTGTCGGGGTCAGGGGTTGGCACGCATCCAGCGCTGCACTCCCCTCTTTGTGCTC
>CAXBSB010000446.1:0-2379 GCA_963977965.1 uncultured Schlesneria sp.
GACTGGATCGTCCACCCCGATCCCGTTTGTTGATAGGCGTCGCGATTTGAGGCCCATCGTTGAGATGGATGTCTCGTTTGAAACGCCGACTTGATTGCAGAGCACCGATGTGAGATCTCACGTGAGGCACTCGAAAACCATTTCGGCGGTTTCTTGTCAGGCAACGAAGTATTTTGTCTGGTGGGATCGTTCTGACAAATCGACGGGGTAGAAAGCCCAGTCGGAAAGCTGCACAACTTCTCAGGGCCGGTCATTGACAGTCGATCGGTCGAAATTACTTGGGTGGAGTTGACTCATGTCCAATACCGTCCCGGCGTCCGTTCCACCGCAGCGTCGAACTTATGTTCCCGCCGTGGGGCCACGCCTGCGTGTTCTTATGTGGTTGGTTTTTTTACTTGTTGCGCTGCTGGGAGCGAACTCGGCATATCTAGGAGCCGTCACGTTTCTCGGCTGGCAAACCGGGCGGACCTATGAAAACTGGTTCTCGATTCTGATGTTCGCCGGACATCTCACCCTCGGTCTGATATTGGTCATTCCTTTCGTCGTATTTCTTGGTATCCATCTGCTCAACACGCGATTGCGGAAAAACAAACGAGCGATTCGTGTCGGTTATGCATTACTGGTTGCTTCACTCGCCGTCCTCGTGACGGGCATCCTGTTGATGCGAATTGAACTCGGAACATCGGCGCTCGTCATCAAGAACCAGGCGACTCGATCGATCATCTACTGGGCCCACATTGCCGCCCCCTTATCGTGCCTCTGGCTGTACTGGTTGCATCGGCTGGCTGGCCCAAGGATCAAGTGGCGGATCGGAGTGGGCTATCTGGTCGCCACTGGTGTCGCGGGGGGTGGAATGATCCTGATGCATAATCAGGACCCGCGCAACTGGAATCAGGCTGGGCCAAAAGAAGGAGAAAAGTATTTCTCCCCATCACTGGCTCGGACGGCGACGGGTAACTTCATCCCGGCCGAAGCCCTGATGAACGACGACTATTGTCTGAAGTGCCACGCGGACGCGTACAAGGGCTGGTTCCACAGTTCGCACCATTTCAGTTCATTCAATAATCCGGCCTATCTGGCCAGTGTTCGAGAAACTCGCGAAGTGGCACTGAAGCGTGACGGTAACGTGCAGGCGTCACGCTGGTGCGCAGGCTGCCACGACCCCGTGCCGTTCCTGAGCGGAGCCTTTGACGATCCGAAATTTGATGATGTCAACCATCCGACATCGCAGGCTGGGATTACCTGTACCACATGCCATTCCATCACGCACGTGAACAGCACCAAGGGGAACGGAGACTACACGATCGAAAACCCCGAGCATTATCCGTTTGCATACAGCAAGAACGCGGTTTTGCAATGGGTGAACAATCAACTCGTAAAAGCCAAGCCTGAACTGCACAAGAAGACCTTCCTGAAAGACTTGCACAAGTCGGCCGAGTTCTGTTCAACATGCCACAAAGTGCATCTGCCTTACGAACTGAACCATTACAAGGAGTTCCTGCGAGGCCAGAATCATTACGACACCTACCTGCTCAGTGGTGTCTCAGGACATGGTGCCCGCAGCTTTTACTATCCTGAAAAAGCTGTTCAGAACTGTGCGGGATGCCATATGCCGCTGCAGGAATCAACGGATTTTGGTGCCAGAAACTTTGCTGATGCCAAGAAGCCAAGTATCCATAACCACCTGTTTCCATCCGCGAACACTGGCCTGGCCTGGCTGAAGGAACTTCCGGACACCGTTACGGCTCATCAGGATTTTCTGAAAGGAAAACTACGGGTCGACATCTTCGGCGTGAAAGAAGGGGGCGAAATTACTGGGAAACTGCATGCCCCGATTCGGCCGGAAGTCCCCACATTGAAACCAGGACAGACCTACCTGCTGGAAGCGGTCGTGCGAACGTTGAAGATGGGACATCCGTTCACTCAAGGAACTGTCGATTCCAACGAAGTCTGGGTCGATGTCACAGTGACGAGTGGCGGAAAGATCATCGGTCGCAGCGGCGGACTTGATGAAAACCGATCCGTCGATCCCTGGTCACATTTCATCAACGTTTTCATGCTCGATAAAGACGGCAATCGGATTGATCGCCGCAACCCGCAGGACATTTTCGTCCCGCTTTACAACAACCAGATACCGCCGGGAGCTGCCGGAACTGTGCACTACAGACTGGATGTCCCACGGGAAGTGACAGAGCCTGTGACAGTCGAAGTGAAGTTGCAATATCGCAAGTTCGACAAGATCTATACGGATTTCTTCACCAGCAAAGCCCGTTCAGGCGATGCACCGATTCGCGGACATCGGCCGGGTGAGCCGTATTCAAATGATCTGCCAATCACGACGTTATGTTCTGACAAAGTGACATTCCCTGTCGAAGGAAG
>CAXBSB010000447.1:0-2351 GCA_963977965.1 uncultured Schlesneria sp.
CAGAACCGGAAGGGATATTCCAATAACTTCTTTACCTGGGTTTACGACTTCAACGGTGATGGCTGGAATGATCTGGTCAGTTGCGGACTGCCAGGTTCCCCGGCTGTGATGTATGTCAATCCGGGGGCTGACAAGATCGGTGACCCCAAGCATCATTGGACCGTTCACAAGGTTCTTGATGGCATCGGCAACGAATCACCTCAGTTCGTAAATCTGGTGGGTGACGAACGTCCGGAACTGGTCTGCAACCATCTGGGCAAATTCGGATATGCGACGTTCGATCCAAAGCAGCCGAACACGTGGGTCTGGCACGCCATCTCGGGCGAAGTCGGACAGTATCCCTTCGGACATGGCCTCGGTGTTGGCGACATCAACGGCGACAAACGCCTGGACGTAATCTACAAGGATGGCTGGCTGGAACAACCAACGAGTGTCGAAGGGGATCCGGAATGGAAGTTCCATAAGTATGTCTTCACCGGACCGGGCGGCGCAGACATGTTCGCGTACGACGTCGATGGCGATGGCGACAACGACGTCATCAGCAGTCTGCAGGCTCATGCGTTTGGCGTGGCATGGTTTGAACAGGTAAAAGGCTCAAACGACTCCCCGATCGACTTCGTCAAGCATGTGATCGTCGGTGACAAGACAACTGACAATCCGTATGGAGTTCTGTTTACGGAACCTCATACCGTCGCACTGCACGATATCGACGGTGATGGTTTGAAAGACATTGTGACCGGCAAGACATACTGGTCGCATCACGACCGCAGTCCGATGTGGGATGCCGGAGCCGTTGTTTACTGGTTCAAGCTGGTTCGATCCAAAGACGGAATCGATTGGGTTCCGTTTAAGGCGGATGGCGAATCAGGTGTTGGCCGGGAATTGATGGTGGGTGACGTTGATGGCGACAAGTTGCCAGACATCGTCGTCGGCGGCATGAAGGGAGCTCACGTCCTGCGACACAAGGTGGCTCGCGTCTCCGAAAAGGAATTCAAGGCGATCCAGCCGAAGAAGGCCGTTGCGATGGCCAATGGTCGCACACCGGAAGAGGCTGCAGCCGCCATGACTGTCCCTGAAGGATTTCAGGTGAAGCTGTCGGCGGGTGAACCACTCGTTCATCAGCCGATCGCGTTCACTCTTGATCCTCGTGGCCGGATCTGGGTTGCCGAAGCCTATACCTATCCTAATCGGGCAAAAGCAGGCGAGGGAAAAGACAAAATCGTCATCCTCGAAGATACCGATGGAGATGGAACCTTCGAGAAGCGGAAGGTGTTCATCGAAGGATTGAATCTTGTCAGCGGCCTGGAAATCGGTTTTGGCGGTGTGTGGGTTGGTGCGGCTCCGTATCTGATGTTCATACCAGACCGAAACGGTGACGATATCCCGGACGGTCCTGTTGCAGGATCATCGGGCCCACAGGCAGGCCTGATGTTTCCTGAGGATGTTCCCAAGGGGGCGACAGTCCTGCGAGACGGCTTCGGCTGGCAGGACACTCATGAAACGCTCAACGCATTCATCTGGGGACCGGACGGCTGGCTCTATGGGTGTCATGGGGTGTTCACGCATTCCAAGGTCGGTAAGCCAGGTACAGCCGATGCGGATCGACAAGGCTTGAATGCAGGTGTCTGGCGCTATCATCCGACGCGGGATCTCTTCGAAGTCTTCTCACACGGAACCAGTAACCCATGGGGTGTTGACTTCGATGATCGAGGCCAGGCCTTCATCACGGCGTGCGTGATTCCTCACCTGTGGCACATGATCCAGGGGGGACGCTATCACAGGCAGGGCGGTCAGCACTTCAATCCCTACACATTCGAAGACATCAAGACGATTGCTGATCACCTGCATTACGTCGGCAAGATCCAGGATCATGCCTGGTGGGGTCACGAACCGCATGCTCCGACAGATACTCTCGCCGCCGGGGGTGGACATGCCCACTGCGGGGCGATGATTTATCTCGGCGATAACTTCCCTGCGCAGTACCGCAATCAGATTTTCATGGACAACGTTCATGGTAACCGGATCAATGTCTGTAAGTTCGACCAGACCGGTTCGGGATTCATCGGTCGCCGTGCTCCTGATTTCCTGATCGCCAATGACCACTGGTTCCGCGGAATCAATCTGAAGTATGGCCCGGATGGATCCGTCTACCTGATTGACTGGTACGACAAGAACGCCTGCCATCGGACGAACCCCGAGATCTGGGACCGGACAAACGGTCGAATCTATAACGTGAAATACATCGGCCCCGGTGCACCGGCTGAGCGTCCTAAATCGAATCCGATGCAGGCGACCGATCAACAACTGGCCGCCTTGCATCTGGAAAATAACGACTGGCATGTTCGCACAGC
>CAXBSB010000448.1:0-2325 GCA_963977965.1 uncultured Schlesneria sp.
GATCGCCGAAGCCCTCCCCAAGGAACTCTCCGTCACGAACGCCAAGAAGAGGCGTGTTTTGATTCTCACTTATAAAACGATGAGACAATTGCATGTCCCGGGCGCCGCGGGACTCATTCAGTTGCTGCGTGAAGCCTCGCGAAAATATGGCTCGTTCGATGTCGTCGAACGGTACACGAGCGAATCTTTGGATTTGAAGTTCCTGAGCGGATTTGATGTCGTTGTGTTGAACAATGTGAGCCTGAAGTCAAAAGACGAAGATGGTCTCTACAACAGCGTCCTCCCGGAGTACGTCAAGAATGGCGGTGGCCTGTTTGCCAATCATGGATCTTCTCTACTGTACCGATCATGGCCGGTCGGCGAGTACAACCGGCTTCTGGGGGGGTATCCAATGGACTCCACTGCGTTGAGTTACGGCGTTCATCCGAAAGCTTCGGGAGGATGGAATCATTGTTCCGCTTTCAAGATCAAGCTGCCGAATCCGGATTCCCCTTTGGCGGCAGCGTTCCGCGGCCCAGCAGCGAAGGTGACGTTCAATCATTGTCATTTGGGTGATGGCAAACGCGATGAATGGTCGGTAACGCTCGACACTCCCGCGGAGTTGGCGGACGAACTTTACGTGATCGATCCCGATTCAAATCGTGACGGCTCAGCTCAGGTCATTTTAAGCGTCGATCCCGAACAAGTTCCGAAGGAGAGTTTTCCGGGCGCAACGAATGAGTTTTCGTATGCCGTGAGTTGGATTAAGACCTACGGAAAGGGACGGGTTTTTTATAGCCAGTTCGGCCACAATCAGAGCGTGTTCGCCGTCCCCTGCGTCGCTCAATCGATGCTGGACGGCCTCCAATTCGCTGCCGGCGATCTGCTTGCTTCGAAAGTGGAAGCGATGTCGGCCATACGGCACGAAGCGCCGACGGCTTCGGGTTTGAGGCTCGACAATCCGATTTTCCCGTACTTCTTCGAGAAATTCGACAAAGACGAGGAAGAGCGGAGGAAACTCGGATACGCTCCGTATGAATTTTTGATGTCGCAAATGGACTTCACAAAGGAGACGCCGTTCTCGTATCCCGAAGGTTGGATCAACTGGGTACGCGAAAAGAAATGGAACGGCGTCATCGTTGTGAAGTTTGAGAAAGTCCGCGACGACAAAGAGGAAGCGGCCGCGATTGAGTTGATCCAGGCGGCTGCGGACAAGCTGAAGGGCTCGGGAATCAAGTTATCGCTTTATCCGTATACGGGAACACGCATCGACACCGTGGAGAAGGCGCTGCCGCTCGCCGAAAAGATCGACCGCGAGAACGTGGGCGTCACGCTGCAACTCATTCATGAGATCAAGGGAGGAAACTCCAGACGCATGTCCGAGGTGATCGCAAAGATCAAACGGCACTTGAATTTCGTGATTGTTTGCGGAGCCGACCAACCGAAAGAGGGCGAAGACGCTTCGGGCTGGGACTGGTCCCGTTTGATACGGCCGTTGGGCGAAGGTGATTTTGACACCTACAGATTTGTCAACGACGTCAAGCAAAGCGGCTACGACGGTCCGTTTGGCTTAATTTGCTGGGGCCTGAAGCAACCACCTCGGGAGCATCTCGCCAAATCGATGACCACCTGGAAGGCGTATGCCGCAAGAATCGGGCGAGAGATGCCGAGTTTGTGGACCCAGGTACCGGGACAGGCGCGAGACATCGGTATCGACGCTCAAGGCGTTCCGTGGATCATTAGCTTTGGCGAAAAAACGCCCGGTGGATACGCAATCTACAGATGGTCGGGCGGCGATTGGACCAAGGTCGATGGGGGTGCGGTCAAGATCGCGGTGACACCGAACGGCGATGTCTGGACGGTTGACGATCAGGGGACCGTTCGCTCGAGAAGAAAAGGCACATCGACGTGGATCGAAGTTGCTGGACAGGCCAGCGGAATTACCGTCGGTCCAGACGGGTCGATTTGGAAAATCGGGCCGCAACGGGTTGGAGATGATTTCGCTCTCTTCAAATTCGACGGGGAAAAATGGAACCACGTCGATGGTAACGCAACCCAACTGGCTGTTGGAGCCGGCGACATTCACTGGATCGTACAGTCGACGGGAGAGATTTTCTGGCGAAATAAGGACCAGCTGGAATTGCAAGAAGGGATGAAAGCAAGCGACATCGCGGTTGATGCGAAGGGACCGGCATGGGTTCTCAGCGCCGGCACGGACGAGAATGGTGAGCACTTCATTTATCAGGACGACGGCTACCACGGAAAAGCCCCCGAAGGTTGGCATTGGAACAGGATTCCGGGAAGTGCCGTGCGAATCGTCCTGCAGCAAAACGGCACCCCTTGGAT
>CAXBSB010000449.1:0-2322 GCA_963977965.1 uncultured Schlesneria sp.
GAAATCTGCACGTCCGGTTTGGAGGGAGGGGCGTCTCAACCAATGGGACGTCCCTACCCCTATCAATGTGCCTGCGACGATCGCTGGATGTGATGTGGGGGGATCAGTCGGCGTAGTGCCGCAAATGGCACGCGGTTCGGATCGTGAAAATTGCCACTGGGATAACCGTGGGCCAACTTGACCCGCAATCGCTTGCAGTTCAAAGTGTTGGCGTGTTGATAAGAGCCCCGTCGTTCGTCGTGGGCAAATTACCTTAACGTCAGGCGTCACAAGAGACATGTCCTCGCTCGTCTCCATCAGTTACCAAGACATCGAAGCGGCCCTTGACTGGTCGTCTTCATCTGGACCATACGAGAACCGTGCACTGATCTCCCGTAGCACGGGAACAGTCTACTTTCAGTCAACATATGACGACTTCGAGGAAGAGGAGGTACCGGATGACATCGAGGACCAAACGCGCTACATTACCGTTCCTCACAAAAATGACCTCGATCTGGGACGGAATCTCGTGTTCCAGTTCATTGAATCCGAGGCGCCAGAACTGGAAGAGCTAGTAAGAAACGCATTTCGGCATCATGGCGCGTACTCGAAGTTCAAGACAATAATGGAACGGCGAGGACTCCTCCAGAAGTGGTACGAGTATGAGAACGCAGCAACGCGTTCGGCATTAACTAGTTGGGCGCACGAGAATGGTTTTGTCATTTCGGAGACGCAGCGCGGTGACGCCTAACCAATAAGGCTTTGACTTCGCGTGCTCGGAGATTCCTCGCAGAATTCTCGCACGGGTGAACGAGCTTTCGATGCCCCGCCATATCTTCGACCCTGATTTCAGAATCTGCCGATTTGTGGTAGAAGACTCAAGCGAACGACGGAGCAAAACCCAAGAGTACGAATGTCAATCAAATTGACTTAGCCAGCCAGGTTTCATGGCGACCGCAGCGTCACTGGCGGCGAAACCGGCCGCCAGTGGCACCCGAAAGGTGGTCGCCTGACGTATGATTCTGTGTGTAAATCGAGGAATTGACAGTGCCTCCCGTCCGGCTTTTCATTCTCGTCCCCGAATGCGATGCTGAGGGAGAGTCGCCTTGGGATTGGGTCCAAAACACGCAACCTTGGACAGAACAAAATGACGCCCAGTGGAACGGCTCTGGTCGCCTCGGTGCGACGTGGCTCCCGTCGAAACTTCGAATTATTCATCGTGAACGGTCAGGTGATTTCTACGACTTCAGCACTCACCCGATCGTTTCACCGCATGCTTGGGATGTGCTTCAAGGCGTTGTCGGCGAGTCCGTCGAAGCGCTGCCAGTCCATATTGTTAACGGTGGGCCACTTTTGTTGCTAAATGTACTCGACCGAGTTCCTCTCGCATCAGGTTCGGAGACCTCCTGTCGCGGAATGAAGGGTTTGGCCACGTTAATCCACCGATTTGTATTTCGCGAAAAAGACCTTTGTGGAAAGGCAATCTTCCGTGTGACAGGCGACGGTGTGTCCTACGACCATTGTGTTGTGGCTGAACTTTTCAAGAAGTCCGTCTTGGCAGGTGGATTGATTGGCGCGGACTTCATCGAGATCGATTGGCATCCAGATCCTCTCGCCGAATATGAAGGCGGGGCGCCTGTGTCGACAGAGTGATCTTCCGTCTGCATTGATGGAAAGACTTGACGCATTATTATTGCCGAATGAAGCCGTCAACTTGACCTGCAGTCGGCGGTGGCTCAATGTATTGGGGTGTTGATGGGATGCCCGTGGTAGATCGCGGGCAAGTTACTTGGTCGTTCGCCCAACTCACGCTATGACCCCGAGTGATATACACCAACTTGTTGAGTCGCTGTGTTGCGGCGATGAGAGTGCGTTTCACACGCTCATCGAAGGCGACAAAGCCATTATTCCGCTACTGATCCAACAGTTCACGCGCCGCACTCAGGGTGTCGACCGCGCTCGTATCATTGAGGTGATCTGGCAGTTTCGGGACGAGGCAACAATTCCATTTCTCGCGTCAGCTCTCCGCGATCCGTACGCCGACGTGTGGAAGAATGCACTCGATGGACTTGTGGCCATTGGGGGAATCGAATCGCAAGATGTGTTGAGCGACTTTCGCGCCGAAATCTCCACAGGGACTGAGCGGGCAGAATGGACCGACGAAGCCCTTGGTCAAGTTCAGTTGTGAAGCTTGTACCCTGCGTTCAGTCTGCTGTGCTGCCATAAGTTCGTGTAAGTAAAATCGGAGTGTCCAATGACACATCCCCACTCAACACGGAACTCAGACGCCTATGGCATGCACCAGCATATTCTGTACAATCTACGAACAAGTCATCCCCGCCG
>CAXBSB010000450.1:0-2306 GCA_963977965.1 uncultured Schlesneria sp.
TGAAAAAACCAATCTCCCCTGCAAACTCCTCCAATTCTACGCACCTCGGTCAAGTCCTATTTCCCAATGGCCCTGATGTCGATCTGCGTGCAACTTGCAGATCGGTGACTCAGGTGCGACAATCGCGGAACTCCATCGACGACACAGAGTTCTGTCACGATGCTGAATGGTTCAGGCAATATGGATCGCTACCGCTCTTAGAAGTTGGCAAATCGGACATGGACGCTCAATACACAGTTCTCGCACGGCGATTTCGGCCGCAAACCTTTACCGAAGTTGTGGGGCAGGAGCGGATCGCGCAGACCCTGCGGAACGCCATTCGTGATGGGCGCGTGGCCCATGCGTACCTGTTCACGGGCGCTCGCGGTGTCGGCAAAACGTCCATGGCACGCATCTTCGCGAAGGCCCTGAACTGTCCGAATGCCAAAGATGCGATTCCCTGTAATGAATGCGAAATCTGCAAGGGGATCAGCACAGGGCAGGATGTCGACGTTTCGGAAATCGACGGTGCTTCGAATCGCGGGATCGATGATATTCGATCGCTGCGAGCCAACGTTGGCGTCAAGTCGATGCGGTCGAAGTACAAAGTCTACATTATCGACGAAGTCCACATGTTGACGAAGGAAGCGTTCAACGCACTGCTGAAAACGCTGGAAGAACCTCCACCGCTCGTCAAATTCATTTTCTGCACGACTGAACCCAACAAGGTTCCTGATACCATCCTGTCTCGATGCCAGCGATTCGATTTCGGGACAATTTCGGTCGACAACATTTCGATTCGACTCGGTCAGCTCGCAGAGGCCGAAGGGTTCAAGGTCGATCCGGCTGCGCTGGAACTGGTTGCTCGCCGTGCTGCTGGTTCCATGCGTGACAGCCAGTCGCTGTTTGACCAGTTGCTGGCATTTGGTGCGGAAGTGATTACGTCGGCGGACGTTCACCGCCTGCTGGGGACCGCGCCTGACGATCGCGTTGTTGGGATCATTGACGCGATGATCACGCGCGACCGCGCGGGTGCTCTTTCGCGGTTGGAAGGGGCTCTGAACGAAGGGGTTCAACTGGAAGCCTTGACCGATCAGTTCGTTGGGTATTTTCGAGACCTGATGGTGACCGCCTGCGGGGCGAACGATGCGGCACTGTTGAGCGTTGGCACGGATCAACGTCCCAAGCTGCAGGAACAAGCCGCCCGGTGGGGCTTGCAGACCATCGTCGCGGCGATGCAGATCATGGCGGACACAAAAGCTCGCATGCAGCGAGTCACCTACGGCCGGGCACTCGCCGAACTGGCGATTGTTCGCATCTCCATGCTGGAAGACCTCGATCGACTCGATGAACTCGTAGCCAAACTGCGAGGCGGTGCCGGGGCGAGTCTGCCATCCGTCCCGCGATCGCCGGGCTCCTCTCCAGCCAATCCGGTGACTCCACCCGCTTCGAATTCCGAGGCCGAAAAAAAAAATGACTTAGGACAGGTTCGGCTACCCGCGGAATCGCCCCCGGCGCCAGTTCTGTCGGCCAAAGCAACTGATCCGGTGGTCGAGGCACCGCCACCTGCACCTGAAACCCCACCTATTATTGAGTGGAAACCGGGTTGCGAACAGGAGTTACATCAGGCCATCCTGGACCGGTTGACCGATATGACCGGAACTCATCTGCGTCGAGTTTCCAGAACTGCAATTTCCGGACCAACTCAACTGGATTTTTTCTTCCCCGCGAACTATGATCTCGATCGAAAGCTGTGCGACCGACCGGACGTGGTCAATCGGCTGGAGAAGATTGTGGCGGATCTTGTCGGACTTTCTGTTCGGGTCCATTTTAAGGTTTCCGAACGGGTGGCAGAAGAGCCTGTTAAGGCAACTCCTGTCGCTGCAGCAAGTTCCGCCAAGAGTAAGTTTGTGGAGTTACCTGAAGATCCGTACCTGCAAGACGTGATGAGCGTCTTTGGTATCAAGGTCTGGAAGGCGTCTCCTCAGGCGGATCAAGGCGGGGAGGCTTAGTCGTTCATGCTAAAAGAATTCGCGGCCATGGCTTCCATGTTGAAGCAGGCTCAGGGAATGAGTGGCAAGTTGCAGGAAGCCCGAGAACGAATCGGCAACTTGCGATGTGAAGGCCAGGCGGGCGCGGGAATGGTGACCGTCGAAGTCAGCGGCCAGATGAAGGTCGTCAATTGTCGGATCGATCCCGCGCTGTTTCAGTCGGGCGATCGGGAAATGGTTGAGGATCTGGTCTGTTCCGCGACGAACCAGGCCCTCGAAAAAATCCGTGAAGCTCAAATCAAGGAAATGCAATCCGTCACCGGCGGCCTGAACATT
>CAXBSB010000451.1:0-2303 GCA_963977965.1 uncultured Schlesneria sp.
ACAGCCTGCTGAGTCCTGATGGATCATTATGGATATTTGCTGATGATAGCGAGGCTCACTACCTAAAGGTCGTCTGCGATGAAGTATTTGGTAGGCCCAACTTCGTCGCAACCTGCGTTTGGGAAAAGGATAAAGGGGGGCGTGGAGATGCGGTAATATCCCTTTCTCACGACAACATCTTTGTGTACGCAAAGGATGCGTCTCGATGGGCAACTGTGCGAAACCTAATGGATCGCACTGCCACCCAGATGAAACGGTTTCGCAACCCGGACAATGATCCTCGTGGACCTTGGCGTCAAGGAGACGACGGTACTGCGAAGAGTGGGACGGAAAAACAGAGATTCAAGGTAACTCTACCTTCGGGGCGAATCGTTCAGCCACCACCGGGACGATACTGGGCATTCTCTGAGGCAACTCTTGAAAAGGCTCGAAAGGAAGGGCGGGCATATTTCGGTGTAGACGGAGATCGCCTTCCCATTATCAAACGGTATCTTACCGAAGTTCGGGATGGAGTTGCTCCTAGAACATGGTGGAGTGCTGACGAGGTAGGTACGAACCAGCAAGCGAAGAGAGATCATCTCAATAAACTGCTGAGCGATATTGATCCCTTTGCAACGCCCAAACCAGAAGGGGTTGTCCAACGTATCTTGCACATTGCGACAAACGAAGGAGATTGGGTTCTCGACAGTTTTGCAGGGTCGGGTACAACCGGGGCAGTAGCCCATAAGATGGGTCGTAAATGGATCATGGTCGAGCTTGGCGACCATTGCCATAGCCACATACTTCCACGCTTGCGGAAGATAATTGATGGCCAAGATCATGGAGGCATTTCCGAAAGCCGTCAATTAGTGTGGGAATCGAAGTTGACCGTCACAAAGATCGCTGGCGGAAATGAGTTAACACAGCAAATGGAGGAATCGGAATCTTTGCATGACGGCCAATTTGCCAGATTTGAAAGAGTGGTTGAACAGGACCACCTTCGACTCTATGGAATCGAAGCGGCAAGTGATGGGCCACTTGGAGGTGGATATAGATACTTCCGTCTTGCACCATCCTTGCTCGAACAAGACGAGTACGGCAACTGGGTTATCAATAACAAATTCAACCCGGAGATGCTGGCTGAAGCGATGTGCAAGCTGGAAGGCTTTTCCTATGCCCCTAGCGACGAGTTTTACTGGCAGCAGGGCCACTCGACTGAGACCGACTTCATTTACGTCACCACACAAACGCTAAGTCGTGAGCAAATCCAGAAGCTCAGTGATGAGGTCGGTAACACACGGTCTCTGCTGGTCTGCTGCGGAGCGTACCGCATTCGCAATGTTGAAGACTTCCCCAACCTGACCCTGAAGAAAATCCCCCGTGCTGTAATGGATAAATGCGAATGGGGGAAGGACGACTATAGCCTTGAGATTAAGGCTCTTCCCCCTGCTCCGAAGAAGACCGCCGATGCCAACGACAGTGGCAACAATCATCCAAAGAATTCCCGCAAAGCTCGCAAGGCAAAGGACGGTAAACAGGCAACGCTGTTCGCCGTGGAGGACGCAGAATGAACCCAAGTGTCAACGCAATCTCCCATCGTCTCAGCCTGCGGACGCCTCAACGAGACTCGCTGGAGATTCTCGCACGTATCTGTGAGATGATTGATCTCGACAAGTCCGCCGACCTTTCCGAGCAGCTTGAGACCATTAAGTCCGAGTTCCCCACGGTCGAGGACTTCGAGCGTGATTTCCCGTCACTCTGCTTTGCATTAGCCACCGGCGTCGGCAAAACCCGTTTGATGGGGGCCTTCATCGCCTACCTGCATCGGGCGGAGAAGGTGCAGCACTTCTTCGTGTTGGCCCCGAACCTAACGATTTACCGCAAACTGATTGCCGACTTCACCCCGAACACGCCGAAGTACGTTTTTCAGGGGATCAACGAGTTCGCCGTCAAGCCGCCGCTCATCATCACACAGGATGACTTTGAAACCGGTAAAGGTGTGCGTCGGGAAGGCGTCGATCATCGGGGCCAACGAATTCTATTTGACGACGATCCTGTCCACATCAACATCTTCAACATCTCGAAGATCAACTCCGAAGTCCGAGGCGACAATGTGCCTCGATTCAAGCGGCTGAACGAGTACATCGGGGACAGTTATTTCTCCTACCTGTTCTAGTGGCTCAAATAGTTCTAACGGCTCTATCAACCTTACGATAGCAGGTGGACTTACTTCTAAAACCTATACCTGGACAGCTGAGAGCGGAGGAGCCATCGTGCCTGGTTCTCAGACTAATGTTGAAGATCCTGCCGGATTAACTGCAGGT
>CAXBSB010000452.1:0-2277 GCA_963977965.1 uncultured Schlesneria sp.
ACAGGCCGTAGCGCGTTCCGGCTGATGGTCTATTACTCTTCAAATCGTACACCCGATCCTGCGCTGGTTTCTGCTAGCAGCCCGTGGCAAAAGCCGGTTTTTGTGAGTTCAGTAAGTTTCTGACGCTCATCTCACGTTGGCAGCGCGATCGGTCGAATGCGGCCGATTTTCCGGGAATGATCGCTGAAGCACTTCGAATAGGTCTGAATTGCACTCCAGGACGTTGTTATTGCATGGCACAGCGCGGCCAACAAGCCCGCGAACCCTCGCGGTGTTCCCGCTCCGAAGTGTTTTCTCATCACCAAGCTGAAATTGAATGCAGCTGCCTGCACGAGGAGTCGCTTCCTGATGTTGTTATTGCCTCGCACATGTAGCCGCCTCATGGCACCCGTTTCGTAACAATGAGCGAAGGTTCGCTCCAGGAACTCACCCCGACGCGCCAACAGACGCTTGCCCCGATCTCCTTGAATTCGTCGTCGATTTGCGTAGACGGCAGCCTGCGACTCACCCTCTGTGTCATCTTTCCACTGCCGCCGTCCACGATCTGGCTCGGAGACATATGTCCGGAGATCCAGTTCGTCAAAATCCTTCAGCACATCATTGCTGTGATAGCCTTTGTCCGTCACGACTTCTTCGATCTTCAGCGTTCCCGTGGAGGCTTCGCCGTTGATTCGGATCTCCTGCAAATGACGCGTGGCTTCATTGACCGAGTCCAAAACCGTTTGTGTGTCGCCGCGATTGGCGTCGTGACGAACCACAGCCAAAATCGCACCATGTCCCTCTTCTCCCAAGTCCACGACATGCTCGGCCTTGTGGGACAGGTGTGTGGAACCGTCCTTCATTTTCATGATTTTCGCGGTCGGATCCTTGGGATGCTCCCAATCCTTGTTCGCCCCCTTCTTCGGGCGGTTCTTGTCGATCTTGGCGAGGTCAGCCCGTGTCGGGGTCTCGATCCCGGATGCCTTGGCCAATCCGATCAGAAAGTTCGTGTACGATTCGCCCGAATCCTTCCGCACGATGGAACGTAATGCCGCATTGGCTTCCAGGAATGTGGCATCCACACCCACCGTCGCGCCATCGATCAGCCCTTGTCCCGCCAGAACCTGCAGCATCCATTGAAAGACGGCTTCGTGTGTTTCTACGTCAATTAACCGACGTGTCCGGGAAAGCGTTGAATGATCTGGAGGAGAATCCGCCAGTGTGAACCCCAAGAAGGCCCTCAGACTCAGGGAGTCCTCGATCCGCCAAGCCATCCCACGTTCCGAATCGATTCCCTCGAAGTAACCGATGAACAACGTCCGAAAGTAGACGCCTGGCGCAAGCCCTGGACGTCCCATCTTGTCGGCATAGAACGGACGACAACTCTCTTCCACGAATTTATCAAACTCATGCTCCGCCAAGATGCGGTTCAAACGGTCGTAGAAGACATGCCGTGGAGCCGAAGGCAAGGCGTCCGCCGTAATGAACAAAGCCTCTTGGCGCTCCTGTTTCCGCCGACCCATCGCCATTCCACAAACCTCCGTGAGAACCCGAACAATAAAAGGCGGCCATAGGGTAGCGCGATTCTCCCTCGCGTCAACGGCTAATTCCGACTTTTGCCACAGGCTGCTAACACTCTCTGGTTATGACGTTTCGTTCTTTCCATTCGACTGGCGTAAGAATATCGAAGAGAGTGCATTACGGCTAGTGACGCAGATTCGTTCGATTTCAGCACGCTCTGGCGGTCAAAAGGTACGCGTCATTGCCCATTCCCAAGGGTCGCTGGTTGCTCGGAGAGCTTTACATCTCCTAGGGAAGTCCGAGGCGGACCAACTGGTCGACATGCTATTACTGCTTGGGCCAGCGTCGGCTGGGACGTACACAGCGGCGATGGCAATTTCTGGTGGACATCAATCGATCCAACTTTTCCAGAATTGGGCCATCAATGCTCCGTCAAATGTAGGACAGATTTTTCAGTCGATGTCGGGACTCTATCAACTATTACCATGGGATGTGAACGACACAACAGGCTCACTGCAGCCGAATGAACTGAGTAACCCAACATTTTGGCAATCTGTCGATCGTAATCGCCTCAAAGATCTGTACGGATGGGCAAGTAGAATTGATACGAGCTTTTTCAATGCTCGTATTCGAATCATCCTGGGCGAGGACAAGCAGACTGCATCGGCGGTCGAGTTCAAAGACGGAAAGTTAACAGAAAAAGCCTGGGATGCAGGTGATGGAGTTGTCCTTGATCGCCGTGCAAAGCTGAACGGCGTAAAGACATACAAAGCCAAG
>CAXBSB010000453.1:0-2241 GCA_963977965.1 uncultured Schlesneria sp.
GACGAAACTCTGGTCCTGTGGGGCGGAGAAATGGGGCGGTTGCCGATTTCTCAGTTGCCGGGTGACAAGGATCCCGCCAAGGCGGGCCGCGACCATAACAAGAACGCCATCTGCTCGTGGATGGCAGGTGGCGGAGTGAAACAGGGATTTGTGCTGGGAAGTACCGACGATCTCGGATTTGCGGCGGTCGAGAACAAGGTCAGCGTTGAAGACTGGCACGCAACGATTCTGCATTTGCTCGGTCTGCACCACGAGAAGCTGTTTATCGAGCGGAATGGTTTGAACGAACGGCTGACGGGTGTGACGCATCCTCGTATTGTCACCGAGATCCTGGAGCGAGCGTGACGACGAATCACATGTCGGAATGAGGGCTGGATTCGTGGTACCGGCCCGCGGCGTTCTGTCGTGCGGAATCCAGCAACTGCAGTTCGTGTTCAATCTCATGGCGCTGCCGTGCAACCGCTTCGTCGAATTTCTGCAGCACACCCAGAGCCTTGTCTTTGGATGCGACCAGGCCAATCAGAAGGTACTGGCCGATAGCCATGCCGTAGCAGACCCAGCCAATATTTCCTGGGTAAATCACGGCCAGAATCGCCAGCACGGGTGATGACCGGTTCAAGTGCTGGCAAACCAGCCCTTTCAGGAATTGAGGGATATATCGAATCAGACTCGACAGCAACTTCCCTTTTTCAATTCTGGGGGGCTGTGGGCCAGGATAAATCAGTGCAAACAGAGCCTGATCGGGCATCCCCTCGATCACTCCGATTGCCAGAAGCAGGCGACCTGCCATAAAAAAAACACTGCTGCGAGTTTCAGGCCGAACCCAGCCAAACATGGTCGATTCCATGTTTTCGGTCGCAATGAGCAGCAGCAGTGCTCCGCGAAACCACAGTTCGAGATCCTTTTCGAGTTCGTCGTCCAGGTCTTCAACCCGGACAACCCGGCGTACAAACAGACGAAAAATCGGGATCGCAATTAACCCGAGGAACAGGCGCACGATCGGCTTGAGAAGCGGTTGCAACAGCCGCGTCGGCAGCAAGAGTTGCAGCAGTTCGTTCACCGTGAGGTCGTCCTTGTCACGAGCTGTTGAAGTGCACGCTGGCTAACGCTGCCAGTTAATCTTTTCAAAGATCGCCATCAGTCGCTGGCCACGATCAGGATTCAGTTGTAACACATGCGCGATCCGTCCGCGGAGATGTGCCGGAAAATCCTCAACACATTCCCGGTTCTGAACGGACGGACCTGTTCGAACACAATTTGTCAAAATAGCTTTCAGTCGGTCAAACTCCGCCCGCGACACATTCATCCGCGTGTTGACAACAACCCCCGCAATCGACTGCCGCTGATGAGCTCGCAACACACGACGCTTGGCGGAATTGGACTGAAATCGTTCCTTACGGATAATCTGCTGAACGAGCGGGATCAGCGTCCTGAGAGCGTATGTCAATTCTTCAGGCCCGGAAATTGTCAGATCGTCGGCGTAGCGAGTGAATCTGGCGTTGAAGGATTTTGCCAGTCCGTGCAGGCGGATATCCAACAGGTATGCCGACAGATTTGCGAGCGCTGGTGACGTGGGAGCTCCCTGCGGAAGGTGCCGACTGAGATACGGATACAGTGAATAAAGGTTTTTTCGGTCGATGGACATGTTTGCCGGAACGGCTGTCGTGGTGAGCAGACCGAGCCAGATCGATGCTTCGCGGGAATATCCCACGGCACGAAAAATCGCGGTGACTCGCGAAAACCCGACCGTCGCATAGAAGTTGGACAGGTCGAACTTCACAACGACGGACTGTCCGACATGGGGTTCAGCATTCGTCAGAATGGAGCGGCCTTGGACGAATCCGTGGGCGGCCGGGTGAGGCGGGATTCGATCGAGGATTTCCCGCAGGATCTTGATTTGAACCTGCTTCAAAGTCTGCTTGGGAGATTCGATCAATCGCATGCCGCCCGAGCGTTTTTTCCGCCAGGTGTAATGGTAATGAGCTCGCTCCACGGAATCGGCATGGCCTGAAGAGAAGCGATGAACCAGCCAGGCAACCTTATTCAGCGGCAAGCCAAGCCATTCCGCCAGTGCCTCAGGCGTATGAAAGACAGGCAGGCTGCGTGCCTGGAGTTTGCTGTCGTCACCATCGCAACTGAGATCCAGATAGCGACCAGTTTGCGACCCGAACCGGGCGAAGCGATAGGGTGAGGCCCCTTTGACTTCAACAACTTTTGGTTTTCGCAGGCGAGCTTTTCGGC
>CAXBSB010000454.1:0-2233 GCA_963977965.1 uncultured Schlesneria sp.
AATGGCTCTGGTTTACTGTGGCTTGCGTCCGTCTGAGCTGGCCGAAAATATTCAGAACGTATACTCCGTAAGCGAAATCAAGGGTCTTGAGTTTCAAACAGTCTGCGTCCTCAATCCAGGCAGACTCGCGATGGAAGTGTTGGGAGAGGAGCCTGGCGAAAGTCGGTCATTTGGATGCCGAATCTCGATCGACCAGTTGCTCGTCGCTGTGAGCAGGGCTACGGATCGCTTAATCTGCCTTGATATTGATCCATCGGTAGATGAAGAAGAGGCCACGCGGACAATTGTGAAGGACGCGGCCGATGATCCGCTTCCCGCCAAGTCCGTTCTATCACTTCTAAAGGAGGCTCCGCTCGCTCTGGAGGATCGAATTCGATTATGTGCGCAGGACGCCAGGCAGAATCTTCTGGATCGTCCTACTCTCGCTCTCGAGCGTGCAAAACAGGCCATTCAGTTTCTCGATGAATTGGAGAGAAGCCAAGGCTTTAGCGACTCCCTCGCGCGCGAATCGGCGCTTCTGACTTTTGTCGAAGTGTGCCTGCGCATGAACCCCCAGCCGGACAGCCATCGATTACAATTTGCGCTGGCGGCTGCGACACGGTCCGGGCATGATGTACTCGCCGACTTTGTAAAAGACTTGTTGCAACTGCGGCTGGCCCAGTCGAGTGAAGCCGAGTTTGAGTGCATCGTCGACATCATGACGAATTATCCAAGTCGGCGGAGTAGCCTGCCCTCATGGGTTTCAGACTTTCTTATAGGCGAGGTGCCGGTTTGGTGGAAGGCTGTTGAAGGCTCGAGCTGGCTCGCAAGAGAACAAACGTTTGCGGAATTCATTCCGAAATTCTTCGATGCAATCGGACTAGCGGACGCCGATGCGCGTTCCGAAGAAGTTCGAAAGCGTGCCGCTATCCAACTGCACGGCCGCGGCAAGGATCGTGAAGCCTTGTCTGTTTTGCAACTGCTCCAGCAGCGGGACTGGCGGCTGGAGGGACAATGTCACCTCAATCTCTTAAACTATGCTGCTGCTGCTGAGGCATTTGAAATAAGCGAAGATTTCCTGGCGGCCATCGCATGTTACCGGCAGATCCCGGATCCCAGTGCTGCCAAAAAAATCATCGATTTGCATGAGCCGAGCCACACCCATGCCGGCGTGGTGGATTGGTTGGTCCGATTTCAGAATTTAGTAGCGGAGATACCGATTGGCCTTGAGAATGCAATCACCGAAGCGGAGATGAGATTCATCACGGGTACAGCATATAACAAAGCCGTTGGCAATACATGAGAAAATTCTGCCAGTCGCGACGGATGCGGTAGGATTACGTCGCCGAGAGTAGCTGACTTTCTGTGACGCTGTGGTATTGTCAGTTTTGTAAGGGCGACCGCCAAAGGTGACTCCAGCCGTTTCGCCTCCCGGAAAGACGCCTTTGTGTGTGTTCCCCATGGGTCGCAACATTCCTGAAAACGAACTGACCATTTTTCGCTGGATTAACCCCAATAAGTCCGAGGCCGACGTTCAGCGCGAGCGCCACCGCATGGTTACCATGGTGGTGATTCGATATGGATTGGGTCACTACTTGGATGACATTTGGCAGGAGTGGCAACTCGCTGTCCTCCAGAAGACTGAGGCGGCTACGCCAATTCCGATTCCGGAGCGCGAATTCATCACATTTGGAATTGCGCGCAATCTTTGCCGGAGTCAACGTAGGAAGGAACAACGGATGGTTCCCATAGTCGGCAGTGGTGGTGCCCAGGAGGAACTCGAATATGGCATCCAAGAGAAACATCTTGCGCGCCGGCGCATTGACGAAGGGTCCGGGCCTATCAACAGATTGCCGGATACTCCGGTCGGCCAGGACTCGCGTGAAATTGAATTGCTGACCACCTGTATTCGAAACCTTCGACCTTCAATGCAGACGGTAATCCGTGAGACCTACGTAGAGGGCCGAGCTAGCCATGAGGTCGGAGCGGAATTGGGCCTTACCGCTGAAAATGTTCGTCAGCAGTTGCGGCGGGCGCGTGAAGAACTGCGGCGATGTGTCTTAGCAAAGCTCACGAAAAAGCCGGGAAAGGGACGCAAGGATGCGAAATTCTGACCATTTTGAGCTTCGCGTACGGTCATATTTCCTTGGCCTCGGCAGTACGGAAGAGCTTGACGAAACCGAAGAGATGTGCTTTTCTTCCTCCGACTACGCCGATTTGATCTCTGATGTCGAGGCGCGCCTCATCTCTGATT
>CAXBSB010000455.1:0-2211 GCA_963977965.1 uncultured Schlesneria sp.
ATCAACCCATCGGCTTTTGCGTCGAGGATATCAGCAATCAATACGTGCCATCGAGTCATTGGATTTGCTGACGAACGCCCAAAATCACCCGGCTGCGGCGAGTGACTCGGCAAAGTGTAAGAAACGCACCACCGCAGTTCGTGTGCATTTTATCGTTAGGCCATGAATGCAAGGATCATTACCAACTGTGTTTCGACAAGAAACGCGAAGCGAATCGCGGCCGTCGTCGGAGTTCTTTCCGCTGATCAAACGATATGTCCCAAAAGCCTTCGAGACAAGGTGCAGATCTCGAAAGTGAATCCGCACTGACATCAACAATCCCCACAGCAGAAAAGCAGGGCCTGCACCGCTGCTCAGCGTGCATCGTTTTGTTAGGCCGTCAAATCAACTCATAATCAACATGAACGCACGATGAACTTCACCATCACGTAGAATAGCAAGCCCCGATGTGCCGCACATTCGCTGAAACGAGTCCGCACCGCTGTTGAACCATCGTATCACGTCACCGGACTGATATTTGCACGAGATTGCAGCGATTACATCGCGCAAGTGTTCAAGGACCTTTTCTGGCATTCCGTTCGCCTGCGCAATCGCGAGGTGCTCGTTTAACCCGGCGATCGACGTCTCGTTTCCAAGCCAATTGGTCGGTAAGTTGCGAATCGTCGTCATAACCGCCTAACTCCGGTGCAACGCTTTGTTAGCTGTCTGTGTCTGTTCGCCAGACAGCTTTCATAGTTACTCCCACGTATACCCAGATTCGGCGTCTGGGCTGAAACTGAGTCCGAAGTTGTAAGCGTGGCCGTAAAGGATGCTGTATGCGTTGCCGCAACCGTTGAAGCGGTGGTGACAGCCAGTTGCCTGTTCAACTTCAGAGATGAATTGCTTGAGCGGCATCTCGACTGCCGAGAATGTGATCGTTTCGGTCCTGGCGCTGCCACCCTTCGGAACGTAGATCCTGAGCGGCATTCGGTCGTGATTGAACTGACAGTATTCCGATAGCTCTGCCACAGTCACTACTTTTGTAGGGAGAACAATCGGTCGCTCACGAACGGCGTCGATTCGTTTGACGGGAGCGAGCGCTGCGGCAGTTATTGTGCCGCCCATCAACGTGATGATGATGGCAACGGTGCTGGCCGATTGTAGTCGTGACTGTTGCGAAGTGATCCGCCGCATTGTGAGAAATGTCGCGATGGCCCAGACGACGAATACGAAGAGGTTCTGAGGAGTTTCCCATGTAACGGTCGCAGCACCGCACAACGCAGTGAGTGTGACGAGGACTGCGGTTTTGCTTCTCGCACTCATGATGACAGCTAACGCTACGGTTAACCGGGCCGCGGCCAACCAACTTTGATTTCAGAAGCCGCGCGGCCCGCGGCTCCGGTTGAACCGATTGTTATGCCTCTTCTGCGGCTGATTTTTCAGCTATGGCAAAGACGCGTTCAAGCTCTTTGGCAAACTTCGTGTGCTTTGGAATGCGGCGATTTTTGAGGAACGCTCGGAAGTCTGCTGCGGAGCGATTGGCAAGAAAGTTGTGAAAGATCGCGTATTTGACACCAAATCCCACACCAAGCCCTATCGCTTCGGATTCACCTTCTGCGTCCTGCTGTTCGCCTTCAGGGTATTCTTGTTCGTCTTTGGTTGCATCTTCATCGCGTAAGAACCGTACTCCGAAAGCAACCAACCGATCTCGATGAAGAGCCAAGTATCGCTTGATCTCATCGACAGTCATTCCAGAAACGCTGACTTCTGCCTGTGCGAAACTTGTTGTCGTTGACGCCATGTCCCGGAGGATCTGCAAGCCGCACTGTTCAGCAATTGGGCATTCAACGCCCGCAAGTTCGTCAGACGTTAATAATGAAACGATTTCCTGGTAGGTCGTTGGAATAATCGAGATGCCTTCGGGAGTCTTCATGTGAATTTGCACTCAAGAGGCATAACTAAACTTAGACGGAATCTTTCTTTTCTGGAAATTTGCCAATTCCGTCATTTTCTGGGAAGAATTCTGTCTATGCTGGCAACGCATCCGCCGAACTCAGTGACGCTCGCAGTCGTTGGGACTGGCTCGAATAGCAGAACCTGTTGATCTAGCTGAATTTTGGGCACAGGGAACGCGGTGCGTCAACTGCGGTGTCTCAAAAAACACGGAAACAACCAAGACACCAAGTCGCGCCGCTCTGAAAAACAGTCCGCAAAATGCGGAACAGCCGCGAC
>CAXBSB010000456.1:0-2207 GCA_963977965.1 uncultured Schlesneria sp.
TCACAGGGTGACCCAGGTTGGGCGTCTTCGCCCTACCTGGGTCGCAAAGCGACAAGAAGTTTGCCAAAGTAGACTGACGATTTGTAGAACTTCTTGTGACTTCGTCACCCCGATAGCCGAAGCGGCAATCGGTGCCACCCAGCGAGTTCTGGAACGATGTTGACGACGTCCACGAGGAACGCTCGCAAGGACACGCGCCCCGATCGGCGTCGGATTGTCATAATTTGGTCGAGCAATGACCGCTGAGGTATTAACGGTGAAACGGCAGACTTCAAGAATTGTATCACACATCTCAATCGTGATGGTTGTTGTTGCGATGGTTTATGGTGCTTGGAGCAACGGCAAGCCCCTGTCGCCTTTGTTCTGGATCTGTATCACGCTGTATGTCGTATCATTCGTTCTACCTTTCGTAATGCGTGAGAAGGAATGAAAGCGTTCTGCCAAGTTCATGCAACCGAAGAAAAGACCTCCGTCGGGGTGGCACAGTCAAATGGGGCGTTGAATGGACGCTTTTCAAATGTGCGACACAAGCAGATGAGCGGACGTGCAGGGTGACCCAGGTTGGGCGTCTTCGCCCTACCTGGGTCGCGAAGCACAAGAAGTTTGCCAAAGTAGACTCACGAACTGCAGAACTTCATGTGACTTCGCCACCCCGATAGCCGAAGCGGCACTCGGTGCCACCCGGCGGTTGTAATAGGTGGATCTGACAACACAGAAGTGGAATGACCTTTCGATTACATTTGTAACAACGACAACTGTCTTAAATACTCAGTGGTACTCAATGGAAAATGAATTTCGAACCACGTAGAATCGCACCTCAGGAACTTAATTCAGTCAGGCGCGCAATCTAGTCGCGATCCGGGCAGTGTTGGCTAAGAGTGCTATCCGAAAACATCCGCCGAGTTTGTTTCTGAGGTATCAGGTGGATACGAGAAAAAGAAAGGGATTTTCATGTCTGAGATTGCTCGGGCAGAAACGCAGTACGGAGACTTGAGCGGCGACGTTCAAATAGATGGCCATGACGGTGTGTTTCTTCAGCAATTGTTTGCTCGCGTGGAAAATCGTCCGGCAGGATATTCTCCCGTGGGACTGCTGTTCTACGCCGAGCGAATGTTAGATCCGACCGAGTCTCCGATAGTCAGCATTCTGGCCGCAGACCTATCTGAAACATCATTGACGTTTCAGGAATACCTCGATCACGCAAGATCTAACAACAGCGAGATCCCCGTATTTGAATTCGTCGTCGAAATATCATTTGTCGAACTCCTCACACTCATCAAACGGCTTTCAGTTTTCGTGTCAGACACGAATGGGGTCCCATTGAAGATCCTTCGAAACAATTAACGGAAGGTCCCGGCAGCGTGGGGCAAAGAAGCGAATCCCGAAATGACAGATCAAGAAAAGCAGTTGATTGGTGACGTTTGTGGCATCAAACCAGTCGCGGAATCCGCACTCGTAGTGACCAAGGCTACGGTCGATGGAGTTAGTGCTTTCTTGTCGCGCATCTGCCTGCCTGCCGCTGAGGAGTTTGGCTTCCTCATTCAAGATCACATTCGCAACTGGCGAACAAGAAACGCCGCCAGCGTCGTCACAATGGCAGAGGAAAAACTCAGACAGGTGCCGGGTTCAGAACATTCTGGATGCTCGCCGCGGATTGCATTGGAAGTAGTCGAAAAAGGTTCGTGGGCTGAAGATGCCGCGCTCCAAGAGATGTGGGCTGGATTACTTGCTTCAGGCTGCACAGAGGGGGCGGATGATGATAGCAACTTGATTTTCATTAACCGCTTGTCAGGGATGACGAGAATTCAAGTCGCCATAATGAAGTATGCGTGCCAAAACTGTCGGAAAATCACCGTCCTTGGTGGTCTTGCCGCTCCAAGCGAGAGACTTTTCGCGTCAATCAAGACACTTGTCGAAATTACATCCGAAGAAGATATACAACGTCTTGATCGCGAAATCGATGATATGAGGGAAGCAGGTTTGTTGCATAGCGAGGCTGGAATTGATTTTGTGGACAGTAGCGAACAGGCCATCGCTATTGCCGATGTGTTAGCCAACATCACCCCAAACTCGCTTGCATTACACATGTTTGTCCGATGCGAAGGTTCACGAAACACGCCGGCACAATTCTTCGGTCTCGAATAGTCGCTGGTGGGAGGACGTTATCATCCACAGGGTGACCCAGGTTGGGCGTCTTCGCCCTACCT
>CAXBSB010000457.1:0-2204 GCA_963977965.1 uncultured Schlesneria sp.
GTCATCAAACCGAAAACAGGCAGCAGAGGCGCAGGTGAGTTTACAAATGCCCCGATTCCCGCACCGGCGATGGCCAGGCCGATCGAAATCATCATGAATGTCTGAAAGTCAATCGGGGAGTTCGCCTGCTCCATGAACGTCCCGAAGCCGCCGAGTCGTTTGGAGAGGCCTCCGAACGCCTTGGCCGCTCCTTTGCTCATGCTCATGAAGTCCTGCTTCATGAGCCCTCGCGTTGCTTCGGCTTCAATAGATTTATTGCCAGCCAGCAGATCGAGTCGATCTTCTGCTCGCGTGGAATTCATACTCTTGACGGTCGAGAACACCGCAGCGCCCAGCGCCCCAGCACCGACAAATGCCGCGATTGAGACAATCCACAGAGGGTCCATAATGATCGACTCCTGTTTCCCTGATCATTCGAATGTCACCAGATCGCGAGCATCCGGTGTTGAAATCCAACGAATTAAAAATGTGTCCGTTACTTCCCGAGAGCGCGCTGAGTAAACAGGTTTGAAGGAAGTTTCACTCCCGCAGCTTCAAGCCGCGGCATAAACGATGGTCGGATTCCGGTCGCTTCGAAGTGACCGAAGGCCCGACCACCTTCATCAATTCCATCTTGTTTGAATAAGAAAATATCCTGCATCACGATCTGGTCCTGTTCCATATTCTGGACTTCGGTGATGTAGGTGAGGCGTCGCGGCCCCCCTTGCAGACGCTGAACCTGAATGATCAGGTCAACGGCAGCAGCAAACTGTTGTCGCAAAGCCCGGATGGGAAGTTCGATCCCCCCCATCGAGATCATTGTTTCCAGACGTGACACAGCGTCGCGTGGAGTGTTCGCGTGGATGGTCGTCATCGATCCTTCGTGGCCAGTGTTCATGGCCTGCAGCATGTCCAGTGACTCAGCACCACGACATTCGCCGATCACAATCCGGTCAGGACGCATACGCAGGGCGTTCTTGACCAGGTCTGTCGCGGTCACGCGTCCCTTGCCTTCAATGTTTGCCGGACGAGTTTCCAGCCGGAGCACGTGCGGTTGCTGCAACTGCAGTTCTGCCGCGTCTTCGATCGTGATGATTCGGTGGTCGTTCTGAATGAAACCGGACAGAGTATTCAATAGCGTGGTCTTACCGGAACCGGTACCACCGCTGATGATGATGTTCAGGCGTGCCTTGATGGCTCCTTCGAGCAGCAAGGCGATTTCGGGTGTGAAGGCCCCGAATTTCAACAGGTCTTCCAGGCCAAGAGGCTTCGAACCGAAACGACGAATGGTCAGGGAAGGTCCATCAAGGGCGAGTGGAGGAATGATCGCATTTACACGGGAACCGTCTGCCAGTCGAGCATCGACCATCGGCGACGTTTCGTCGATCCGGCGACCGACTCGCGATACGATTCGATCCAGGATCTGCATCAGGTGCGCGTTATCGCGGAATGTCACTTCCGACTTCTGGATGCGTCCATTTTTTTCGATAAAGACGTTCTTCGGCCCGTTGATCATGATATCCGCAACCCCCTGTTCCTTGAGGAGGATTTCGAGCGGACCATATCCAAACGTTTCGTCGAGTACTTCTTCAACCAGGCGTTCACGTTCCGAACGGTTCAACAACGGGTTTTCGGTATCGCACAGATGTTCGACGACCAGTCGGATCTCGCGGCGCAGGGTGTCTCCCTGGAGATCCCCCAGACGTGAGAGGTCCAGTTTTTCCACGAGTTTGCCGTGAATTAACCGCTTCAGGCTTTCGAAATCGAGTTCCGACGAAGCTCCGCGTCCGCGTGTCGGGGCAAAAGGTGGGGCTGCCATTCTGAAAGAAACTCCTTTGGTAATGCGCTGGCTGTGGGAGCCTGTCAGGAAATACCGACATCCCAACAGCACTCCGCGTAAAACCTAGGTCACGTTTTGCCATGTTGCAAAACGGAATCACGCCGGAAGGATCGGAATCACTGTTCCAGCGGTAACGGATGTAACAATCAGGAGGGGAGTTTTGGGGTTTTGGGGCAGGTCGGAGTGTTGGAGCGGCGCGATTGCTGTGTGAGGCGGCGCCGGAGCCGCGATGTCGGACACGGATTGCACGGAAGACACGGAGGAAGACAGAAGACATTGAAGAAGATTTCACGGGCGATTGTTCGGAGTCCGTTGTCGATCAGTGACTGGCAAGAATGACTCTGCCAGAATGAAATCAAGACCGTGTCTTCCGTGTTCTCCGTGT
>CAXBSB010000458.1:0-2198 GCA_963977965.1 uncultured Schlesneria sp.
AAGTGGTTTCGATCAGCGCCGATTCCAACAACTACCCGAACGAGATTTCGCCGACAATGGAGTACGACTCCTGTTTGCTGGACTAATGGCAGAACTGATGAAGGGGTTTCACGTCCTTTATGAAGCCTGCTGCCGACTTTGGGATCTCGGGCAGGATTTCGAATTGCATGTGACTTCTGACCCCGGGCAGTACGACGCACCGTTTCTTCGTTATCGCGGCTGGAAAGATCAGAACGAGCTGCCATGTCTGATGGCTGACGTGGACATTGTTGTGGTGCCGACAGTCGCTCAGGAGGCATTGGGGCGAACCGCAGTGGAAGCGATGGCGGCGTCCCGTCCAGTCGTCGCCAGCCGGATCGGAGGTCTGCCATATACGGTTGTTGATGGATTTACCGGACTGCTGTTTGAGCCTGGTGATGCCGATAGCCTGGCCGAACAGTTACTCAGACTCATGACCGATCGGGAGCTGGCATTAGCCCTTGGCAAGGCCGGCAGAGAGCGATTCCTGTCAGAGTATACCTGGGAGCAAATTATTGCGACGAAGTATCGACCGCTCTTCTCCAGCATGAGGAGTCACTCCACGGCCAGCGCACACTAAGTCCTTTTCACACCAAGGACTTGTAGCAGGAACTTCCAATTCCAGCCACAGGATTTGCGTTTCATCACGAGGCTCATCTTCCCTGGATGCTGCTTCAACAGGGACAATGTGAACCGCCTGAGCCATGCCATGTTCTCTGTTCCAAGGCGATTTCGGGACTTCAATCCATCTTCATTGTACGTTACGTCAAGGCTCCAGTGGCAAGTACTCTCGATCGCCCAATGATTGCGGACACATCTTGCAAACACCCCGACATCCAGTGGCAGACTGCTGAGATAGTATCGAATATCTGTTTGCTCTTTGTCGCCCTGGGTAACTGTGTAGACGACCAGTCCGATTGTCCTGAGACCCGCCCAGTGACTACGGTTCGGGAAGTCCGATGGAACTTCAAACTGCATGTAAATGCGTGATTCCTTTCTGCCGTGAATCTGCTTTTTCGGCGAATCGTCCAACTGCTGATGAGGGGTTCGCGAAGGGTTGTCATTCAGAAGTTCTTCAACGTAGTTGATCACAGCAGTATGAGTCGATTCGTGATTGGCTTTCAACGCGAGTATGTAGTTGCCGTTTCCGTCGACGATTTGCTGAGCAATCTTTTTCTGGGTTCCCATAGCATCCATCGTAATGATGGACTTTCCAAGGTCGATCAACTTCAATAGCTCTGGAATCGCAGTGATTTCATTGGATTTTTGATCAGTTGGCACTTGAGCCAGCGTGAGTCCTTTCTCAGAAGCCCATGCGCTGACCAAATGAAGTGGCCCGATACCTTTGTTTGTGTCAGAGCTTCCACGAAGCGTCTTGCCATCAACAGCCACATGCCGCTGCGATTGACCGTCGCTGACTCCAATCAGCCGATCAATCCATTCACTGAAGCATTGCTGAAAAACTTCTGGCCGCAGCGCACACAGGACGCGACGAATCACGTCGCGAGAAGGAATACCATTCGGCAGATCCAGAACCTGCGGCAACTGTTCCTCGAGATTCATAGCCCAGCGATGAATCGAAGTCGGTCCGTCAGCGCCAGCAAGGACAGCCATAATACTGATCGACACTACGCTGACAAGCGGATGCTTCCGATTCACCTCCGAACGTGGATCCTCCAGATCCTCAAAGCACGCGACCAGTTCTTCAAGAGTCGCCAACTGCGCCTTACTGGCCATGTTCATCCTCCTCTCAGAATCCTTGATCCGAAAGAGGAAGTCATAGCAGATCAGCGTGCGTGGCGCAAATTTACCAACTCAACGCAAAGCCCCCAGAGTGCGCGCTGGCCGTGGATTTCGTATTCGCTCATGGGTCGATTTTCCCGCAGAGACGCCGAGGCGCAGAGAGTTTATCCGTCTGTTGTGTTTTCTCTGCGTCTCCGCGCCTCTGCGGGATGTAGCCGTCGTTAATCCGCCCCGGCGTTCTTCCCTCACCCCACCGCGGCTGGCCACGACCGGATGAGAATAAGTGCACCGATTTCATATTCAATCATGAGTCGTTTTTCCCGCAGAGACGCTGAGGCGCAGAGAGTTTATCCGTCTGTTGTGTTTTCTCCGCGTCTCTGCGCCTCTACGGGAGCCTCGCCCTCCCAAAGGGCCCTTCGCGTTCACTGATAACTGAT
>CAXBSB010000459.1:0-2196 GCA_963977965.1 uncultured Schlesneria sp.
CCGGCAATGGGGTTCGGAAGACAGCGCATTCAGCGACTATGTGACCAACTATGCCAGTTGGTTCGAGACGCCGAAGCCGGCGCCGGGTCCCAGAAATCTGCTCGGTCAGGTCAACAACCTGATGGCTCCGGATCCGCTCCATCCGACCAAATGAGGCTCCGTAACCGACGGCGCGAGCCAGAGCAGTTCGGAGTTGTTCACGCTGGCAATGCCGGGTTGGAAGTGGTGGGATTAGTTGGCGCCGAACGACCCGATTAACACGAACAAGGGATTCTATTCTGGCTGCGGCGGTCAGGCTTTCCTGACGCTGTTCGACTGGCATGACATCAACGTGACGCCGACCTTGCTGACGGGCGATCCGAGCGACAGCGCCTTTCCGCAATCCGCCGTGGCGATGCAGTTGAACGGTCTACGGGACTATCTCGGAACGTTTGAATCCTTCAGCGACATGGGAGCCACGACACCTTGGGGCATGGTGGAGGGTGTGGACTACGCGCACTTTCAACTGAACCACTCCGCCGATTGGGTGATGATGTTCGGTGGGAGCGCGGTGCAGGATTTGATGGGAAAGATGGTACGCGACATGATGGCTGGGCTTGTCCCCTGCCGTGAGACACAAGTCTAGACACAGCTAACTATCCGGGCAAAAAAGCACTGGACAGTAAGATTTAGGTTTAGCAGAATCGCGGTAGCTGGGGAAACAGAAGCGAGCTCTGCTGGAGAGCAACTCGTGGAGGGATACCCGGTTGAAGACTCGTCAAGACGAGATCGCTCGGTTCGCACCTCCCGGTGAACCGATTGGGCTAGGCTCGTAGCCGACCAACGGGGGGCGGCCATCGACCCGGCTCTTCGTGTAGCGCACCTCGGATTGACAGATCTTCCGATGCCTGGAAAACTCATGCCGGAACCTTCACGTTTTGCGCAAGGCCATCGAATTCCGCCGGGGGCCGGCATCCCAATGCCGAATGCAGCCGCTTCTGGTTGTACGTCCGTTCCAGGAACGTGCGCATGCCTCGACGACAGCGACCATGTTTAGCTGTACCCATTGCAAAGCCTCGATTTGAAGACGTTGCGACGACCGGTTGAATCTGCCCAATATCTGTCTATCAAGTACACGGAGCGTCTGGCGGCCGCCGGCATCGAGCCTTCGGTCGGCAGCGTCGGCGATTCCTACGACAACGCTCTGGCTGAGACGATCAATGGCCTTTACAAGGCCGAACTCATTCACAGACAGGGACCTTGGCGATCCTTCGACGCGGTGGAATTCGCGACGCTGAAATGGGTCGACTGGTTCAACAATCGCCGGCTAATGGGGCCCATCGGCAACATTCCCCCGGCAGAAGCCGAACAACGTTACTACGCTAAGCTGGAAATGCCAGCCAAGGTGGCGTAACTCAAACGAAATAGCCTCCGGCAAACCCGGGGCGGTTCAGTTTTAGCCATACCCGCAGCCGGATCAAGTCGCTTCGAAAGGTCCCAAAGGTCTTCCGCACTATTCTGCCCTGCGTCCCATCCGGACTGAGGACACACACCACCACGGTGTCTTTGTGGATATCCAATCCTGCACATCGCCGCATCTTCGCGCCTTTCTGCCACCGGCGAAGGACGCTACAAAAGAAAGCTCAACATTCCTTCTCGGGCTCACTGAATTTCCCAGTTCGGCCTCAATCATTTGTTCTGCAAACACGTCCCGACCAGGTTCACAAACGTACTCTTCTCGTAACAGATCGTGGCCGGCCTACGTCGCCAGTCGCTTCTCCAGTCTCACTCATTTCCCTTTTTCATCCCCATTTGTGCCGATTTTGCCCGCCCCGGAACTCTGGTTCACAAACAAATAAAAAATATATTTCCTTCCAAATCAATAACCTGAATTTTCTCACCCCCCAACTCCCCTTCCCCGCCATGTTACGTTAAATGCGGGTCAGCCAAACCTGTCCCCAAACGAAGGCCCTCCGCCCAACCGGAGGGCCTTTTCCATTTCCAGCAACAAGAAAGGAATCACCATGACCAAGGAAGAACGCGCCGAAATCTCCCGCAAAAACGGTGCCAAGTCAAAAGGCCCGATCAGCGAAAAGGGTAAAGCCAAATCGTCCCGCAACGCCATCACCCACGGCGCCTACGCCACTCTCATCACCCTACTCTGCTCCACCTGCGGTATAGGCGGAGCCTAGCAGTCCGCACACGTCCCTTGTTCGC
>CAXBSB010000460.1:0-2178 GCA_963977965.1 uncultured Schlesneria sp.
TTTTTCAAGCAGAAGACGGCATACGAGATTCCGAAACGTGACTGGAGTTCAGACGTGTGCTCTTCCGATCTGGGGTCTTCTTCGAGAAATGCCGCCATTGAACACTGGCAATCTCTGGAAAGTGCAGATCGACAGCATCAACAATCTTGAAAAGTCACTCGCCCTTAACAAGCCTCGTGCGTTAATCCAGATGGCAACCGGCAGCGGCAAAACATTCACCGCCGTCAACTTTTGCTACCGGCTTATCAAGTACGCTGGAGCAAAACCGATTGAGTGCCGCATCTTCATGCGCAACATTCGTTCGCTCGCCTGTTTCGAGCAAATGAAGGGGCGAGGTTGCCGGGTGGTTGTCGCATGTTGATTACTCCGACACTTCAATTGCTGCCAGTTTTGCACTTTCATCACGCCTTCGTCAAAGCATCCTGAAACAAGCCTTTGAGTGAGAACTGGTCACCCAGGACTCGAACGATGAGCCTGCCAGCGTGCTTTTGGAGCGGTCGCGGACAAGCCGGTTAGTCCATGAACGCAACGGCAAAGTCGCGACTCAACATACAGACTTTTTATTCTTAGAGGAAACTGATCATGTCCACTACGATCACGCTGGAAGAAGCGCAAGTGTCGCTCTCGGAACTCATTCATCGGATGGCTCCCGGTGAGGAAGTTGTCATCACCGAGAATCAACAGCCTGTCGCCCGATTGGTAAGGGAACTGAAGTCGAAACGTGAACCACTACCTCCGCCCGGTTTCATGAAAGGTCAAGTCCTTTACATGGCTTCCGACTTCAATCAGCCATTAGACGATCTGAAGGAGTACACCGAGTGAAACTTCTCCTCGATACGCACACGCTTATTTGGTATGCGGATGGCAGCCCGCAATTGAGCTCTGACGCCCAGGCTCTCATAGTCGATCCGACGAATGAGCGTTTCCTGAGCATGGCGAGTGTTTGGGAAATGGCGATTAAGTCCGGGATTGGCAAGATCACGCTTTCGCCGAACTATCGGGAATATCTGCATCGTGCTGTCTCATCTCTGCAAATCACGATTCTCGACATCACACTCGAGGATTGCATGAAGTACGAGGCCCTACCGTTTCCGACGGAGATGCACCGTGATCCGTATGATCGAATGATCGTGGTTCATGCCTTGCGTCATTCATTCTCGCTTGTCTCGATAGACGATAAACTCGATGGCTACAATGTGACGCGCCTCTGGTAACCGGAGTGATCCTGTGGTATCGATCATCATCGAACCCCCGTGACCACGTGATTCGTAATGAAATTCGCATGAGCAACAACGACTCACAACAGATCGCCAACAGGGAATGGCCAAACCTGACGAAACAGGGCGAACTATTTGTGGATGCCGTTCATCCATCGGCCCCAATGGAGGCCCTCAATACCTACATGCACTTCGCTGCACTTTATGGCCGAAGTCCCGTAGGCCTGCCGATGCCCTCGATGCTGAAAAACGCCAGGCGGGAAGCGTGGGACGAGAGATTCAATCGCTCGCTCCAGCAACTGGCGTGGGAAACCGTGACGAAGTACCCATACTGCCTCGTGACCGACGCGAAAGAGAAGTCGTTATGACCGATAACATCTTTGATAATCTTCCGTTGCACATGCCCAGGGAAGTCGTTCAGACGCTCATCCAATCTACAGACGTGCGCATCGAGCGGATCATCTCCCACGGCCATACCTCAGCAGCAGACTTCTGGTACGACCAGCCGCAGCATGAATGGGTAATCGTGCTGCAGGGGACAGCGAGGTTGCAGTTCGAGGATGGCATGGTCGAGATGAAAGTCGGCGATTTCATCAACATCCCGGCGTTCAGGAAACACCGGGTCGATTGGACAACGCCGGACGAGGCAACCGTGTGGCTGGGAGTCCGGTACAACGCTGTTCTGGAGGAGGCGGGCTGATGAAAAAGGACAGCAAAACACCGAAGACAGAAGCTGAGGTGCGGTTGCGCATCGTCCTTGTCGGTCCTCCCGCTGACGTGGACTTTGGCATCCAGGAGGGAAAGGGCAACAACTACACGACCATCCACAAGCAGCGGTCGAAGGATGCCGATCTCACCTTCGAATTCACGGTGACTATCAAGGACAACCGTGACGACGGGATGCCCAATTTCCTTGGCCCGCTGACGCATGGGCCGACAACGGGCCGCTTCATTTACATCA
>CAXBSB010000461.1:0-2154 GCA_963977965.1 uncultured Schlesneria sp.
CCTCGAGGGCGGAGATTCTAACGGCGGCTTGCTGCTTCTGCGCCAACTCGGATTGCAACTCCTCAAAGGTGGCCCTGAGGGCAAACTCCTTGCGTGACAATTCCTCCTCAGCGGTTCGCAGTTCAGTCTGCAATTGTTCTGCGACTTGCTCGACTTTCGGAATATCCTGAGTTTCCAGCTGCGTTAGTCTTTCCCAGTCACGACGAATCGCCACCTCCATGGGAATCCAGCCGTCACGAGGGACACGAAGTACCGGAGCGGCGATGGGGGGCCATGTAGCAAGTGGCTCGTCAGAGATATTGTCGACTATGCCATTGACTGATGTCGCCAATCGCTTTATCTCGTCTAGCCTCTCCTTCCACCGTTCGCGGATTCCGTTCGCACGCTCTTTTGTAAGTTGCCGTTTCACCGCATTCCGGTAGGCGTCTAGATCGAGGAGAAACTCCACTGCGCGCTTCGCTACATCCTTGATTCCGAAATATTGCGGAATTCGAGCTGGAAGAACCGCCCATCCTTTCTTCTGTTCGATCATAAACAATGGCGCGATGCATTCCAGGTATAGCGGAACTTCGCCACCAGAATATTTGGTCACCTCTGGCAGTTGCCATCCGATAAACTCGGCGAGCATATGGTGAAATCCCGCCGCGCGCACTGCTGCCCCAGGCAACTTCACATAATAGTCCTGCTTCAACGGCGGAGATGCGGTGGGTTTCGTCAACAAGGGAGAACGCCAAGTTGATATCAGATTCCGATTCTTCTCACTTCGGACAGCCCGTTGCACCGTAAGAATGTCACCACGATCATTCTCAAGTTCTAGGGACACTTCTGACTCAACTACAGACAATAGGCCCTCTTTGTACCTGAGCACGTCGGTGACCGCCTTAGGCAATGGAACGTCATTACCGGCTTTGAACATTCCCTCTAGGCCAAGTGCATAAACGATGGCCTGGAGGCAAGTCGATTTACCACTCGTATTTGGGGCACGCAGAACACAAAGCGTATTTCGGAATGGAATTCGAGTACCAAACAGCCCTACCGTAGTACGCACTCTAATTTGCAGTTCGCGGAGCCTTATTCCCATTTACGTACTCACCATGTAGACAATCTGTTCGATACGGGCTTCAGTCACTGTTTGCTTGATCCCCTGAAAAAAAGTCTTCTCAACGGCTACGCACTCTTCGGCAAGCAGCGCCTTGGCGAAAGCACGGCCAGTAGAAGTGAGCTGAATCTTGTCGCCCCCAACACGACTAACCAATTTTTGCCCTAGCGATAGGTCGATTGCTCGTTGAAGACCGGGTTCGTATCTGACAACTACATCGGTTGGCTCAAGCCGACCCTCAATAAGGTGATTGAAGTCCTCGCGGCTCTCATGGTTTCTGACCGCCCAATTTAAGACATGAAGGCGCTGCAACGATGATCTCCCTCCACGACAACAAATGTGAAGCATTAGAATCAACATGCTAATCTTCCAAATGGGGCGCAAGTCGGGCGGAAGCGAGGTCGGTCTGCGCACAAAGTTGAACGCAGTGTCGAATTCGGCGATGTGGGTCTCCCTCACTGCACTAGCTCCGGAAAACGAAGTGGACACCGAAGAAGCCAATCTACGACGGCCTCCATAGCTAGGTTATCCACCGTATAAGACTGAATGCCGCCCACGTTCTTTAGAAGCTCGTCCTTGAATCTTGTAAGCGACTGATTGAGAGTATCGGCGGCCTGCCCAGAACTGGTGCTGCATTCAAAGATTAACTGTGTCTCACGATGGTTTTTGCAGAGAGACACCTCTTGAAATAGCTCAGGATAGTTGTCGTGTAGGCTTGACAAAATACTCTGTCCTTCGAGGTACTGTTTTACGAGGAACGTCCGAAATTCAGCACGCCGGCCGTCGTCAGTTAATGAAGGTAGCCTCTTAAGCTTTCCGTCCAAAATTTCCACATCGCCTTCATTCGCATCGGACCACTCTTCGATTTCGTTTTGAGCGACCGCGGTTGCCTTAATATGAAGACGGCCGACACCCTCTTTCAGCAGCATCCCCTGTTCCAACGCAAAGCAACCATCGTCCTCGATACAAACGGAGAAGTCCGCGTCGGCGCATGGTAGGCACATCGCACGTATCTCCGCTGTCTTCGCGGCGATGTGGGATAAAAGGCGCTTCGT
>CAXBSB010000462.1:0-2150 GCA_963977965.1 uncultured Schlesneria sp.
ATTATTAGACGGAAACTTTCTATTTTGGAAAACTGCCGATTCCGTCATTTCTGGCAAGCATTCCGTCTATCCTGACAACTCGTCCGCCTAATTCCTCGATGACAATCGGTCCGAGGTACATGGCGGGCCTCTCACGAATCCCATCAAGAACGTCATAGAGTGTCTTGAAGGTCACCACGTCCTCCTCGCCGAACGACCGCGATCACCCGGTTGCGGCGAGAGACCTTGTTTAGTGAAAAAGTGAACCACCGCAACTCGGCGTGCATCGCATTGTTACGCAGATGAAACAGATCACAGGTGGACGAACGCGCCGTCATCTATCAATGACCAGTTGTCATCATCGTCCTTGATCAAACCGCCACGATGTTGTCCAAGCCATCGCGCAACCTCGTACGCAAACACGATCCCCATGTCTTCAAGTTGACTAAAGCCCATTTCAATGCCAACGACAGCTTGGACCTCTGCCAAGTGATTTTGAATGTGCGTTTTGTTTTTTGCAGAAGCATTTTCAAAACATTCCACCGCTTCCTCAATCTCTTCTTTGACGCGATCAGGCGAATCCCAAACATGAATGAGTAGTGGACGCTCGCCTCTGCAACGATAATGCAACTGGTATCCGTTGCCGTCGGCGTCAACTTGCAGGGCCGCGAGGGCAGGGTCAACAAGATCTTCATCAACGTTGTATTGTTCAGCCAGAGTCCAATAGTCATTGTCACGGATGCCGCTCTTCAGCTGATCGGGAGTCACAGCACCAATCGGATGTTTGCAATAGATGCTGATCCAAGCCGGCATGGAACGACTCGTCTTTCTGCGTAACGACCAAGGTAACTTGCCCGCGATAAGCGACGGGCGTCCAATCAACACGCCAACACTTTGAGCCACCGCCGACTGCGGGTCAAGTTGACCGCCTCGTTATGCGTTTTCGTTCATTGGCGATTCCGTTTGAAACTCTGACAAGTATCTAGCAACTGCATCGGTATCCGCAAGGACGATGAGTGCCAACATAAACCAATCTGCTAACAGCAAATGCGAGCGTGACAAATACGCGAAGGCACGATGGGCAAGCTTCATATCGGTTAAAGTCAGTCCGTAAATCGTAAGCCAGAGGTGTGACACGTATTCAGAGTCGAATCCTGCAAACAAAACGAAATTGGTGCCCGCTCCAAATGCGATCGCGTTTCGGCATTCTTCCCGGTACGTACTATAACCTGTCAGCACACGGTCAAACTTCGGCAGGTATAGACACAATTCCGATTCAAGGGCCGCGCGGGTCAGCCCGATCTGCTTTAGGCTCGTAGGAGACTCCGAGCGTACGAACATGTCGGTCCAACCAAATCCAGTGTCGTGTTTTGTCGAGAACTCCGCGATCTCACCCATTTGCTCACGGCAGAACTCGTAGTTTGCGACCGGTAGGATTTCCACCTGGCAGTAGTCGTCTTCGTGGAAGTACGCTTCGCGCATCAGAGGCTACCGCATAACGGCACGCGTCACCCGGCACGCGCGAAAGATTGTCAATTTCAAAATCGGCTGATTCGCGTGCTCGGGTGCACGCGATTGTTATCGCATTATTTGCTCATGTGAAAGCGTGAATTAGCAAGCCATTTCCGCGCTTCTTCAGGTGTTCCAAGCAGCGTCCAGTGGTCGTCGTTGCCGAAAGTCCAGTCGCACCGTCGAAGCCCCGAATCGATTGGAGCATCTATTCGATCAAAGTCAATTATACCACCGACACGAATCGCGATGTCAATTGCGAGTTCGCAAAGTATGCGGTGGTCTTGCGGTTGATTGCACATTGCTGCAACGACAATCGAATGTGTCCATTCAATGCCAGTACACTGTCGAACCGCATCCGAAATTGCCGCGTCATCGGGAAACTCATCGGCGTCAAAAATGAATGGCTCGATGGAGCCGACGAATGGGCGTTCATCACCGGCATAGGTACCGCCAATGCGAATTGTGTTAGAAACACCGCACGAGTCACCGAAGTTCCAAGATGTCACGGAGGGCGTGAGTACGTCCCGCCAACTTGGATATGGTTCGATAAGTCGAGCTAAGATCGATACTGATGGTCCTGCCATCTTTGATTGCGATAACTATTATTAGACGGAATCTTTCTTTTTTGGAAAACTGCCGTTTCCGTCTTTTCTGGCAAG
>CAXBSB010000463.1:0-2142 GCA_963977965.1 uncultured Schlesneria sp.
TCTGTTCCCATACAAGTAACTGTGCGTCAGAGATATCCACACCGACAATTTCGCCGTCGTCTGCGACTCCACAAACAATGTAGCCACCCGAGGAATTCAGGAAGCCGCAGACGTTCTTTCCGATCGCATCGGTTGATTTCAGGCTTGTCCTGAATTCCACCGGACGACTTTCACCGAGGCGGAGCAGTTGCTTGATCTTCTCCGGAGTCATCGGTCTGCCTGCCCTTCCAACAAAGGAGTTCCATTTCTGAAATGTTCCTCAACAAATGCCAGAACTTCCTGATAGCGAAAGAACTGAGACAGAATGTAGCGTCCCGCATCGTCTGCCGAATGAATCTTCTGCACCCAGTTGCCAATTCGTTCGGCCAGCGGCAGACGGTCAAATGTTGCCTCTTCGTACATATCGATCAGCCGCAGATCCTCCAGCACATCGGAACGCTTCAGCTTCAACGCTTTTCGGCCCTCCACGCCTTCATGACCAAGTCTCGCAAACAGAGTTCGAGCGGTCAGGATATTCTCATGGGCCAAAAGCCAGCGAGGCTTCTTCAGTTCGATCGCGAGCCGCAGTTCCTGGTGGGCAATGGAAAGCGAGGCAGGATCCTCTTTATCAATTCCCGTGCCATACCGAGTTCCAATGATGCCCAGAAAGATGTCCGCTCGCCGGACGCCTTCCAGACAGTTTTCGAATGCCGAACGATGTGACGACACCGGCAGTGTGCCTTTGTGCGACATCCAGACTTCGTAGCCGAAATTCGCCAGCATGTCATGGATTCGATCGAGCACATCTTCGCTGCCATAAACGGTCGATGAGACCATCACGGTGAGCCTCTTCACTTTCGCTTTGCTCATCGGGACGCTCCGTCAGGAATCGCAGCGAGCGCCGTGTGGAAATCCGCATAACTCTTCAGCCATACCGTAAAAGCTTCTGGAATTGCGGTTGCCTGAAACGCGGCATTCTCTTCGCTCGTCTGCGTCGTTTCGGACGTGACGTACAGCGGGATACTGAGGTTGCCGTCCTTCTTCTTCGTCACATCGGCAAACTTCTTGATCAGGTACTCGTAGGATTGCACCAGAATGTCGTCCTGAGCCACCTGATAACCGAGGTTGACTCTGGAAAAATGTCCATTCAGGTCCCGCAGCAAATTGTCCGGCAAACGGTCCTTGTTCGTCGAAGCAGCATCACCAAAGCTACCATACAGAGTGCCAGGATTTGCGTTTTCAATGCCACGCATCGCCTTCTGTGATGCCTGACCAACATTCGTGGCCACCTTGCGAACGTCGTCCCAATGGCAATCCCTGGGAATCTGGAAGCAATAGTTCTGCGGAAACATCACGTATTCTTCGTCGCCATCCGATTCGCTCAGAGCGGCTCGATATTCCTCGTCGTGAACGTCTGAGGTCCGCTTGAAGAACAGCAACGGAAACATGCATGTCTTGAAATCCGCCGCATTCAACGGCCCACGCAGTATGTCGGCCTTCCAGGGATGCGATTCGAGTTGGGAGAGCGTCACTTCCGTGTCTGGTTTGGCAGATTGCGGCGCAACGTCTTCAAACGGCAATTGCCGAACTGGCGTGGAAGATTTCAAAGGTTTCTTCTTGGCCATTTGATCCCGTGGTCCAAATGATCTCTGGCCGTTTTCATCGGCCGGTTTCTGTTTTCTGACTGGGAGACTCAACCATCAAATGGGGCAACTTCCTAAGCCCCCCATTCGCGAATTGTATCTTGCAGGATAACTGATGGTAGTGCATGGGACGATTCGAATCGAATTGACGCGAAGAGATTCGCACTCGTCCGCAACTGATGTGGAGTTTGGGAGCAGCACGTTCTTTGACGCCATTTTCAGCGACCTGCTGACCGCCGCGGAGGCGGTTTCGCGTTTCCTTCCCCGCGCCCCTGCGGAATATTCGACCGAACTGAATCTCCTTCTGTGTTTCCTTCCCGACTGTGTCGTTCGCGAAGCAGCCTGCGGGGTAAAAAAGGATCAACGCGAAATCCAGTGCGCAGCTGCAGATTGACTTGCCAGGGGTGTCGACAGAGAGCGGTCCGGGCAGAACTGAAATGACCCCGAAAACATGGTTTCCCCTTCGGGAGGGCGAGGCTCCTGCCGAGCCGAAGGTAAGTGGTCAGTGTTCGCCGACAAC
>CAXBSB010000464.1:0-2113 GCA_963977965.1 uncultured Schlesneria sp.
GGCCATCCACCCCGCCGTGGTCGAGCCGCCACAGCACGTTCTGCGTCTTATCACCACCGATGCCGATGTTGATCGTGCGATAGTCCGCAAAATGCTTCTTCCACGCCTCATTCAACACTCCCTTGTCGAGGGGACTGCCCCACTGCTGTGTGATGCTGTCACCCACCAGCAGCACATCGCACGGACCGGGGTTGGCCATCACATACTCGACAAGCTTTGCATGGGTATCGAGCCAACTGGTGCCACCCCAATGCCCGGCGCAGGGCACGACCGGCCACAGTTGCGGCAAATGCTTGTTCGCTTCGCGTCCCGGCCGGCGATCGTGTTCCGGCTTATCGACGATGTAACTGAGTTCAACAGCAGTCAGTGGCCAGCCGGCTTTCTGTGGCTCCGCCGTTTGGTACGGATAATCAATCGCACCCGCTGCCAGTGGAAACAGGACCAGTGCGGCCGCAAAAAGGAATTCCGTCTTTATCACGGGTCGTGACCTTTCTGAGTTGGAAACAGGCGAGACCTGTCACCGATCGACAATTTGTTCAGGAAGCGAGGGGCGTGTTTTCAGGGTGAGCTTGACGTCATCGGCGAACAGATCGGCTGGCATCGGGCCGCGAAGATTCGGACGTGCGGCGATGTGGACCACAGCAAAGTCGGCGTCCTCCACACTCAGGCAGCGTGCGGTGACCAGTCGCCATCCACTGTCACCCAATGTTGTAACCTCTGCTGAGCCGCTGGAGACCGCCTCGCTGATGCGGGTCGGCCAAGTCTCGTGCATCGTCGTCAGGTCACCGCGAAACAGGTAGATCTGGCAGAAAAACGTGACCGATGGCTGTGTGTTCCCTGCACGGGCATCAAGGAACCTGGCGGACAACTCCAGCGACGAGGAATCCTGACCATGAGGTTGTTGCGGCAGATCTCGGAGATTGACGAGCTGAAACAAATCGCATGCGATGGCACGCCCCTGAGGCGTTGCGGGATCGGCCTCCGCTTGCACAAACTGGAGCCGATGGCTTCCCGGTGTCGCGCCGGAAGTCACAACCTCCGTGCGGTCACCTCCCCAGACACCGTTTCGCCTCGGAAAGCCCAAAGAAAGGCCACCCACTTGCGACTCAAAGCCGCCGTCCCGGAGAATCGAAAGCTCTTCCGTTGTGATGACTAGGCGCACTTTCGTCATTGCCAGGACGACGCCACTTCCAATCAAACCGACCATGATGCCGAGGATCAGCATGGCAGTCGCTAGAGCAGAGTGTGTTCGGACTCTTCCGGTCCAGGTCTCCTTGTGTGATGCGACTGGCGTGTAGACGGCATCCTGGCGAAACTGGTCGCATAACGCGGCAGACTGCAGCAATGTCTCGGCGTAAAGCCTTCGCTTCGTCTCCTCTGACGCCAACGCTTGCTCCAACCTCGCGCGCTCATCAGGAGTCAGGGTCGCATCCTGATACCGCATGACGAGATCCAGAAATTGATTCTCTTCCATCAAGCGGTCTCCTGCTGGAGACGAGCGCGGATACACTCGCCGAGGGCTTTATGCAGTCGCGACAAGGCCTGATAAACCGTCTCAATTTTGCGTCCCAAGATTGCTGCCAACTCATCGCAGGAGCGCCGCTCAAAATAGCGCATCCGCAGAAGTTCGCGATTCTTGGGAGTCATCTGCTCGATGCAAAACGCTAAAGCTGCTCGCATCGGTGAAACATCCGCCTGACTGGGCCATTCCGAGGCGAGTTTTTCCAAAACATCGTCACTCAAACCTTCGTAACGACCGTCGCGTGTCCGCAGAACGTCAATCGCGCGATTCTTCCCAGCTAATCGCGCCCAGTGCAGGAGATGCTGAGGACTTTCGAACTGGGCCGCCGTCGCCACCGCCTTGACGCACAATTCCTGGAAGATGTCTTCAGCCAGATGGAAGTCTCGCGTCACACTGGCCACAAAGGCCGTGAGCGGCAACCGCTCTGCGAGCAGGATCGCGGCAATTTCATCCGGTCGAAGCATCCCTTATGATCACCTCTCATCGAATGGTGGGTCTTCGAAGAGATTACGATGAACCTGCCCAAATCTCGACTGGATATCGAGATCGACGTCCACTCCGTGCACCGCGATGGGGTGGCACAGTGGCACC
>CAXBSB010000465.1:0-2096 GCA_963977965.1 uncultured Schlesneria sp.
ACTCTTTCCCTACACGACGCTCTTCCGATCTGTTATCGGATAAGCCAACCAAGGTCGATGCTTATGGAATGGAGTTGGTGGAAGACATCGCTCGTCTGCTCAATCACCTCAACATCAAAAAGGCGCACATTGTCGGATACTCCATGGGGGGGATCATCACCGCCAAGTTCCTGGTCACGCATCCCGACCGAGTCCTGTCGGGAACGCTGGCGGGTTCCGGTTGGCTGAAGGAAGGAGGTTTCGAACAGCGGATCTTCGCAGCGGGAGGCCGGGACGGCAAACCGGTGGGACTGTGCTTTCAAAGCCTTTCGAAGCTGGCATTGACCGAAAATGACATCATGTCGATCCAACTGCCTGTCGCGATGATCATCGGGGACAAGGATGGACTGAAGAAACTGTATGTCGATCCACTGCATGCGATCCGTGGTGACTGGCCCGTGGTGGAGATTCCCAAAGGTGATCACATCAGTTGCATCATGAAGCCACAGTTTCGTGAGGAAATCGCCAAATGGCTCAAGAATCCGATGCGGAAAGAATGAGCCTAATGAGGGCAGTGCCCTCAACCCAATACGAGCTACCGCTCGAAGTTGTGAATGCCGCTCCCGTTGGTCGCTCACCAAAAACATGCGCGCAAGCCGCGCACATGCTACCACGAAAGAATCTAAAGCCCGCCAGCGGTCTTACGAAGCTGGCAATGAGTGCAATCAAGAACTCTATCCTTCATTGGAAAGCGAAAGTCCGTTCCCCTTCAACTGTGCAGGAATCCGCGAGGACTGCGGGTGCGTCTTGATGCGCCTAGGGTCGGTTGCTGGGGAACGGTCTTACACTTGCGTCAAACTTGGCGCGGAAGGATCAGTATGTCACGACGCGGAAAAGGCGAAGGATCAATCAGCCAGTGGCCAGATGGTCTCTGGGTGGCTCGTATCGAAATTGGGCAGGATGCGACCGGGAAGCGCCGGCGGAAAGCATTCTATGGTAAGACAAAAAAAGAGGTCGCCACCAAGCTGACCAATGAGGCATCTGCAAGGCTCAATGGAACTGCGTTTGATTGTGGCAAGATGACCGTGGGCGACTTGCTCAACAAGTGGCTGGAAGAATCCGCGAAGCCGAACACCGCGCCCGGAACCTACTCAGGCTACAAGTCCATAGTCGACAGTTACCTGATTCCTCGTATTGGTTCAATTAAGTTGGCAGCTCTGCGACCACTCCACATTCAAACGATGCTATCGGCACTCGAAGCTGACGAGAAAGGGGCACGGACTCGCCAGTATTGCTACGTCACGTTGCGTAGAGCGTTCACCATCGCGTTGCGGTGGCAACTTGTGGGGCGGAACCCCTGCCTTGGTGTCGACCCTCCCAAGATTAAGAAACGACCCGTTGTGCCACTGACGGCGGATCAGGCCAAGGCCCTGTTGAAATCCAGTGAGGGCGACCGATTCCACGCCGTTTACACGCTGGCACTGACAACGGGGATGCGGCAGGGGGAACTGTTCGGTTTGCAGTGGGACGACATCGACCTGAAAAAAGGAATCTTGCAGGTTCGGCACTCTCTGGAAGAAATCAAAGGTGCGTTGCGACTGAAGGAACCCAAGAGCGATTCTGGCAAACGTCAGATCGCACTGCCGAAGATCGCAGTTGAGGCCCTCAATACGCGTCGTGCTAAGGCGATGACTGAAGGACTGGCAGGTTGCCCGTATGTGTTCCCTGACAGCGTGGGCGGGTTACTGCGGAAGTGCAGTTTCCATCGGTGGTCGTGGTCGAAGGTAAGAACAGCGGCTGGATTGGATGGTGTTCACTTCCACGATCTGCGACACAGCAGTGCGTCAATCATGCTGGCCGACAACGTGAACATCAAAGCGATCCAGGCGATTCTGGGGCATTCTACCATAAGCATGACGATGGACACGTACGCTCATCTAATGCCAGATGCACAGCGACAAGCAGCATGAACTTTCGACCGCCTGCTCGGATAGGGCATAGAATGGGCTTATTTTCGCCATTCACTCGCCGTAAGTCGAATTGCCCGACCAGGATTCGAACCTGGACAAACAGAACCAAAATCTGTTGTGCTACCGTTACACTATCGGGCACCTTGC
>CAXBSB010000466.1:0-2085 GCA_963977965.1 uncultured Schlesneria sp.
ATCGTCGTCATGCAAATATTACTGTCGATGACATGACGACGACGATCTCGTTGACCAGTACCTGTGACAGAACGGAGACTCTCCCCGCACAACAGCTACTTCCCGGAATCCCCGTTCTCTGATTGGATTCGGGAATTGTAGACTCCGACTTGAGCCCTGGGGGGCAGATGTTCTTCCAGTCGGAACACGGGCCTGTCGTGGGAATTGATAAACGCCGCCAGGTCCAGGGCTTCCTGCGCACTAAGATCCGCTTCGTCGAGCGGCATCGCGACTTTCAGCCACGACGCCAGTTGAACAGCGTTTGCCAATCCCGCACCGTCGTTGAACGAGCGTGCACCCCAGACGGGCGGATTCTTCTTGTCACCCTGTCCGTTCTCCAAGTGACAACTTGCACAGCGAGCCACGTAAAGCTTTGCGCCTCGCTGCCGGTTTGCTTGAGTGACATCCAATTTCAGTTGCGGTACTGCGAGAGGCCCAGCAGGCCGGTCCGCATTCATGCGGATCGGCTGGTCCGTAGACAACCAGGTGATGTACGCCGAAATCGAGACTGATACTTCACTTCCCAGCGGAGGGCGAATGCCGTTGCAGCTTCGCATGAAGCAGTTCAGGATTCTGTCTTCCAGCGTGATCACGGTCTTTTCACGTGGTGACCATGCGGGATATGCCGTGGCAATGCCAACGAACGACGCCGCCCGCAGATCCGTTCCGTTCCTCAGGTGGCAGGATGTGCAGTTGAGTGCATTCCCGACAAAAGGTTTGGAGAGGCGATGGTCGCGAGTGTTCTCGACAAGATCTCGTCCCAGCCTGATTGCATCACCGAGCGGTCCTTCCGGAATCGGACGTGCGGTGACTGGCGACTGCTGCTCCTCAGCCAGTGCGACCAGCGACACTCCCCCTGCAGCGATGAACAGCCCGCAAACCCAAAGACAAATCTTGCGTGGCATGCTGACAATACTCCTTCATCACCCTTACGGAACAGGAACGTACGAGTAGCCGTCCGCCTGCTTGTTGACAACGACAGTCAATGCCGCACTGGCAATCGGTATTCCTTCGGAGACTGAGTCGTCCGGAAACCCCTTGTAATTGAGTGCCTGCCCGCACACGAGGACTTCCACACCAGCCTTCTGCAATTCACGAATCAGCGGCAGGTTCGGATTACGCTCGACTTGAAACCGTTCGTTGTAAGCGGCGTCATTCAAGACTGACTTCGTCGCCTCGCCGTGCAGGACAATCGTGATTTTTACGTCGTGAGATTTCAGTCCCGCTGCTCCGTAAAGATTGAGCAGTCGAGCAACACGGTCCAACCCCTTGTTGAATTCGGCGGGCTTCGTATCTGCGGTGGCATCAAAGACGACCTTGGCACCTGATCGTGGCTGTTCCACAGCCTTCGGACGAGGCAATACGCCGCCGTAACCGGGAATGACTGGAAACTCCAACTTCGATGTTGCGCGAGGCGTTGCAGCCACCGCCTTTTCAAAAACGACGAAGTAATTCTCTTTCAGAAGTTCCCGATCTTCGAAGACTTTCTTAAGGCCTGCCTGCGCGATCTCGGCCTCGAAGACTTCCTGGCCGGCCCGCACATGGTTCAAGACCCAGTCCGTGCTGGTCCCTTCGATGCGACGAAAATCAATCAGCACGACTCGCCCACCTGGTTTCAGGGCACTCTGCAGCGATTTCATCGTCTTCAGCGGAAACTCGAAGTGGTGATAGGTATCACAGATGAAGGCAACATCGATCGAATTCGGTGGCAGCTCCACGGAATCGACTTTGCAGAGCATGGTGTCGATGTTCTGCTGTCCCGCAGCCCGACTGGTCTCTTGAATGTGATTAAGGAACTTCTGAGCGATATCGACCGCGATCACTCGCCCGTCTTTGCCAACCGCCTCAGAAAACATTCTGGTAAACAGCCCGGTTCCGGCGCCAATGTCTGCCACAGTCTGACCCGGTTGAATCTTGCAGGCCGCCACGATTCCCTTGCGGCGAGTGAAGACTTCGCGTCTTTCGATTTCGAACTTCTCGACAAACTGTTTGACGTCAGGATCTCGAAAAGCATCATTAATGCCGGGTTTGACACTCTTCTCTTGC
>CAXBSB010000467.1:0-2065 GCA_963977965.1 uncultured Schlesneria sp.
ATGGAGAGATTTCCGCGAGCGTCTTGGACGCCAGGTAGAGGGCGCGCGAGCGCCCGTACGTCGGCAGCTTCAGAACGCGGGCAGCGACCGGGACGCTGTGGTTGACACGCTTCGTAAAGTGGAAATGCTTGCAGGACCGGACAACCACGTTATCGCGCCGATTGTTCAGAGACTCGTCGCTTCAGAAGGTAAGGCAGACCTGCTCATCGAAGAGGTGGTATCTGCGATCGCCAACAAGGAGTCACGGCAGCTGAATCAGGAAGACTATGGGCGGGCATCGGGCATTCTCGAAGTCATTCAGTCCCTTAGCCCACCGGCCGGGCGGATCACAGTCGTTATGCCAGATGGTAGTCGTAAAGAGTTCCCGGTTTTCGAGCATGAGCAGGCAACGACAGAAATCTGCAATTTAATCCAGACCTGGCAATCGGCGTTCGGCCTATCGCCTGAGCAAATGGCCTCACTTCTACTCGGGGTTGTATTCTCAGCTGAACAAGTACCTAAGGCAGAAGAGGGAGCACGATAAACTGAAAACTGACTCGCGTTGATTTCCGGTTTTCTCTCTGGCTGATTTGGAATACCGCCATGACGGAGGAAGTATCTGTTGATTTGGTTTATGACCCTTACCGCATCTTTGAGGGCAAGGGCGAGCGTGTGTCCAGTCTTATGCAGGAATTGGCGGCATTTCATGTCATCGGCGATCTACTGCGACAAATCAACGACCCGGCCACTCGACGGCGTCTAACTTACATACTCGATAGCTCGGCATGGGAGCATTTCCGCAGCCTTCGTTCGGTAAAGGGAGTCCATCTTCGCAAATACACCCCACGCGGGGAGGTACAGTCACTTTTCAATGCAGAACCGCCTTCGTGGTTGACTGACGAACTTGTTGTCTCCTGGAAATTACTGCAGCGGCGTGGCCCCACGACAATCCTGCAAAACGACTGGGCCGCAACACTTGCCGAATGGTTGTTGACCGGAATTACAGATGTATCGTCCATGATGGATTGGCTTGTTGTCGCCGCATCTGGTAACGAAGTTCCAGAACCACTTGCAGCGGCCCCAGTTGTAGAGTGGCTAAGCGAACAATTGAGATCTCTTGCTCAACGCGAGATTCCGCTTCCAGAAGTGGCCGCGGACTTTGCAGAATTATTGCGGGAGGATGCTTGCCCCGTAAGCTTTGCTCAAGAGTGGCTGCGTCGGCGGGCATTACTTCCGCTTATTCGGCCTGCGATCGAACGCCCTTTATCCTTGCCGGGCTTGCGGAGTGAATCGCCGCAAGACCTTGCACGGGCAAGTTATATTCCTCTGCCGTTTCCCTTACCCGCTCCCATACATGCGGAAGTATCACGGCACATGTGCCAAGCAGTCCGAATCGCTCAAATCGAGCGGCCAGACACCTTTGAGCAGGTAGTCACCAGTTTGAACGCGCTCTGGGATGGCGTCGCCGAGGAGCTTGATCGCTGGCTGCAAGTGAAGCCGCGCGGCATGACAGATGGCGCGGCGAGTCATCTCGCATCTCTGCCTGGGTACGCAAAAAGCGAGACCGCCCAACGGTTAGTTCGGCTCTATGCGCCACCACCACAAGTTGCCCGCTGGACCGATCTCGATGATTCATTTGGCCAGTGGGTCAACGCATACGCGGGCTACATTGAGCGATTGTTCTATCAGCGGAAGCTGCCCCCCTTAGGGGATGATCCCGCCGATCCATTTTCGAAGTGGGTCAAATCAAACCCCACTGTGTTTTTTAATCACCCCGAAAAGGGCTATTTGTGCGTGGCCGGAATGGTACAACGCGCGTTGCAGGAGGGAAGATCGGTAATTCTTATTCTTGTTGACGCACTTGCCATTCATGTCGCCGAGGCTGCTCTTGCAGCGTTCGAATCGGAGTTGGGTGGTCCTCCAACTAGGTTGCTTTATTGCTTCACCCCTGTTCCGACAATCACTGAAGTATGTAAAGAGGCCATTCTTGGTGGCGAGCTCCCGCAGCGGTGTCACGGTAACCTCAAGCAGACGTTGTTGCGTCGCTATGACCTGACGAGCGAGCAGCTGCAGCTTGCTGCGCATT
>CAXBSB010000468.1:0-2060 GCA_963977965.1 uncultured Schlesneria sp.
GGCAACGATCGGACATTGGAAGCGAAAAAATGGCAAGGCCGTCGCGACGACGTAGCCCGATTGAGGATCAGGAGTCTTCGAAATGCCGAAGCGAGAACCCGTCCGAAAGCTCGAACCATTCGACGAGCCCCTTGAGAAATTGACGGGGGCCAATGACAAGAAGACGGTTGAGCCGTACCAGCCGAGTGCTCGCGATCTGGCTTGGTATCAGGAATGGGCCGTTCGGCATCGTTCCATTTCTGACATCGCCGCCGGTCTGGATACCTCTTACCACGTGGTCCACCGCGTGGTAAGACGTGTCGAAGAATGGTTACGACTGGAACTGTTCGATGACGTCGTCGCGTTTCGTGTCCGTCAGACAGAAGCGTTGGAACGAGCCGCAGCTCAAGCTCTACAACGCTGGACCGAAACATCAGATATCCGCTACCTGTCGGAGTCTCGCAAGCTGCTGGTCGACATACGCAAGATGTGGGGTGTCGATAAGCCGCAGCAGGTTGAGGTCAAAGACGCACGTACGGAAGGATTGGAACGGGTAGCGGGCCTGGACCGCGCCGAAGCACTCAGGCGGCAGGCAGCTCGATTACTCGAAACAGCCGACGAATTATCGTCGGGAGAGCCACCTGTTAACCCTTTGACTTCGAAAGATGTCCCGGCGGCATCTCTTCGCCGCACTTGAATTTTCCTTCGGCAAACGGGTCACGACCTTTGGTGCGTGTATTGGGTGCCACACATCCCACGAGCCAGACAAACGCGAGAGACAGCAGCAGCCATTTGACACTCAATATGGCAAGCGACGGCCGAGATTTTGTTGACTGAAGCATAATCTTCCTTTCGTGATTCGCGACAAAGCCTGTCTGGAACGTTGAGTCTGCGATGACCTCAGTGACACTGATGCGTCAGAGGGACGACGTCATCGATTCACTCCATTGCTCCTGACACTTCGTCCGTGAAACTTCTGATTGAATACATTGGGATCAAATGGATCATCGGGACGAGCTTCCGGTTTCGCCCGATCAAGTTTTGCGGGATCGATTCTGGCAGAATCGCTTTTCTGCGAAGTCTTCGTCGTTTCGATTGGTTGTCCGTGACGCTGCTCGGCAGTCAACTCAACGGGAGCCCCGGTCAACGATGGTGGGGCCGTCGACGTTAATGCCCGACTTCTTGAATTCGCCGCTGGCGGGACAGCCTCTGACGAAGGAAGGCCGGTACCAGCAGTACGCAGCAGGGTTTCTACTGTGGATTCAACGTCCGATGATTCTGCGGCCAGAGGACGTGGAGGCGCTGCCTGAGACTTGTTGACCAGCAGCGGACGTCCGCTCCATTCTGCTTCTTCCGTCCGTTTCTCGTCCGCGACGGTTTTGATCCAGGTCCGAAGCATTTTCAATTGAGCATTTCCGGTCGCTCCGTTGAATACGCCTGCAATTCCCGCATGTGCTCCTTGCGGGAGAGTCACCAACGGGCTTTGCGAAGGCTGCTCAAGGTCGACATAGCGCATCACCTCAATCAGGTTGCGTTCGGTGTAACGGCGATTTGCGTTTGCTCCTGAGCGGACGGGCAACAAATGAAACCCATCAGGCTTTTCTGGTGGAGTGGTCGTTCCGTGACAGGATGCGTTCCCGCATTTGTTCATCAGCAGTGGTTGAATCCGCTGAGTGAAGTTCGTGGCGGACTCGTTCGACAAACCGCCGAGCGATTCAACATCCTGAGTCAGAAACCCGTCAGCGGTTCGATGAGGAGGGCGTTCGGTGGCTGTCGGCTTGTCTTTGGCCACATCCAGCATGTCATCCAGACGCCGAAGAAGTTTTCGAGCCGTGGAATGTTCGGGGTCGAGTTTCAGGCACTTTCTCAACTCGTCACGTGCTTCGTCATGAAGGCGATACGAAATACACCATTGAGCCAGCGAAACATGGGATGCCGGAGTTGCGTCAATGACAGAATCACGCTGCTGTCGATAGGCGTCGATCAAGCTGGAGCCTACAACCCGTACCTAGATCGGAAGAGCACACGTCTGAACTCCAGTCACGTTTCGGAATCTCGTATGCCGTCTTCTGCTTGAAAAA
>CAXBSB010000469.1:0-1981 GCA_963977965.1 uncultured Schlesneria sp.
ATCGAATCGGAAACCCCAAAGAACAACTGGAAGCGGTTGGCCTTTGCGGCTGGCGGTGTGACTGTCGCAGCAATCGTGTTTGCCGTTGTTGCGATCCGATTCCTGATGTACCAGCAGCGTCAGAGCACGATTGCCGATCTGTCGGCGCAGATTGAACGGGCAGAGACGGATATTCCATTGGCAGCCTACACGAAGCTCAGTGAGTTTGCCGGGCAGGAGGAGCGAGCCAAGGAACTGCTGGCCACCTATTGGGCTCGCCGGGCTCGACTGGTCTCGGTTGAGCGACCTCGCGATGAAGCCACAATCCTGTGGTTGAAATCCCTCAGCACACACGAACTTCCCGAAGCGCGCCTGCAGGTTCGTCGAGCTCTTTCGGGGGCTATCCCGAGTATACAGGGAACGTTTCGTCACGCGGGCTTCGTCTATCACGCGGCCTTCAGTGCTGACAGGCGGAAGGTGGTGACGGCCAGCAGTGATGCGACAGCGCGGATCTGGACCGTGGAAGGGCAGCCGATCGGTACGCCGATGGTTCATGCAGATATCGTGCTGCGAGCAGAATTCAGTACGGATGGTCGCCGCATCGTCACGTGCAGCCGTGACGGAACGGCTCGTACCTGGGACGCGAATACGGGCCTGCCTGTCAGCGATCCGATGCGACAGGAAGGGGCTGTTTCCCGTGCGGTCTTCAGCCCGGATGGCACGCTGGTGGTCTCCGTCAGTCGCGACTCAGCCGCCAGAATCTGGGATGCTGAAACCGGGAAACTGCTCAATCGGCCGATGACCCATGCAAACCCCGTTCGCCATGCGTCGTTCAGTCCCGATGGAACGCAGATCGTGACCACCAGTGACGACAAGTCTGCTCGGATCTGGAATTCGAGTACCGGGGAATTGATCAAGACTCTGAATGGCCATTCGAGCGGCGTGACCTACGCCTCGTTCAGTCCAGACAACCAGCGCGTTGCGATGGCCAGTGAGGATGACACGGCGACGATCTGGGATCTGAAGTCGGGAAAGCAGCTTGGTGCCTCGCTAAAACATTCCAACGACGTGAACCGAGTGAAGTTCAGCCCGGATGGAACTCGCGTTGTGACAGCCAGCGACGATGGAACAGCTCAGATCTGGATCGCGGAAACAGGTGAACCATTCGGGCATCGACTGATTCACGAAGACGTCGTGTACGATGCCGAATACAGTGCGGACGGCCGCTGGGTCATCACGTCCAGTCGCGACAATACCGCTCGGATCTGGGACGCGGAAACGTGCCAGCCTTATGGTCATCCGCTGCAGCACGACGGCCCCGTCTATCATGGCGAGTTCATGCTCGGCGAAGGGCAACTGGTGCTGACAGCCAGTGCAGACAAGACCGCACGCGTCTGGAATGTCGACAATAATGCACTGATCAGCCAGTCGCTGAAGCATCAGGGACACCGGACATGCGCTGAGTTTCGTTCAGACGGCAAACGGATGGCGATTGGCAGTTCTGATGATTCCGTTCAGATCTGGAATGTCGAGACGGGTAAATCAACCAGTCACTTTGCGTTCCCCAAGGTCCACGCAACGGTCTTCAGTCCCGATGGGAAGCGGTTGATCGCGGCTGGTGAGAAAACAGCTCAGGTCCGGGATTCTGAAACGGGGAACGCAGTCGGTGTACCAATGACCGCCGAAACGAATTTCACTTCGATCGACTTCAGCGGTGATGGACAACGCGTGATTACAGCATCGGGTAACGATGTTCAGGTCTGGAATGCTGAAACAGGCGAGGCGATCGGCCAGCCAACCGGAATTGGTGTCGGTGGTGCGACCCCCGACGATCTCGTCCCCGGTGGCGAGGATGGCGGCTTTGCGGAACGGTTCGGCCATTGGTTTTCGCCTTTTCTACGCCACTCGTTGGGCGATTGCGAGCGGATTGCGAAACTAAAGCGAAAGGTTTCCTGCCGCGCACAGGGCCCGCAGGACCAGGTTGGCCATGAGGCCGGCCACG
>CAXBSB010000470.1:0-1965 GCA_963977965.1 uncultured Schlesneria sp.
CCGTAGACTCCCTAGAAAAGCCACAAGGTCTTGTTGTTCATTGGCCGGGAGCGATTTGTAACGGTTCCGGACAGCCAGTGCTTCATCGGCGTGCTTCAGAATCGCATCTTCCAGTGTTTTCGCCGAACCATCGTGCCAGTACGGCGCCGTATCCGCCACGCCCCACAATGGTGGCGTTTTCCACTCTGTCAAATACGGTTGTTCGGGAGGAATCGGAATTTCTTTTTCAATGTTCTCCGCATAATAGGGGTCACCGAAAATCGTGGTCTTGTCCACCACCTTTTGAAGTCGGAAATTGCTGTAGACACCTTCCGCGCTTCCAACATTCGGGACGTGGCACGAGGCGCAGCCCGTCGACGAGAACACCTTTCCGCCATGGACTACTGCAGCCCGTTTCTCGGGATCGTTCGGTAACACTTGCCGCGGTGCCGGCAGGCTGCCGATGAAATCGACCATTGCTGCAACTTGTTCCGTTGTGAGATCGTTGCGAGCATTGGAGTCGGCCTTAAATTCACGGGGCAACTGTTGGGAAGCATGAGGGTTGGACAATCCCAACTCGGTCGCACAGGCGGCAGCGACGAAATCGTGCAGCGATCCGAACTGGCCCTTCCAGCCAAACTTCCCGTAACGGCCATCTGGCAGTATTCGAATCCGCCCGGTGCTCTGGATGGAGGAATGCTCCTGACCGTGCAGGGGCAGCTGATCCAGTTCATGGTTTGTCAAAGAATCGATCAAACCGGTTCCCCAAAGTGCGGGGGTGTTCATCCATACCCTCCTCGCGAGGTCGATCGTTAAAGTTGGCCTTGCGCGAAATCGAAATGTCCCGGGATAACGCGTTTTCAGATCCGCAGTCGTTTCCTTGAAATCTGGCTGCGTCGCCGACGAATGAACCACTCCGGTCAGCCAGGGATCGCCGGCCTGGGAAGGCAAGATTTCGAACGATTGAACACTGTGTTCATTCGTGCCACTTCCTCCCAGTCCGCCTTGAAAATGACATTCAGCACACGACCGGCCGTTAAAGACGGGGCCGAGACCGTCACCACCACCAGCCAGTTTGTCATACGGCTCCCACTTGTGCAGGAACAATTTCTTTCCCAGTAACAGCGATTCGTTGTCCGGCGGATCAGCCTTTGGAGGTGACGATACAGTTCGTGGGGAATCGTCAGTTCGAGCGGATGATTCAACTAAAGTTTCGGATTTGGTGGCGATGACAGACGGGACATGTTTCTCACTGGAAGCCGCCGGCGATTCAGTCTCGGGGAATTGCAATGCATGACTGGAGTCTAACGCTCGCTTCAATCTTTGCACCTTCGCTCGCGGTTCGTGATCTGACATCGCCACAGACTCAAGTTGAGGCCGACTGGCGATGATAATTTGTCGCCCGACAAACGCAGTAGCAGCGAAACAGACGACACAGAACCCAAGAAATGTCCGCCACTCTGAGACCGCAGATTGCTGCTTCACGGCTCGGCTCTCCCTTTCCACATCAGTGACTCAATGACTACTGATAGAAGTTGACGCCAGTTAGCATTGTACGTGGAGCTATCTTTCAAGAGTCGTTGCTTCCACTTAAAAATCCGCAATCATGGACAAACTTGCAGTACACGCCGGCCAGAAAGCCCCTCGCGCTCGGCTACGACCAGCATGATTTGGCCAGCGCAAGAGCGATCCAAGTCCGGAACAGAGAATCGACGCGCCCGTATTCAGCATGGTACCGACATCGTCATCCCCAGTCGTCAACCAAGAGTTTCGGGCGGGTTCGGTCTGGAAAGCCGATGTGGGCGTGTCGAAGATGAGTTGGGAAAGACGGAAACTTTGAGATGGGCGGCGATGCTCAAAGTGGTTGCCAAGAAGTGGAAATAAGATGCGAAAGGGCCAGCATCCGCCAGTCGCATTCGTTAATAACCTCGCCAACTGCGGACATCGATCGATTGCACGATCGACGCATAGTGCTCAACCTCCAGC
>CAXBSB010000471.1:0-1933 GCA_963977965.1 uncultured Schlesneria sp.
TTTGCAGCAGAATTGCGTGCCAGTGGCGCGGTCGATGAGATGACAGATGTCGAAACGTCTCTGACGGATTTCCTTGGAGGAAAAGCGTATGTCCACGCCGAAGAAGCCGCACGCATCCTGGAAAGCTTTCTTTCCAAATGTCAGGGAATGGGGGGCGAAGGAGGCAAATGTCTCTCGTTCAACCCGAGTCTCAGTCAGTCGATCGGCGATTCGATCGATCAACTGCTGGCAGATGCCGGTTTGTCGCGAGGGGGTGGCAAGGGAAATGGGCAGGGACGCGGTGGCTACAGTACGCGATCAGGAAATCGAAACGTCGGCTTGTACGGCGGAATGGGATCAATGGGTAGCAAGACGGCATCAGGTCAGGGATTTGGCAAGTCTTCCAGTAAGAATTCGTCAGGCAAGAATTCGTCGGTTGATCCCGCGGACGAAGCGGCAAACGCAGGCTCGATCTTTCAAAGATCTGCATCGAGTGCTGGAACAGGCCCTGTTCCACCGCAATATCGGCGACGGGTGAATTTGTACTTTCAGCGAGTCGGTGAAGAGTTGGAGGCTGCAGGAAAATGAAGCAGAAAACAGGGCATACATCACGAAGCGGCATGGCCATGGTCGCGGTTACGACTTTGGCACTGTCGTGCGTCAGTGCGTTACTTTATTCGGCTGATTCCAAGCCGAAGACCAGCCGCGAACCGCGCCAGGTTGGGGGAGAACCCGACAGCATTGTTCAGGTCGCAAACCTGGTCTATGCGGGGAGCAAGAGCAGTCATTGCTTCTCAGATCATTTCCTGGCGGCCGCCGAAAAAGAAACCGCCATTTCGACCAGCCGGCGCTTTCATGCGGTCAAACTTTCCACGGATGAAGTCTATAACTACCCGCTGGTGATCATGACTGGTGAAGGAAGTTTTTCACTTCCCGAACAGGAGCGACAGACGTTGAAGCGGTACATCGAGCGCGGGGGTTTCCTGCTCGCATCCGCCAGTTGCTCATCGGAAGAATGGGACAAGTCATTTCGACGGGAGATGATCACGATTTTCCCGAATCATCAGATGAGCGCCATCAGTCTGTCTCATGCGGTCTTCCACACAGTCTCAGATATTACTGAACTCAATGCCAAGCATGGCAAGCCGAAGCCACTGGAAGGGATTATCCACGGCGGACGACTCGGCGTGCTCTATTCGCAAGATGGATTGAATGACACTCCACATACGCAAGGCTGCTGCTGCTGTGGAGGGAACGAGATCACGAACGCGGTCGACATCAACGTCAATATCCTGGCCTACGCTCTGACACATTGAAATCGTTTGCTTGACGCGACCTGTCGATCGACGCGGGGGAACTGCTGGTGTCTGGTTTCGAACACGATCTGAGGACAAGACGACCGCTCAAACTGCGTTTGTGGGGAGTGCTGTTGCTTGTCATCACGATCGGTTGTGGAACCAAGGCTTCACCTCCAGGTGCTGTGACCCTGGTCATCAGTGGTGACACTGCAGGCTGGATTGTTCCCTGCGGTTGCACGTCGAATCAATCCGGGGGGCTTCCGCGCCGCGGGGCATTTGTTCAATCACTGCGATCCGATTCGGCCGTCATCTCGGCTGACGTCGGCGGTGCCGCCGCTGGGGTTTCCCTCTACGATCAGACGAAATTCGAATCCATTCTGGCGGGTGAACTGAAAATGGGTTTGGTCGCTCACAATCTCGGGGCGGCTGAAGCGAGGTTTGGGGCAGAGTACCTTCGAGAGGTTTCACACCGGTTGAAAGCTCCTTTGACGAGTTGCAATGTTTCAGACAGCAGCGGAAAGCCTGTTGTTGCAACGCATCGAATTGCCCAGATCTCGGGCAGAAGGATTGCCTTTGTCGGTGTGCTGACAGAGACTCCCGCGATTTCTGGATTGAAGATCGAAGCGCCAAGGGCAGCAATCCTGAATCTGCTCCCC
>CAXBSB010000472.1:0-1927 GCA_963977965.1 uncultured Schlesneria sp.
AACGCGTTTTCTGGGCCAAATGAAGGTTGAAACGACTTTCAAATTCCCAAACACGGAGGTTTTCGAGTGAAGACAAGGATCTCACGCCAACATTCGGAACGCAAGCGACGAGACCGCAAGCTGAAGGCTCGCAGGCAACACATTCTTCAACGGTTGCAGCGGGCCAACCGCGACAAGTATCTCAGAGTCGCCTGCAGTGCGGGTCCGATCTTCAATGAGGCCAATATCAAGTACGAACTGGCGGACAAGGCGCGAGGCGTGGTGTATGGTGGCGCAGGGTTGATGCTGCAACTGGCCCGGCAGTTGGGACTCGTGGACGCCATTGACAGGCGTGTCCAGCTTCTGAAGGTGCATTGCCCCTATCACGAGTCCGATCACGTTCTGAATCTGGCGCTCAATGCGCTCTGCGAGGGAACGTGTTTACAGGACATCGAACTCCGCCGTAACGACGACGTTTTTCTGGATGCGTTGGGAATCGCCGCACTTCCCGACCCGACAACCGCTGGTGACTTCTGCCGCCGCTTCGGCGAGACGGACGTCGTCGACCTGATGCACGCCGTCAACGACGCACGCGTCAACGTCTGGAAGCGGCAATCGTCTGATTTCTTCGACGAAGCAGTGATTGACGCGGACGGGACGATGGTCGTCACCAACGGCGAATGTAAAGATGGCATGGACATCTCGTACAAGGGGACCTGGGGCTACCACCCGCTGTTGATCTCGCTGGCCAACACCCAGGAACCGTTGTTCATCATCAACCGCAGCGGCAACCGGCCGAGCGAGGAGGGGGCGGCAGGATGGTTGGATCGCGCCGTCGAACTGTGCGGCAAAGCGGGGTTCCGTCGCGTTCGCTTGCGTGGCGACACCGCCTTCTCGCAAACCACCGAACTCGATCGGTGGGATACCGCCGGTGTCCTGTTCCAGTTTGGCTACGATGCGATGCCGAATTTGAAGCAATTGGCTGAGGAATTGCCGTCCCAGGCATGGCGGAAACTGAAACGTGTCTCCGGTCATGTGGCCGTCGGCCAATCGCGGACCAAGCCGCCGAAGGTGAAGCGTCAGATCATTCGCCGCCGCGAGTTTCTGCATCTGGAACTGAACAGCGAAGAGGTGTCAGAGTTCGACTATCAACCGACCGCTTGTTCGCGGAAATATCGAATGGTCGTCGTCAGAAAGAATATCTCCCGGGAGAAAGGCGAACTCTGCCTCTTCGATGAGATTCGCCACCTGTTCTATATCACCAACGATCGCCACCGTTCCTGTGAGGAGATCGTGTTCGGCTGCAACGACCGCTGTGACCAGGAGAACCTCATCGCACACCTGGCCAGCGGCGTTCGGGCGTTAAAGGCGCCCGTCGACAATCTGGTGAGCAACTGGGCATACATGGTCAGCACGAGCATGGCCTGGTCGCTCAAAGCGTGGTCGGCGTTGCTGCTGCCAGCCAGTCCGTCGCAACCCAGGCCACGCGTCACAGATCGGCAGACATGGTTGCGGATGGAGTTCAAGAACTGGGTCAATGCCGTCATGAAGGTGCCCTGTCAGATCATTAAACAGGCACGGTATGTGATCCATCGCGTGCTGAATGGAAACGAATATCTGTCGACGTTCTTCTGGCTCAGCGATCTGCTGGACAGCAAAGTCTTATTGCAATGACGTGTGGTCAGTGAGCGACGAGTCAGGATGCCCGTCGCAAACCGCTCTCCAACGCCAAACCGGTTCCCGGAACCCGACAGTCACTCCCACGAAGCATCACAATTCTCATCAATCTCCAGCCGGGACAATCCGCGCTGCTGCAAATCCTGCGCGCCGATAAAATCCCCGAAAGCACTGCGGCGATTGCTTGTTTAAGGATTAGATTGACAGTTGATCCGCCGGATTCAGGTTCGCCGCATGCTGCTGGATCTTTGCGACAATCTTGTTGCGGTTG
>CAXBSB010000473.1:0-1916 GCA_963977965.1 uncultured Schlesneria sp.
CCGCCGTACTTTTGCGATGTCGTCGCGCCAATCGCCACGCTGGGCCGCGGTTCGCCGACCGGCGTCGCCTGCTATCGGCACAACCAGTTTCCCGAGAAATATCGCGGCGCTCTGTTCGCACTGGACTGGACCTATGGCCGGGTCCATGCGCTGCCTCTGAAGTCTGCTGGTGAAACATGGAGGGCCGAACCCGAACTGTTCATGTCCGCGGTCGGAAATCACGGGTTTGCTCCGACAGATGCTGAGGTTGGGCCTGACGGGGCACTGTATATCAGCGTTGGCGGGCGAGGTTCACGAGGTGGTGTTTATCGGATCCGTCACCGGAACGATGTCCCTGCGCTGCTCTCTCCCCCCTCAACGTTCGCCGATGCCAAGTTGCTGTTCGTCCTCGATGCACTTCAACCGCTGAACAGCTGGTCACGCAGTCGCTGGGTTCCTGTCGCCAGGGAACTGGGGGCGACCCCGTTTCGGGAGGCGGCACTGAGCGAAAAGTATTCTGTCGATCAGCGCCTCCGGGCGATTGAAGTCCTGACGGAACTCTTCCAGGGACTCGATAACAACACGACGAAAGAACTCGCCAAAACCGCAGCACCCGAAGTTCGTTCCCGAGCTATCTGGTCATACGGCCGCATCTCTCTCGAGAAATACGACGATGAGATTCTGAAAATGTACCTGGACGATACGCATCCGATGGTACGTAGATCCGCTCTGGAAACTTGCCAATGCGTCGCACAGCAATCTGTTGATTGGGTCAAATTGCTTCCCAGCCTGGCGCGATCTCTGGGTGGAGCCGAACCATTCAATCGCTGGCTGGCCGCTCAAGTTGTCTCTCGACTCGATGAACCGTTGCTGCCAATCATTTCCAACGATGCCACAAAAAACGGGGCTCGGGCTGTGGTCAGCTACGCGTATGGCTGGTTGAACCGTCCCAAGCTGGACCTGGCTCGAATCCAGAGCATTGTCCCTACCCTGGCTGTCTCGGTTCTGAAGAGCAAGAACTACGACATTCAGACAAAACGCGATGCGGTTCGCCTGCTGCAAATCGCGTTGGGAGATTTCGGGCCTGCTGGAGGACATCTTCCGACATTCGATGGATATGCCAGTCGCATCGATCTGGAACCCTACGAAAGAGATCTGGATCCGCTACGCGTCGATCTGTCCGCGCTCTATCCCACGGGCGATGCCATTCTCGATCGCGAATTACTGCGACTGCTGGCCATGCTGACTTCGTTTAATGGAAAACTGGTCGATGCAATCGTCGAACGGATGACAGAGGATTCAGACCCCATCGACGACATCCACCATTTGGCGGTTCTGGCGCGGCTTCCCTTGACGCATACCGTCAAACAGCGTGATGTGATCGTCAAGGCATTTGTCGGCCTCGAATCAAAAGTGGCAAAGCGAGGACTACATCAGGACGCGAGTTGGAATGACCGCATCAAAGACCTCTGGGTGACGATGGCACTGGTCGACGACTATCTTGCTGCGGCCCTCGTCAGCCATCCGTCGTTCGGACTTCCAAGTCACACGGTCTTCCTCAATCAGATGGCTCCTGAGTTACTTCCTGCAGCACGAACGGCATTCGCAAAGCAGATTGCGGCGAATCCCGAATATGGCTGGACCAATGAAGTCGTGTTTGCCCTGGGTGATTCGCCCGAACCCGCTCATCGTGAATTGCTGCGATCTCAGTTTGATCGATTCTCCGTTCGCGGTGCGGTCCTCGTGGTCTTAAGTCGCGATCCCGACCCCAAAGATCGAGAACGCTTTCTCGCAGGACTCGAATGGTCGCAAACAGAAGTTCAATCCGCCTGTCTGAACGCCCTGGAAAAGCTTCCCGCCGATAATCGCCCGCAAGAACTTCTGGCACTGCTGAAATCCCTGCGCCGGCTCGGATCCGATGAACGGGAGTATGCCCT
>CAXBSB010000474.1:0-1916 GCA_963977965.1 uncultured Schlesneria sp.
GTTCTGTCAATTTCATCGACATGTCGCGACTGACGCTGATAACGTGATCATTCTTCAATGAGAACGTTGTGCCGTAGACCAGATCCGAATGCGCATCCATCGCCATCACTTGCTTGCCGTCAGCGACCTGAATCGCACGGACACGATTATCAAACGTGCCAAACGAGAGCAGCGTCCCGTCGTCGTTGAAGCAGGCTCCGTAAAGGGTATCGATTCCGATCGTGTCAGAGCGGATCAGCTCTTTCTTCGCGGCATCCCAGATCTGAATTTCGCCAAACAGCGAAGGGGCTCCACCGGCCACGGCAAGTTTTGTCCCGTCTGGGGAAAACTTGATCGAATTGATTTTTGGAGAACGTCCGACCAACCGCCCGACCAGTTCACTTCCGTCCGCTTTGTGCAGCAGGACTTCGTGATATCCAGACACTGCGAGCAGTGAATTGTCCTTCGAAAAAGCGAGCGAGGTGATGACCGGTGCCTGCGAATAGACAGGCGGTTTCGTCGTCGACACATCGTCGCGAGCCGCTGCCGGAGTATCGTCAGTCGCCCCCTGAGCGATCCAGTTCCGGATCGTATCGATCTGCTTCTTGGAGAGTGGTTCGGCATTCAGGGGCATTTCTGGCTTTTCACCGGAAATGTACTCGACGATGCGGCTTTCGTCGGGCTTTCCCGCGACAAAGCTCGGCCCCGCCTCGCCCCCCTTCTGAAAAGTTTCGAAACTGATCAACTGCAGTTTGCCACCCGGTTTGGCTGGCTGATGGCACCCGGAACAGTGTCTCTGCAGGATGGGCCGGACATGGCGGTAATAACTCACCTTGTCTGCAGGCTTTGCGTCCTGCGCCATTGCAGAGGCGGCAAACGTCGTGATGAAGACTGCACAAAAGCTTAGACTCAGTTTCGACATGCGGAATCCAGTGAGGAAGGCGGCATGATGGAATACGGGGCAAGTCTGGGTTGATTCAGTCAAATCACGAAAGACTCATGGTCGGACAGACACAACTCAGCACATCAAAGATAACTTGTGAGTCCCCGCAGAGTAAAGGGGTCAGCGAAAGTAATCGGAAGTATTCCAGATCGTCGTACCTTCTCGAAAGTAATCGAAACTCGCCGGTTGCCGGAGGCCAGACGGGTCCCGTAATCTCAAATTTCCTCCCAGAACGCATCGATTGTTATGGATCAGTTCCTTCAATTCGGTTATGTTTGCGGCTTCGAGAAGTGGATCGTCCGAGTTCCCCCGTGGCGCCTCAGGAAAAGAACGCGGACATTTTCAAAAACAGGCGACGGGTTAGTTCAAAATAGAGTTTTTGCGACTTATTGAATTGCTGTGAAGGAGGCAAGAATGTCTTGGTTAGCTCTGATCTGTTTAAATGTTGGCGATCACAGTGCGGTCGGTCAATGCAGGTTCGCGTCCGAGACTGAGGTTCATTCGCACGTTGCTTGGCGTGTTGTCTAACCCTGGAACTCCGTGACGAATACTTTCCCAGTAGTTAAACTTCGCATTTGAATTGCGAATGAGCCATCAGGACTTGATCGCATGTGACGTCGGCCTGCAACAGAAGACAAAAGTGTTCGCCAGCCGAGCAAGTCGCGAGTTTCCAAGTCGATGAGTTCAATCAAATCTTAGTCATCGACAAGGTCCACCTTAATCACAATTACGCCCGGTGCGCTGCACAAGCCTTTCTCACGTGCAAGGTGACGGCAATTCATCGCGAAGGTGAATTGCAGCATTTTTTGTGTTGACCGACCAAGGACGTGCGTCGATTTCAGTCGTTCCGTGAATCTTAAGGATCAGGCAATACAGGTTGGCCAACCTGAAGTTGGACGCGATCACGCGCCTTCGCGAGGGGCGGCGATGCGGAAAAGACGGTTTGCACTGAAAGATATAATTCTCGGCGAGCGTCCAAATCACGTTGAAGCTG
>CAXBSB010000475.1:0-1909 GCA_963977965.1 uncultured Schlesneria sp.
GCCGTGGTGAAGGCAGCATGGAAAAGCACTCTGCAGGACGCAGATTCCGCCGCGATGCAGGTTCGGCAACGGCGCGGAACGTGAAGGCCGACCTGCTGAAGGTGGCAGGACGTGTGCCAGGCGGCGTGGCGATTTAGGTCGGGGCGTCTGAGCCGATCGACAATCGTGCGAGTTTAGCGATTGTAACGCTTCTGACGCCTTTGCTGATGAATTTGAAGTTTCCAAAGATACCTTGCTTGCGGGACCGATCTTCCTCGGACTGGGAGCGCGAAGTGCCCCACATTGATTCTTCAAGCGAGGCACCATGTGATGCAGTCCAAGGATGGACGTCGGATACTGCCGCTGCTGGCAGCATGCATTTTTCAAATCGCGGGAACTGTTCCGATTCTGGCCGACGATCGAGTCGTCGCGCCCGTAGAAGCCACTCAATCGCTCACCCTTGCGGACTTGGAGTCACTCGCCGCGCAATCGAACCCAACCCTGGTGCAGGCAGCGGCGGCGGTCGACCAGACGCGTGGGAACCTGATTCAAGCCGGACTCTACCCAAATCCTCAAGTCGGTTACCTTCGAACGGACGCCAACAAGGCGGGCCAATCGCGATCCCAGGGCGTGTTCGTGGGGCAGGAGTTCGTGACTGCCAAAAAGCGCCAAAAGGCCCAAGCCGTTCAATCAGCGGAGGTGGATCGTCTGTCGTGGCAATACCAGGCCCAGGTGCAGCGGGTCGTCAACGATGTGCGTATCCGGTATTACGACGTCTTGGGCGCGGAACAATCCGTGAAGATGGCCGACCGACTCGTGGGAATCGCCGAGAATGGCCTCAAGACTACGGAGAAACTTTTTGAAGCGAGGCAAGCATCGAAGGCGGATGTCTTGCAGGCCAGGATCCAGCTGAAGACAGTGCGATTGACGCTCCGAGAGTCTGAAATTCGGCATCGGACAGCATGGAAGCAACTCACACACGTCGTAGGAGTTCCCGACATGCCTTTGACTGCAGTTGCAGGTGTCATTGACGGAGACATCCCGGAACGAGATTTCGATGCCTCCTATCACGAACTTCTCGCTGGAAGTCCCCAAGTCCGGGCTGCCGAAGTGCGTGTCAGCCACGCCCGGGCCGAGCTGGTGAGCGAACAAGCGCAGGTGGTGCCGAACGTTACGTTACAGGTCGTTGCTGAACGCGACCAGATCAATCAATTCAATAGCGTTAACACGTTCTTGTCCGTACCGGTTCCGATCTTCAATCGGAATCAAGGCAATATCTTTCACGCGCAGGCGGATATCCGAGAGGCCTGCCAGGAAGTCGAACGGACCAAACTGGCGCTGCGCGACACGCTGGCGGAAGCGTTCCAGCGGTATGAAACTGCCAAGACGCAGGTTGAGACTCTTCGTGATGAGATTCTGCCGGACGCCAAGGAGAGTCTTGAGGTCACGATCGCCGGCTACAAGAGTGGCGAAATCAGCATCCTGCAAGTGTTGGCCGCCCGTCAAACGTACTTCCAAAACAGCCTGGCATACATCCAAGCCTGGACCGAAGTCCGCAAGGTCGTAACAGAAATCGATGGATTATTGCTCACCGGCGCACTCAATCCGGCGGAACTCGGAACCGCACTCCAAGGAAGTGGCCTCAAGCAGCAGGGCCTCCTGAATCAGATACAGGATAGCTCGACCCGATCGGTGCTTCCGGCGGCAATTCAGTCTGGGGCTGGGGGGCCGTGATCGCGTTTGACTTCGGGGACCAACGCCATCAATCCTCGAATCTGACAGACAAACCGGGAAAGCGTTCTCGGAATACTCTCATCCCTTCGACGGTGACTTTTGAGCCGATCACTGACCCCCCTTCCAGCGTCCTGATTTCAGGAAGCCGTTCCAAGCCTTCATCGGAAACCTGGGTGTAATCAAGATTGAGTTCCTC
>CAXBSB010000476.1:0-1907 GCA_963977965.1 uncultured Schlesneria sp.
ACCCTCCAAAACCGTGGCACCCCGCATAGAAGGCTTCCTGTGACCACCAAGGAACGACTGCACGCCGTCTGTCTCGCCGTGGACACTTCGTCTTGACCGATCTGCCTGTGCCAGATACCGTTCCGCCGCCGCGTGGATTCGGTGGGGAATGCTGCTGCGCGGATTATCCGTCTGGCTGGGGCAGGGACGCCAATGCCTGGGTTTCAAGTCCATATTACTGTCAGTACCGCTGCCGGCATCGCGTATGCCGCGTGGGGATGGACTCAATACGACCTGCCATTCGGAACCTGTGCACTCGCCGGCGGGCTTTGTTCCATCGCTGGAATCATGCCCGATCTCGATAGCGACAGCGGAGTTCCATCGCGAGAAACGATCGGTTTTGCTGCCGCTGTGATCCCGATGCTTGTCTTCAGCCGCCTGCAGGTCCACGGACTCAGTATTGAGCAGATGGTCTTGTTCGGTGCTCCCATGTATCTGCTGATCCGGTTCGGACTGGGAACGATTTTCAAGTCCGCCAATGTTCACCGAGGGATGTTTCACAGCATTCCCGCTGCTGTGATTGCGGGGCTGATCGGGTATCTCGTCTGTGATTCCGGCGTGCACCTGGTTCACAACTACAAGGCGATCGCCGTCGGCCTCGGTTACCTGATCCATCTTGTTCTGGATGAGATCTGGAGTGTCGATCTGTCGCACGGAACTCCGCATCTGAAAAAGTCATCTGGAACTGCACTGAAGTTTGTCGGCGATAACGCCACTTCGACGCTGATGACCTATTGCATTCTCTGTTTGCTGCTGATGTTTGCCGCCAATGAAGCGTCGCAACCTCCGACTCCCACAGCATTCGCCAGGCGACATATCGATACCACGCTGCAGCCGACACCAGTGCCTGACCGGACTGCTGTCGCACCCAATAAGAATTCGTCCGGGGGTTGGCAAGGCCCCAGGACAACTTCGCGCCGAACGCGAATGGACGATCCCTGGCCACAATAAAACTACATAGCCTGATGACGCTGATTACAGAAGGAATTGAACGATGACACCCTATGACGGTGTAATGGCAGTCATTGTGCTGTTTACGGTGATCCATGGTTACTTCCGTGGAGCGGCGTGGCAGACAGCGCCGATCATTTCGCTCGTCCTCGGCTATATGATCGCGATGCCAATGTCGGTCACGATGGCTCACTATTTTGGTCCACCTCCGCTGAATCGGCTGTTTGCGCTCGTCACGATCTATCTGCTGGTCGCAATCACCGTTTACCTGATGGTGCGATCGTTCCGGGACGGCGTCGATAAGGCAAAGCTGACGGAAGTTGATCGTCAACTGGGAGCCGTATTTGGCGGTGTGAAAGGCGTTCTGTTCACTCTGGTTGCCACCTGCGCCCTGTTGATTTACATCCCGCCCATGCGAGAAATCATTCTGAAGTCCGAAAGCAGTTCGATTGCGGCCAAGATCATTTCGCAGATCTACCCGATCCTTCCCAAAGCCATGCACACATTGCTTGATCCCTATCTGAAGAAGCTGGAAGATCAGATACCCATCGACGAAACAGGCGGTGACGGGTTCCAGTCCAGCGGCCCGGTTGCTCCTCGTCCGAATCCTCAACCGCCAGCTTCATCGAGTGATTCGCAATTCCACCTTGACCCGACGGCCGCGATCCCTGACATCATTCCCGACGCACCGCGGGCACGACGAGCTCCGATGCGCTCGACCCCCGAACCTCTGGAGCCCACCGCTCCAGCGCCACGTCGCCGCCCGGTTGTGAAATCGGCACAGGAAGACGATCCATTTGAAGCGGCTGATCCTGATCGAGCTATCAGTTCGCCTCGATGACGTGAAAGCTGGCCGAATCCGTTGCGGCCCTGCTGACGGGATCGTTAACGAGATTCCTCCTGCGCTAACGGCACCC
>CAXBSB010000477.1:0-1896 GCA_963977965.1 uncultured Schlesneria sp.
GTCAGCATCACCTGCCGACAGCGGACCAGTTCGATCAGTCCCTTGCGAACGATCGGAACAACGCCGGCGACTGTATGCTCGCCCGCCTGAGCGTCCTGGATCTGCAGACCTGTCAGAGTGCAGTTCTGGCAATCCTCCAGCCGGATCCCTGTACACAGTTCTTTATCTTTGTAATCCGGGTTATGGCCGAAACAGTTGGCTCCGATCACGAGGTTCTGACAGTTTTCCGCGAGCAGGTTGCGATTGTGGCCGCTGTAAACGTAATTCCCTTCAAACGTGATGCCGCGAGCCAGTGTCAGATGAACGTTGGTCGCCTGGCTGCCGATCAGGTTGCCGGTGATGCACCACATGCCGGTCAGATGGCTATGTTCTGACGCACCACCGATAAATCGAATGTTGGCACCGTTGGGACTGTAGGTGGCCTGGATTGTGTTACTGGCGATCGTCCCTTCGCGAACGGTTCCTCCCTTCGAACAGTCGATGTAGATTTCGGCTGTTGCGACATCGGCCGCTTCGGGCATGTTGAACGCGCGATAGTTGTTGTATTCGATGTCGTTTCCGGTGATCTGCAGATTACGGATTTCGCTCTCTTCGATCCGGATTCCACCCAGGCGGTTGTAGCTGATGTGGCTGCCAATGATGTTTGTCTGGTGCAGGTTGACCTTATCCAGCCAGATCCCGATCCCCGTGTTGTGGTAAATGTGGCAATGGCTGATCAGGACATTGCGACAGCGTTGAGTAATATGCACAGCATTGCGGACATGTCGGATCAGGACCCCCGTCAACGTTGGCTGCATGATCCCGATAAACCGGACTCCGTCAGCTTCGGGGTGTTTCCCTTCGATTTCGATCTGGCTGAGTGTCGGCATCCGCTCGGATTGCCAGACCTCTGGTTTGAAGCTGGTCGGATCGGCTGAACCGCCGTGATGTCCAACGAACTCAAACAGCGGCCCGGCCCCGTGCATAACCAGTTTGGCAGTCCCGCCATTCCCTTGAATCGACAGTCGCCCGGTACGACTCATGTCAAACGAGATTGTCCGAGTGACTCGATATTCCCCGCGAGGAAATTCGATCACACCATCGCCACCATCTTTCAGCGCGTGTTCGATTGCCGCGGTATCATCCGACATCCCGTCACCCATTGCACCGAAGTCACGCACATTGGTCATGGAAAGGATTCCTGAGCAGAAAATGGCAGGCATGGCTGGCAAACTCACATCCTTCAAAGAATGCCGATGTGAATTCTGCAGGTCAAATGCACCGCCGATATTGATGTTTATCCCCGAATTCTGCGATCAGACGGTTTGCTTTTTCGGAGCGATTGCATGAAATTGGCGGACCGTTGATACTGCCACGCGGTTTAGAACTTCCTTGGAAACCAGGAAACTCACCATGTCTGACGACTTGATTACGCGTCGCGATCTGCTCCAGGCCACCGTGGCGGCTGGCGCCGTCGCATCACTCACATCTTTGGGAAGTCAATCCATGCTTGCCGCTCAAGAAAAAGCCGTCGTGAATGGACGGATTCAGCAGTCGATCGTGTTCTGGTGTTTTAATGTGGGGGGCGACAAGTGGGACATCGAAAAGACGTGCCAGGTCGCAACCTCGCTCGGTTGCAAATCGATCGAAATCTGCGGGCCGGAAACCTGGCCAACCCTCAAGAAGCATGGCCTGACCTGTGCCATCGCCCCGAACGGAATGCCCGGTGCCCCGTTCATGAAGGGGTTCAATAACAAGAAGTACCATGACGAAGTCATCACCACGACCAGCAAAATGATCGAGGACTGTGCTGTCGCAGGCTACCCGGCGGTGATTGGATTTACCGGTTACAAATGGCGTGACGCAGAAGATCCCAAGAGTGGCGAAATCTCGCTGGAGGAAGGTGCTGACAATTGC
>CAXBSB010000478.1:0-1855 GCA_963977965.1 uncultured Schlesneria sp.
ACTGGCGATTCACCACCGCCGACGCCAGAATCAAACTCAAATCCCTGTACCCAAAGCCTGACACCGGACGATAGATCGACCACTACAGTCTGCCCCTCTGCGTCCTCCGTGATCGTTCGCATTCCCGTCTATGTCGCCTTAGCGACCGAAGATTTCAAAATCTCTTCAACAATCCGGGCTGGCCGACCGTCTGTGATCTGTTGTTCGCGACCATTGAACTGGTAAACCAGCTTCGAATGGTCGAGTCCCAGCAATCGGAAGACGGTTGCCTGGTAGTCGTTCGGGTTGACTACATTGACGGCAGCACGATGTCCGACTTCGTCTGTTTCGCCGTATGTCATCCCACCGCGAATGCCGCCCCCGGCCATCCAGATCGAAAAGCCCTGTCCGTTGTGATCTCGACCGCACGTGTCATCCAGCGTTCCTTCGCAGACCGGCAGGCGACCGATCTCACCGCCCCAGTGAACCAGCGTCGAATCAAGCATTCCTCGTTGCTTCAGATCTTTGACCAGTGCTGCGGCAGGCTGATCCGTTCGCTGGCAGATCTCGGGCAACCCTTTCTTCAGATTGGTGTGATTGTCCCATGGCTGTCCACCCAGAAAGAGTTGCACAAATCTTACGCCTCGCTCGACCAGGCGACGTGCGATCAAACAGCGGGTTCCATATTCCTTCGTGGCGGGCTGATCCAGGCCATACATTTTCTGGATGTGCAGTGGCTCTTGCGACAAGTCCAAAGCCTCAGTGGCTGCGGTTTGCATGGCAGCCGCAAGCTCGTAACTGGCAATCCGTGCTTCCAGATCAGACTCACCCGGATGCTGATCCAGATGCCGCCGATTCAATTGAGTCAGGAACTGGAGATTTCGCTTTTGCAACGGCCCCTTCAAATGTGGCGGTGGATCAAGATTGAAGATTCTCGGTTCCTGAGCCCGCAAGACGGTCCCCTGGAATAACGGCGGCATGAAGCCGCTGGCCCAGTTATGAGTCCCGTCGACCGGATGTCCTCCCGGGTCAGCGAGGACCAGATACGCTGGCAGGTTCTGGCTCTCGCTCCCCAGACCATAGGTGATCCAGCTTCCCATCGTCGGGCGGCCGGTCACTGCAGGAATGCCGCCATGGAAATAGCGGATCGACACTTCGTGCCCGTTATGCCCCGTGTGCATTGACCGCATCACACAGATGTCATCGGCAATGCCAGCGATGTTTGGCAGAAGCTCCGAGATTTCTGTTCCGCATTCGCCCCGCTTTTCAAATTTGTACGGAGTGCCGAGCAACTTCTTGTTGGCCCGGTTGACGAAGCTGTAGACAACTTCGCCGTTGTATTCCTGACCATGATGTTTGGTGAGTTCCGGCTTGGGGTCGAGCAGATCCATATGAGCCGGACCACCATGCATGAACAACGAGATCATCGCTGTTGCCTGAGGGACCATGTGCGGGGCACGAGGCCGCAGGTCGGCCGCCTGATGATCAATCGGTTTCGTCGGGGGAGCAGCCAGCAATCCCGCTTCATTCAACAGGCTGGCCAGCGCAAATGATCCGATTCCGAACGCATTCGAAGCCAGAAATTCACGTCGTGACAGGGGATGGCCATGCGGACATTGGTCAGACATCTGATAAGCCTTCGGATCGAGGGCACTGGTGGCAGGATGAATGGCGGGGCAGTCAAATTTCACATCAAGTAGCGGTTTCGAATATATCAGTCGCCTCGGGATCAAGCCAGTAGAGATTGCAGTCGGACGAAGGCAATCGTTTTTTTTAAAGTTGGGTAGTGTCAATGTTACCCAGATCTTGTCTCTCGGTTGGGTGGCGATGTCGCAATCATCGGCTGTTTGCGGGCTGTAGGCCCACGAGAACAAAG
>CAXBSB010000479.1:0-1815 GCA_963977965.1 uncultured Schlesneria sp.
CAACGTCGTCGGATGCTACAGGGGACGGACGGAGGCGTCAAATACACGCGTCCGTGCGCGGAGTGCGGGACGCGGGTCCCCAGTTCAGACAAGTAGCCGCGGGAAAGGAATTTAAACGCAGAGTCGCAAAGGCGCAAGGACGCAAAGATAAAACGAAGGCGAGTATTTTCTTTGCGTCCTTGCGCCTTTGCGACTCTGCGTTGAATTCTGCAATTCCTTGTTACGAATTCGTTTACCGCCCGCATTAATCCTTCGGAGCATCGTTGGTTGCTGCAGGCCCGGTCGATTGCAGCTTGATTTCCACGATAAACGCATTTGTCGATGACTTTAACGGCCATTCGAGCAGCCTCGCTGAGTCGCCGGGGTTGAGGAGTTGTGAGATCGGCGGATGCTTCTCGGGGCGATCGCCGAGTTGGATTGGAAGTTCGCTCACTTCCGGCTTCTCACTGTCGAAACGAAGTTCCAGGCGAGCTGAGGTGTTGTCATTATTGGGCTTCAACTGCACCTGAATGTGACGCTTGCCTGGAGCGAGTTTCTTTTCAATGACTTTCGGTTCGCCCTCGGCCTGAGGGATCGTGATCGTCAGCAGCATCTCCTGCTTGTCAGGAACGACGGTGTGCCAACTGTGCCAGTGGTCGTACTCCCGTTCGCCACCGGTCACGAAGAGTTGGTTAAGCTTCGGAGCGACCGCTTCGAATTCCTTTGACCAGTTCAGATCGACTTCGTACAGCCCCTTCCCCTTGCCGAACTGAGCCACCGCACCGACAAAGCGATTGCGGTCTCCGTCCCAAGTGAGTTTGCGATTGACGAGCACTCCCTCGGCTGTCTGAGCCGGACCTCCATCGTCACTGTATCCGGGGCTGTCGAACTTGTCCTTCAAGCTGGGGAAATCGAAATAGAGTGTCCCCCAACGCGTGATCTTCTCGGGGCCGTTCGACCAGCCGTTTGAATTCGCGAAGTGAAAGTAACGGAGCGATGGAATGATCGGGTTGGCGATGCGGTAGTAGTCGGTCTGATGCTCGAACGTGCCGTTGTTCTCGAACTTTCTCACGCGAACAAACCAGTCTTCGTTCGGGCCGAGGTTGACGATGTCCACGTCTTCCGGATCGTTCGACCGCGTTGTTCCGAGTCGGCACTTGTCGACGTATCCTGCCGGTCCAGATCGCCATTCTCAGCCGTGGCATACGTGGCGTACCAGACTCCACATGACACTGCCAGCACCAAAAGAGCCACCGCCCCCGAAAGCCAGCCTCGTTGCGTTCGTTCCATTTCACGAGGGACGGGCATCAATCGAAGAATGCGGGCGACAAGGCTTCCGCCGGTGGCGGCCATTGTTGCGGGTGTCACCAGCGTTTCCAGTAGACTTGCGTGACGCAGTTCCTCCAAAGCGAGCAACATCCGTCCGTAGGTTGCTCGATCTCCGACGATGGCCAGCGCGATGTCGTCGCAACAGAGTTCTCGCTCGTCCCGAATGCGTCGCGACAGCCACCAGACTGCCGGATGATAGAACAGGAGCGTTTCGACCACGACCTGAATTGCGTTGACCAGCCAATCGTGCCGCACCACATGAGCCAGTTCATGCGCGAGCAACGATTCCAGTTGATTCGGCGTCAAACCGGTGAGAACGCTGGCGGGGAGCAGGATCATCGGTTTGAGGTATCCCACTACCATCGGAGCCGTTACGTACGCCGATTGAGCAATCTGAACGACGCGCGTCACACCCATCCGCCGCGCGAGATCCGCTAAAGAATCCCTCAAGCCGTCCGACACTTGCGAAAGACCAACAGATTGCAATCGCCATTGAGTCCACACCCC
>CAXBSB010000480.1:0-1788 GCA_963977965.1 uncultured Schlesneria sp.
CGGCCACAGACATCACCAGGATCTACGTATGCACCGTCACCCGCGGGGGTGGCACGACATTGGAGCCCTCGACGCAGTCCGCGATATGGTCGTGATGATTTCGAGTTTCGCGATGACGCAGTGTCTTGCGGCGTGACCACGGTACTCTATCGCAAGATCGGTTGAGTGACGTCAGTCAATAATCGTGACCCACTTAAATCATATCGAGTTTTCGGTGGGCTCGTTGCGGAGGGCGAGAACAGGTCGCACAGATCCCTTCGACTTCCAGGCGATGGCCGGACATTCGAAAACCGTGTTCGGCCGCAATGCGTTCCAGCACTTCAGCGATGACTTCGTTCGGGAACTCGATCATCTCACCGCATTTCTTGCAGATCAGATGGTCGTGGTGTGGGTACCCGTAGTCATGCTCATAAACTTCCCGGTCGTTGGTTCGCGCGACCTTACGGATCAGTCCGGCTTCTTCGAGCAGGCCCAGCGTCCGGTACACGGTACTGCGGCTGGCTCCACCTTTGCGGCGTTCGAGCTTTTCGACCCAGACGTCAGCATCAAAATGTTCGTGTGTTGCATAGACCGCCGTGACGATTGCTTCTCGCTCGGGGGTAAGCCGCATGCGCTTGGTCAGCAGAAATTCACGGAACTTGTCAACCGGTGGAACGGCGACAGGCATGGCGGACAATTCGGCCACTCGAACAACTCCAAAGCTTTCAATGGGGGCGTCCATTTCTGCCATGACATCCCCGCAACTCATAAACGAACTATTCGTCTCCAAGATCGATGCCGTGGATGTCGAACATGCGCTCCAGCGCTGCTTCCAGTTTTTCGTCGGTATCGTAGTCGCCGTTTTCGATCGCTTCTTTGATTTGAGCGAGTCGTTCGGCACGAACATCAGGTGTTTCACTCAATCGATCAAGCATTTGGCCAGCCACCGAAATCTCGAGTTCATCTTTGGGCGAAGTAATGGATGATTGTGCCTGGGTTGAAGGCGTCGCCGCCGCAGGGCCCGTGGCACCGATGGAATTCGTTGAACGGACAGGGCCGCTCCCCTGGGTCGATCCTATTCCCGAGACATCCATGTCCGCCCTCCTCTTCAAGACGTCGGTGATGTTGATTCGCTGCTGGAACCCGACATCAACACTGGTGTCGAGATAATAACTTACGAGTGCCAGACGATTCAACCGGGTCTGCGATTGTTCGAACATGCTACGTCCCCTGAACGGCTTCCAATTCCGAATGAAAAAGCCGTGAAACCTGCGAATTGAGGGAACGTCATTTTTCCCGACAACGGCATGCAAGATGGGCTGAGATCCTTCTCTGGATCATCTGTCAGACCAACCGGCCTGACAGGAAAAAGTATCGGTCAGGCAAGCTGGTCGGGTTGAGTCCACTCAGCAGATTTCGTGCGAAGTCGTGCCAGATTCTATTTTTCGTGGCAGAAATTGCAAAACCGGTCCCGCGCCTGTAATTCTTACACTTCTGAGTCGAGAAAAAATTGACTCTGTGAGAATAGTGTTTTCACAGAAGAATTCGGCTCCATAACAGAGATGTGGAATCGTTGGAATTGTGCTGTAAGTTTACGGTGAGTAATGTCTTGCTGCTGGTTGTGTGCGGTGGGACTGCAGTTGGCAACTTCCTCGCTAGCGCTTTGTCCAAGACAAAAACGGATGTCGACGTTCGGGAGGGCGAAGCTCCTGCTGAGCCGCTCTTTCGGGTTGGCGCACATCGACTTAGCGGCTCGGCGGGAGCCTCGCCCTCCCCTCAAATTGAACCCCCGTTTCAGCTTTGGCAAAA
>CAXBSB010000481.1:0-1762 GCA_963977965.1 uncultured Schlesneria sp.
ACCTCGGTGGCGACGACACGACCGAAGTCGACACCGCGCGCGAGTGCTACCCGATGGGCCAACTCGTCGGCGCCGTCGGTCTTTCGATCCTGCCGGGAACGACTTGTTTTCGCAGTCGCCATCGTGGGATATCGCAATTGCTTTTTGAAATGAGAATGCTGTGTGGTCTTTAACCGGTGCGAAGCGGGCGATCGTGATCGCTGGCTGCCTGGCTGCCGCCTATACCCAATTGACAACGTCGCCTGCGACGATTCGCTATCTGCGCTCCATCGGCGGTAACGAACTGCATATCGGTATTCTGGGTGCTCTCCCAACTCTGATGCTGTTCATGCAATTTATCTCGGGAGTGGTCGTCAATCACTTGCGGCACCGACGTCGCCTGTGGTTCTGGGCTGCCATGACACATCGGCTGCTGCTTCTGCCCACAGCTCTTGGTCCTTGGTTATTTCCCGGGATGTCTTCCGAGTTCTGGGTGGTGACGCTGCTGGTGACGACCGCATTGAACCAGGCCTTGCTCCACTTCAGCTCCCCATTGTGGCTCAGTTGGATGGGCGATTATCTGCCGCATGAGGGACTCAGTCATTTCTGGGGGCATCGTCAGTTCTGGATGCAGATTACCGCAGCCGCCTCATTGGCATTTGCAGCCTTTCTGCTCTTCAAGACGGAACTCGGGATTGAAACCGGTTATGCGGTCCTGACGTGCATTGGAACCCTTTGCGGGGTGCTCGACCTGCTGTTGTTTCATCGAATCCATGAACCGGAAGTGACTCAGGTTCCCAGTCCCCGGTTACGGCAAGTCCTGGGAGCCCCGTTTCGCAACAAGGACTTCCGCCGCTACATCCGGTTCATGTGCTATTGGAACTTCGCCGCCATGGCGGGGGCTCCGTTCATCAGTTTGTATCTGCTGGAAGAGGTGAAGATGGACCTCTTCCGGGTTCTGTTGCTATGGACCATTTCGTGGGTTGGCGGAGCGATGTTTTCGCGAACTCTGGGATACTGGGCCGACCGCTATGGGACTCGCCCGGTTCTGGTGATCTGCGTGGCGTCAAAGTCCGCCAACATGCTGGCGTTGCTGCTGACTCCGCATAATCCCGACATTGCCTTCTGGGTGCTGGCCCCGTTCTTCATGTTGGATGCCGCTCAGAATGCGGGAATTCTGATCGCCAATAACGGATTCATGATCAAGCATTCGCCGACAGAGAACCGGACGATGTACATCGCGGCGACCCAGGCTCTGGCGGGAATTGTCGGTGGAGTCACCTCGATTGCTGCTGGATGGATCATGACTCAACTGGCCGGGCGGACATGGAACGTGGGAGGATTCCTCATGAGTCACTTCCAGATGATGTTTGCCGCAAGCATCCTGTTGCGCTGGTTTGCACTGCTGCTGGTTCAGTCGGTACGCGAACCGAACTCACATCCCACGATGACTCTGGTCGTGGATGTCGTGGAATCGATCTCGCGGCGAGGGATCTTTCTGTCTGCGGGGATCAACGACGAAGTTCCTGCCGAAATTGCTCTCACGGAACCAGAATCTCCGAAATCGGCATCGGTGCCACCACCTCGATTTGTTGAGAAAGCACGATCTCGCAGCGTGACTCGTCCCTCGTGAGATTTTATCGTTGCGAATCAGCCGCGTGGTTAAAACGGGAGGGCGAGGCTCCCGCCGAGCCGCGATTGGGCACTACGCTTCCCGATTCGAAGACGGTTCGGCGGGAGCCTCACCCTCCCGCTTCGCCACGGCCATGCCTTGCATGACGTG
>CAXBSB010000482.1:0-1751 GCA_963977965.1 uncultured Schlesneria sp.
CGATATACTTTTCCCAATCATCGACGACGTCATCACCCAGCAGGATTTTTGAAAATCCAGGGCCGTGAGCCTGCACCCGAGGATTGCCGTGATACCGCTCGATCGTCTGGGCACCGCCGAAGATCATCGCGCGGTCGCAGGTTTCCATGACTGCCCCGCCACAGTCGAAGCCGCCCGGGTACAGACAGAAGACTTCGCGCGGCACTCCCGCCTGCGCAAATGCCGCCCGGGTACAGACAGAAGACTTCGCGCGGCACTCCCGCCTGCGCAAATGCCTCAAACATGCGGTAAGGAGTCCACAGTTCCTGCGAACCGGGTTTCAGGACCAGGCCGATCTGCAACGGAATGACGGGCATCCACAGCGTGTGCACACCGGGAGAATTCGAAGGGAGCACCATCCCGAGGACCGAGGTCTGGGCTTGGTAGCTGACCATGATCCCGCGGCTTTCCATACCATAGCCGTTGGTCAGAATGTCAAACGGCAATCCTCGAGTTAGTGCCTCAAGCACTTCTTTCATGTGCTTCAGAACATAAGCGTTTTTCCGCATGTTGGCGGCACACATGTTCTCGGGCAGACCGGTCGTTGCAGACTGAATTCGGCAGAATTCCTGCGGATTCTGAGTCCCATTTCCCAGCGGAAGGGTTGCGTTGAGGTAAAGATCCGCGGCTTTGACACACATCTCACAGAGTTGCTCGATGGTGAACTGTCGCAGGATTTCGCGAGCCTTGGCGGCCTTGCGCATATCCATCTTGATCAAGCCGCCATTGGCCTGATTCACATTGGCCAGCGTCTCACCCGTTTCAAAGTGAACAACCGGGGTTTTCTCCATCGACTCGTATGGTTTGCCCCAGCGGATGACGGGAATCTCAAGCATCTTTCGTCCTTATCATGTGATGCGTCTTTCGACGCTTGGAATCGGCAGGCAGCCAACTAGTGATGCATCTCAAGAAAAAGTCACTCCGAAATTTCGGAGTGACTCTTGTGGCTAAGTTCGGGACAGACGTCGGGTCTGGCGTTGCGATAAACACTCTGCGAATCAGTAAACGCCGACCGTGGTCGTCGAGGCAAATTCGTGGAATGGTCGGGTTCCGCTGATCCCGTCCCACGGATACTTGTCATGTGGAAGCTCACGTTCCCCTTCGTCACGTTCCATGAAACCGGGGATGAACAATTCCTTGGTGAGCGTGTAAAGCTTCACTCGACCCGTCTTGCCGTATCCGACAACCTGATCGTAGTCGTTGAATTCCACCGTCTCGATCACGGCTCGCGGCTGAGGAGCGTAGTAGGTGATCTTGTAGTTATCAGCAGGGTCGAATGGCTTGCCACATGCCAGCCCCATCAGCGTATTGCCGTAAGTTGGGGTGATGTAGACGTTGGGGCCGAGCAGTTCTTCGCGACAGAACCGGTACCATTGAGGCGTGAATTCGGTTCCACCTGCAAAAATCCCGGTGATGCCCGATTCTTCGATGCTGGTTCCCTTGTCCATCAGCTTGAGAGCCAGGGCTTCGAGCAGCTTGGGTGTCGCAAACGCACACTTGATGTGATGTCCGGCAGACAGAATCGTGACCGCTTGATCAATCACGTGATCCGCATAGGCCTTGGCACCAGCGACGTCGCCTTTCTTCAGCAACTTCACAACCCATCGTGGATCAAGGTCGACGCAGAAGCAGATCCCGCCCCGGTACTGAGCCAGATGCTCGACAGCCAGTCGCAGGCGTCGGGGCCCGGATGGTAGATCGGAAGAGCACAC
>CAXBSB010000483.1:0-1716 GCA_963977965.1 uncultured Schlesneria sp.
GTCCACGGCGAGACAGACGGCGTGCAGTCGTTCCTTGGTGGTCACAGGAAGCCGTCTATGCGGGGTGCCACGGTTTTGGAGGGTTTTGGAGTCCTCGAAGTCGCAGACTCCAAGATCGGTATCTGATCTGTTCACTTTCCGTTCCTGCCGACCCGACAAAGCAATCGGTTTTCGCTTGCTCTGGCGGTTACGGTGTTTCATCATCATACTCACCAATCCGATTTTGACGGATTTTGACGAAACCATCCGCCGCGCTCTGGCGACTCGTATCAGGCAGACCCATGACGAGAATCCAACTCTCTTTATTGTTTTCGCTGGTCGCGTTTTTCCATGCCGTGTCACTGACTTCAGCGGCAGATATCGATTTTGCACACGACGTTGTGCCGATCCTGCGTAAGCAGTGCGGGAAGTGTCATACCGGCGACAAGAAGCAGGGTGGCTTCTCGATGAATACTCGAGAACAACTGCTGGCGGGGGGCGAAACAGGCAAGGGAGCCATCCCCGGAAAGAGTGGCCAGAGCGAGCTGATCCGGCGACTGAAGTCGAATGACGCAACTCTGATGATGCCACCGGAAGGGGATCGGGTTCCTGCCGATCAGATCGCCACGCTGTCTGCCTGGATTGATGCTGGGGCCAAGTGGGAAGAGGGATTCAGCTTTAAGGGAATCGCCTACGAACCACCCCTGAAACCTCGCCGAGTCGAACTGCCACCCGCTACGGATGGGCGTCAGAATCCCGTCGATCGCATTATCGATGCGTACCATGTATGTCAGAAGGTGACTCGACCAGCAGGGATTTCCGATGCAGCCTTCTATCGGCGTCTGGCACTGGACATCAATGGGCTGCTCCCCGCCCCCGAAAAGCTCGACGAATTCCTGGCGAGTCAGAAAGCCGACAAGCGGAATCAACTCGTTCGCGAACTGCTGGCCGACGATCTGGCCTATGCCGAACACTGGTTGACGTTCTGGAATGACCTGTTGAGGAACGACTACACGGGAACCGGATTCATCACGGGCGGCCGAAAACAGATTACAACCTGGCTGCATCGGTCCCTGGTCGACAATAAACCTTATGACCAGTTCGTGCGGGAGTTGATTTCTCCGACGGCGGAATCGGAAGGATTCATTCAGGGGATTCGATGGCGCGGGGATGTGAATTCCAGCCAAACCGTCGAAGTGCAATTTGCCCAGAGCATTTCGCAGTCATTCCTCGGTATCAATATGAAGTGCGCGTCGTGCCACGACAGCTTTATTGACCGCTGGAAACTGGATGAGGCTTACGGACTGGCCGCGATCTATTCGTCGCAGCCGCTGGAGATCCACCGCTGTGACAAGAAGGTCGGTCGAGTGGCCAAGGCCGCCTGGATCTTTCCAGAACTCGGTCAAATCAAGGCCGATGCACCGCAGCCCGAACGTCTGAAGCAACTGGCCGGGTTGATGACGCACCCGGAAAACGGCCGGTTTACTCGAACAATCGTGAATCGCATCTGGCACCGTCTGATGGGCCGCGGCATCGTTCACCCGGTGGATGCCATGCACACCGAACCGTGGAGTGCCGATCTGCTCGACTTCCTCGCTACCAATCTGGTTGATAACAAGTACGACCTGAAGCAGACGATCGAGCTGATCTGCAACTCGCAGGCTTATCAAGCTCAAACACTGGCTCAGGAAGCTGCCCCCGATGCGGGGACGTTTGTCTTCCGCGGCCCGCTCAGCC
>CAXBSB010000484.1:0-1685 GCA_963977965.1 uncultured Schlesneria sp.
TACAGGATCAAACTCTAACCTCCTGGAAAGGACTTCCACCTTCCCGATTTAGCACACTTGCAATCGCACGCACTGGCAGCGGCCCTGAGCTGCCAGTGGGTTTGGTTGCTCGGCTTCTACGATCTCAAGCTTCTGGTCACGTCAAGAACTCTCATCTTCTCTTTCAAGTTCAAGAAGGGGCAAAACAGCCGAAGATAGGGGTAGCTCAAGGCCGCCGCCAGTGCCACCCGACGCTGCCAGTACCACCCAATACGGGCGACCGCAAATCAGCCACTGCCAAACGTGGTTGCCATGGCTGGCTGCTACGTATCCGTCTTCACCCCGGGGCCGACGTAATGCTGGCCGAATCGGTTTGCCAGGAATGCCGGGAACGCAACCTGTTCCTGACGAACGAATCCCGTGGAGGGTAGTTGTCCACCGATGTGCAGATCCAAGGCTGCACAGATGGCGGCGGCGGTTGTGATCTGGATCGCACTCCAGACTTCGTCACCGTGAGTCTGGTGGTAGACCTTTCTTGCATCCCACAACTGAACTCGCTCACCCTCACGCATCCCCGTTGCTGTACAAAAGATGATCACGACATCCTGCAACGTTCTTGGCAGAGCGTTTTCCAGGATTTCTTTCAGCAGCCCTCGCTGTTCCCTCAGTCGCAATTCATCAAGCAGGAACAGCATCCGGTCGCGATGGCCCAGGTAGCGAACTGTCTTGTAGTTCAGTTCACGAACCTGATTCTGATAGGTTTCACAGAGTGTTCCGAGTCCTCCTGATGTCGAAAAGGCCTCGTATTCGACGCCATCAATCGACAGGTGTTCCAGACCTTCCAGCGGCCAGACGTCCTGACGCTTCCCCTGATGGATCACGTCACAGGGATTGCAGTATTCATTGATCAGACCATCGGTTGACCAGGTCAGGTTGTACTTCAACGAGTTGGTTGGAAACTCAGGAAGTGCACCGACTCGCAGTAACAGGGAATCGAGTGAATCGAAGCGTTGTGCCAGATGATTCGCCACAATCCCGACGAATCCCGGAGCCAGGCCGCATTGTGGCATAAAGATCTGTCCGGGCCGGGCCTGTGCTGCGAGCGAACGGACTGCGGCCGTTGTTTCGACATCTTCAGTCAGGTCAAAGTAGCTGATCCCCGCCTGCAAGGCTGCTTTGGCGACGGACGGGTTCAGCTTGAAGGTCAGAGCCGAGATCACCGCCTGCATCCCGTTCATCGCACTGGCAAGATGATCGGGATTTGAAGCATCGACCAGGACAGTTTCGACGTCCAGTCGTTTCTTGAGACGTTGCAGAGCTTCGGCGTTGGTATCACCAATCCGGACCTGATAGTCGCCCGACTGTTTCAACAGCGTGGCGATCATTCGTCCAATCGTACCGGCCCCCAGCAACAAGACGTTGGTCATGATTTCCCTTCCCTGTCGACTCGTCAAACCTGCCTGCAGAGACAATAATTCTGACGAAGGATGATGAGCTTTGCCTGAAATGGGGTTTGCCCGCCGTGCAAAGTTCGTGGAAGCCGGATTTGCAGGGCGGGTCTGTTCGGGACACCGCCAATTATAGGCATCAAAGGAGTTTGTGAAATGCCAGCCGCGCCCAATTCAACCAGCAGCCCAGATCGGAAGAGCACACGTCTGAACTCCAGTTACGTTTCGGAATCTCGTATGCCGTCTTCTGCTTGAAAA
>CAXBSB010000485.1:0-1672 GCA_963977965.1 uncultured Schlesneria sp.
TTCGAGCGACGCAGTTTCGAATGCAGTTCCCAGGTTGAGCCCGGGGATTTCACATCCGACTTACGAAGCCATCTACGTGCGCTTTACGCCCAGTAATTCCGATTAACGCTCGCACCCTCTGTATTACCGCGGCTGCTGGCACAGAGTTAGCCGGTGCTTCTTCTTTGGGTAACGTCAAAGTATCGACGTGTTAGGTCGACACACTTCTTTCCCAACGAAAGGGCTTTACAACCCGCAGGCCTTCTTCACCCACGCGGCGTCGCTGGATCAGGGTTTCCCCCATTGTCCAATATTCCCCACTGCTGCCTCCCGTAGGAGTCTGGACCGTGTCTCAGTTCCAGTGTGGCTGGTCGTCCTCTCAGACCAGCTACGGATCGTCGCCTTGGTGAGCCGTTACCTCACCAACTAGCTAATCCGACTTAGGCTCATCCATCAGCGCAAGGCCTTGCGGTCCCCTGCTTTCTTCCTCAGAACGTATGCGGTATTAGCCCGAGTTTCCCCGGGTTGTCCCCCACTGATGGGCAGATTCCTAAGCATTGCTCACCCGTCCGCCGCTCGCCGCCAGGTTGCCCCGCGCTGCCGCTCGACTTGCATGTGTTAGGCACGCCGCCAGCGTTCAATCTGAGCCAGGATCAAACTCTTCAGTTATATATCTATCGAAGATAACTAAAGTCGCTTGTCCCAAGCTCCTGAACAACTGACTCTCAATCCTTTCGAATCAAGAATTACTTTGCTTGGATCTTGGTACTCGCTATTTGCGTCATATGACGCTTGACGCGAGTCCCCACACAAATTACCTGCTGATTCTTAAACAACGCCCAGAGCGCGGAGGCTTTGGGAAGCGGCAACGGTTGCAGAGCAACCGGCACCAGAGAGTCCGCTAGTATAGACGAGTTTAGGTACCCGTCAACACCCGCCGGCCAACTTTTGTGAACTTTCTTGCGATGCGTTTTCGCGCATCCGAGAAGGCTCGGCAGCCGCTCCGTTAAGGTCGCCCCGTCGGGAGGGCGCGCAGTATATCGCCCCTTTTTGGGCTGTCAAACGCCCTTCGGCGGCTTCACTGCAAGCTGTTGTTCTTATTGTTTATTTAGCAGGTTCACGCGGGCAAATCCGCGTTTTCCGACCTGGATGAGAACGCTGCGGCCCGGGTAAAGCAAGAGGTCGCGGTCGGACACTCTCTCACCGTCAATGCGCACCGCAGCCTGCTCGATCATGCGGACTCCGGCGCTGGTACCCGGGACCAACTGCGCTTCCTTCAAAATCACCGGCAATTTCACGCCTGTCGCATCGATAGCAATATCGATTTGGGCAATTTGCTCTGGCAACTGGCCTTCCCTGAACCTCGCGATAAACGAATCACGCGCCTGGCTTCCCGCACCTGCGCCGTGGAACCGATCGACCAGTTCGACGCCCAACTCGAATTTTACGTCCCGCGGGTTCCGGCCTTCCTGCACGGCCACTTGAAGGGCGGCGACTTCCCGCATCGGGCGAAACGACAGCAACTCGAAATAACGCCACATCAGCGTGTCGCTGATGGACATAATCTTGCCGAAGATCTCATCCGGCGCCTCGGCGATTCCGATGTAATTCCCGAGGGATTTGGACATTTTATTAACGCCGTCCAACCCTTCAAGCAGCGGCATGGTCATGACGACCTGCGGTTCCTGACCAT
>CAXBSB010000486.1:0-1662 GCA_963977965.1 uncultured Schlesneria sp.
ACCAGCAAAGATCTCTCAGCCACCAATCGGACAAGTGCCCGATCCGCGTGTCGCAGCGAAGGTGAACGACAAACCGTTCTCGATTGAACGAGCCGGCCAGAAACTGCGGTCGTACAAATCACTGGCGGCAGCATACGACGATTCACAACCTGGGGACATTCTTCTTCTGGAGGGGGCGGCCTCCGTCGAAGTGAAGTTTCCCAAGGTCACCAAGCCGCTGGTTCTAAAGACGGTTGGCGACCATCGGCCATTGCTTGTTCTCTCCAACGGAACGGACGGGGTGCCGCATTCCAGATCTATCGAAATTGAGAGTGAGCTTCGTTTTGACGGGTGCGATCTCGACATGAAGGAATCGCTGTTTGTCATTCGTTCTCAGGGAAGTCTTGTGGTGCAGAGCAGTCGAATCTGGGGCGGAGCCACTGACATCGGCCGGGCACAGTTTACTGATTCCGTTCTGACTGGCCATTCATTCTCGATCGATCGGTCTGACAGTAAGGCTTCGGAACTTTCATTTGAAAACTGTGCAGTCAGGCACCTGGGTGTTTCGTTGATTGCGGTCGGACAGGGGACGTGTGAACTCAGTATGAATCGCTCCACGTTTTTCGGGCGCAGCGGTGATTTGATTGGTGCTTCGAGCAATTCGTCGATCAAAGTCATTGCCATCGGCAACCTCTTTGACTGGAATACGAATTTTGTCGGTGAGTACGGTGGAAGCTGGCACTCGATGGCGGGCTACAAGCATGTGGAATGGTCCGGCGCAGAAAACAGCTATTTCGGGCGCTGGTACACAGAATTTGGACCCGATGAACAGCAACAGATTGTTGCGAAAGCCCAGGGGTTGGAAGCATGGAATCGACGGTTGAAGGTACATGAGAAAAACTCGCGCGAGTTTCCGTCAATCATGCTGGGATTTGAGCGACTCCAAAACTTGCCTGCTCCCGAACGGACTACCCAGTTGTCAGAGTCAATTGACCGACTGCGAAAGCAGCATTCGATGGCAGAGACTGGTCCTGACATGAGCCTGATTGGGCCGGGCGATGCGTACGTTCGGGCTCTCGCCGCCGCAGGTCACCCCGTACACGAAAAAGATCTTCGACCGGAACGGCCGGACGAAGGCCCCGTTCTGCTGCTACGAAACGGGAAACTCATTAAAGCGTACGAACAGCTTGAAATGGGAATTCAGGAAGCCATGGATGGTGATGTGCTGGAACTGCGTACCGATGGAATCTTAGCAGGGGGGGTAATGCACGGGTCGGAGCGGCATCTGACAATCAAGGCTGCCCCCGGCTATCGTCCGGTTGTCAACGGACTGGGAAACTATACCGACCGGCTGACTCTCGAGGGCTTATTCATACAAGCCGCTGCTCTGGTCAGCGGTGGATACATGACGAACGATGTTGCGAAACCGTTACCAGCACAAGGGGGATTTGAGCGAATTCGCAATTGTTCACTGGTCTCTGCGACAGGAGGCGGGGTGACCATTTCGGGGTGGCTTTTTCCAAAGAATGGAACAGCCCCTGTCGTCGAGAACTGTGATTTCAGCAACGTGGAATTCGCGGTCTCGCCGAAAACAGACGCAACAATTTCTAATTCCATTCTCTGCTGGATGAGGCTGGCGTTACCTGAAGCCAGTGGCGGATTCAAGTTTGATCGTTGTCTGGT
>CAXBSB010000487.1:0-1637 GCA_963977965.1 uncultured Schlesneria sp.
GTACGGATACGTTCCTGGAAACTCCTGAGGACGACCATAGGCACGTTCGCCGCCAGTGAGCGTGAACGGTTGGGCTTTATCGAACTCGCGTGTCCACTTCACATAGTTGCAGACGAATAGATCAAGATCGCCGTCATTGTCGTAATCCAGAAACCCCGTGCTGGTGCTCCATTGATCAGCAGTTCCTCCAACGCCTGCCGATTCCGTGACGTCCACAAACCGGCCCGAATCATTTCGATAAAGATGATTCTGACCAACCGCAGTCAGGTAAACGTCGATATCCCCATCGCTGTCGTAATCCCCAACGGCCACTCCTTGACCATAAAATGTCACATTGAGTCCAGCAGCTTGAGTGACATCGGTGAATTTACAATCGCCATCATTGCGATACAGCGCCATCGTCGGAGTGGCCTCTACAGGTCGTTCATCCCACGGCCAGCGACACGAATTCACAAACAGGATATCGGGATCACCGTCCCCGTCGTAATCCAGGAATGCAACGCCGCCGCCCATCGATTCAGGAAGGAGCTTTTCGCCTGCAGCACCACTTTCGTGAACGAATTTGATCCCGGAAGTTTCGGTAATGTCGACAAACGGCATCTCTGGGATTTCGACCTTCGGACGTTCTCGAACTTCAGGAACGATGAGTTCCGACTTCTTAACGATTGGAGGCGGCTTGATGGACATCCGCCAGTAGATGATCCCACCCGCGGCCCCTGCGAGTACGATCAGGATCGCCGACCAGACGAACGCCCGACCGACGATCGCATCGTCCCGTTCCTCTTCACTCTGATTCTGATTCATGAATTATTCCTGAGTCATTCGACAGCAATCCGAGAGTCATTGAGCTCAATCGGTCAATCATCCCCGGCTTTAGCAGGCTCAACAGTACGATTCACAATTCCGAGCTCTGGTGCCCCCGTGCGATTCAACGAGTAAATCACGATGGGTTCAGAGGCTTTCGCGGCAGCGGGATACTTACGTCGGGCCATTTCATAGGCGACGTCACGAGCGTTGTCATCAGGCTTGTACCGTGCATGCAGTCGAGCATGCTCTGCAGCCTTGGCTTCGTCGCCTAATTCCTGATAGAGCAATTGCAGCCCGTAATGAGCTCCAACGTTTTCGGAATCGATCTTCAGAATCTTCTCGTACGCTTCGACAGCCTGTTTCAGCAAAACGGTTCGCTCGTCCTTCTGAGACGGATCTCGCACCCGTTTGGCTCGTTCGAACAGCGTCTGCCCCAACAGTTCGATCACCTCGTAATCAAGGCTGAAATCGAAGCCGCGAGCCATTCGTTCTGGAGTCTTGTCTTCCAGAACCTTTCGGAAGTTCTTTTCTGCCTCTTCGAGACGGCCCTGTTCGCGCGTGATCACACCACTCAACCACGCAATCGTCCATTCCGGGGGAGGTGGATCGGTGTATTGACTGGCTCGAGCGATTGCGGCGGTTGCCTCATCCAGTCGACCTTCGCGATGCAGAACACGTGCGAGATTCAAAGCTCCATCGTAACGAGCAGGTTCTTTGAGTTGCTCCAGAACGGTAAAAGCCTCGGCCGCTTGTCGTAGTTCTGCTTTCCCCTTCAGGAATAGCATGCTTAGAGTCATGGCAGCAATCTTGAGGCTGTCACCGAGCGAGCC
>CAXBSB010000488.1:0-1633 GCA_963977965.1 uncultured Schlesneria sp.
GACGGAACTCGGAATTGTTTGGCGAGACAGAGTTTCAGGTTCGGGATGCGGTGCATCGAATCGGTGCTGTGGCAATGGAGTCCGCTCTTGAAGAGCGGAAAAAAAGGGGTATCAAGGATCTGTCGTCATTTGCCCCGAGTGCGGAAGTGATGCAAAGTTCAAGTCGTATGACTCGAAAGTGGTGACATCTCTGCTGGGAAATGTGGCGTATCCTCGCGCCTATTATCACTGTGATGCGTGCCATCATGGGTGGCACCCTACTGATCCAGAATTGGGACTGGAAACAAAGCGAACTCGAGGGGTTCAAGAAGTGATCTCTCTGGCTGGCGTTCAAGAGGCTTTTGCCGAAAGCGCCGAGCGAGTCTTGCATCGAATGAGCGGTCTGAATGTCTCCGCATCAACGGTCGAACGTGTCACGGAGTCTGCCGGGCAAGACGTTGCAGAACGGCGTACAACCAAGAATTCCATCGGCCCACAAGAAGAATGGCGCTGGCCGGTCGATGCGCAGGGGCGAACAACAGCGTACGTTTCACTGGATGCAACGGGTGTCCCTCAACAGGGTGACCATGCTGGTCGTAGTGACGGTCGTATGGCTTGGGTTGGAAGCGTGTTCATTCCGACGTTTCATGGTAACCGCAAGATGCGACATGTCCGATACGTTTCGGGCCTGATGTCTCTGGAAGAGGTTGGCCATCAACTTCGTCATGAATGTCAGCAGGTCGGCCTCAATCGCGCCCAAGTGACGATCTGTTTGACGGATGGCGGAAATGGGTTGGAAGACTGCTTGACCGAGGTCGTTCTTGGCGGACTGTCCGCAGAAACAGTGACAATTCTCGACTTTTACCATTGTGCCGAGCACCTGTCCGAATTCATTGGTCTCTGGATCGGACCTGACAATGCCGAGGAACAGGCCTCACACTGGCGACACCGCCTCAAGCATGAAGGCGGAGCCGCAATATTCGATGAACTGCAGCGACTGGACCTGACACGTGCCTCACCCGCGGTTCAAGAGAGTCACCGCCAACTCTGCGGTTACTTGAGGAGTAATCTGCATCGCACCGATTACCCGACATATGTGGAACACGGGTGGGAAATTGGTTCCGGAGAAATCGAATCTGCGTGCAAAACGGTCGTTGGGCAACGACTCAAATGTGCCGGAATGCGATGGAAACCACCTGGTACCACGGCCATCTGCCAACTCAGAGCACTCTACAAAAGTGACTACCCACTTTGGCAAAGCTACTGGAATCCACGCACCGTCACATAATCTACCCAGTTTTTGGACGCACACCCGGCCGTTAACGGTCTCGCTGAGGAGATATCCACCCGTTCACACGTCAAACCACTGCGATGAAAATGGGCGGTAACTGTACTGCGTTACGTCAAGGTCTTCAGGGCGTTGTCGCCAGACTACGAAACGAAGTATGAACGCGCTGGCAGCCGTTTGCACCAGGCCTGCAGAAGGTCGGTGCGGCGGGGATCCAGTTACCCCGCCGAGTGGGAATCGACGTACGAAAACGAGCTTACAACGTCGCGGCCATCAGGCATTCTTCGGGCAGTTCTACTAGATCGGAAGAGCACACGTCTGAACTCCAGTCACGTTTCGGAATCTCGTATGCCGTCTTCTGCTTGA
>CAXBSB010000489.1:0-1630 GCA_963977965.1 uncultured Schlesneria sp.
TTTTTTCAAGCAGAAGACGGCATACGAGATTCCGAAACGTGACTGGAGTTCAGACGTGTGCTCTTCCGATCTGAGGGATTCTAACGGCTGCGTTTGACGGCAAAGACCTGATCCTCGCTGATCGCGCTGGCAAGATCGTGAAGACACCCAATCCCCTTATCGAAAGCATTCGATTTCTACCGGAAGGACAGTTGCTCTTAAAGCAGTACGACAAACGCGACTTGCCACCGTATGTAGTTGTCGACCCAAATCGCGGCAATGCAGTGACTCCACTGGCAATTGATGCTCGCTCCTCGAGCCGCGACGGATGGTATTCAACGATGGACGGTAAACGGCTGTACGGCGGACGCGAAAAACTTGAGTTGTTCGACATCGCAACCGGAAAGTCGGTCGGAGCGGTTGAAACCGGATGGGTGCCGGGCAGCGGTACACTCAACGCGAGATTTGCGTTTGATGGCAATCGCGTGATGCAGGTCCGTCAACAGGAAGCCACGATCCATGACATCGCTACCGGGCGGCTTTATCGCACCTTGAAGCCGGTGGCAAACGCGGCGCCGAGAAGGATTTCCTACAAGGATGATTTACGCGATGGCATTTTCTTGAAGAATCCAGATTTCGTGCTTTTGATTGATCAATCGGGTACGGGGTGCGTGTGGAACGTCAGAGATGAAAAGGTCGTGCTAACACAAGAGGGAATGGGTGGACTGACCGCCATTTCCACCGACGGACGCCGACTTTTCGGCGCAACCTCGCAATTTGGAGTCACGATCTGGGACGTGCCCGAGTTCTGAGCGATCTGAAACTTTCCTACGATGCGTTATTGTTTGCAACGGAAATTCGCGCGGTCGTGAAGGAATACGCGATTTCGCATTATCGGTGGGCAGAGCGGTACCTGCAGACGATTAACGAGGCTGGCCGCACGAGCTTCCCGAATTCATCAACATGTCATCTGCCTACGTCGGAATCCACAATGTGGATTTCGCCATTCTTGCGGTACGCAATCCATTCACCTGCCATCTTCTTTGGTCAGCTAAATTCTCGCCCTTATTGCGTCATAACTACTTGGAGGACGCTCGTTAGCCCTTGTGTCCACGTGTGCTCAAGCCTCAAGAAAGGAGCCTGCATGATCCCGTTTGTCGGTGTGTTGTGTTTTCTGGTGCTGTTCTGCTGTGCCGTGATCCTGCGCGAGCGGCGATTACGACGGGGCTGGCAGCGGGGGTTGAACCGGGTACTTCAGGAAAGGGGGAACGATGCCGCAACTGATCGGACTCATGGTGTTGGTGACGCTGGGGGGCCTGTGGCTGGGTTCGGGAACGTCGGAGACGCCGGTCGATCGAAGGAGCTTGGAGTTGAGTGTTCGCCATGCCGAGTTGCAGTCGGCGCAGAACGAGCGCCTGACGGCGCTGCAGCAGCAATGGCAGGCCGAACGAGCTGAACTGTACGAGCAGCGTGACCAGCTCGAAGCGGACCGGCGTGATCTGGCCATCGACCGGCAGCAGGCTCCCATCGTTGCCGAAAGTATTCAACAGATTGGCATGCTGGCCTTAAGCCTTCTGCCGCTGGCCGTGTGTGCATTGCTGCTGTGGCGGGTCCAGGAATCGGATGACGCAAATGCGGTCGCCGAAACACT
>CAXBSB010000490.1:0-1620 GCA_963977965.1 uncultured Schlesneria sp.
GGCACGACTTCTCCGATCCGCTTTTGCGTAGTCCGGGTTGCGATTTTGAGTGGGTCTTCGTGTGCTTGAGGCCCTTTAAACAGGCAACAATCGTCGGGCGAGTTCCTGTCTGCGAAAACATGATCGCCGATTGAAGACTCGATCAGCCATGATCGGCCAATGAAACCTGATTCATTCGCTGGACGCTTCGACCACAAATTTACGAACTCTTAACGGCTGGCACACACTCCGCAAACATACCGTTGGCATCATCCCGCGACGAATTCATGGTCGGTGGGTGTACCGACTGGTTGTAGATGGCAGAGACGGCTTGATAAAAGGAGTATCCGATGGCGGATCAATTCGGGAAGCAAAAGCGGCGCGGGTTCACGTTGATCGAATTGCTGGTCGTAATCGCGATCATTGCCGTTTTGATCGCACTGCTTTTACCTGCCGTTCAGCAGGCACGCGAAGCGGCCCGCAGGACGCAGTGCAAGAACAACCTGAAGCAGTTGGGACTTGCTCTGATGAACTACGAGAGCACACACAAGGTGTTTCCACCTGCTCGAATTGACCTCAGCGGTCTGTCGTACGTCCCCGGCGGGTTTTATCAGGCCAGTTGGACCACAATGTGTCTGCCCTATCTGGATCAGGCACCACTGTATCAGACGTACAACTTCAATCTGACATGGAGCGATCCGTCAAATCTAGGGGCCACCACGGCGAATCTTGCGGCATTTGTTTGCCCATCTGCAACCACGAGTCGTATAACCCCTCCCGCAACGGCAATGGATGGTGTCGGTAATCCTTACCCTGTGGGGACACCGTACGGTAGTTGCGACTACGGTTCGATGAACGCTGTTCGCCCGGCATATTTCTTGAGCAATGGCTTGCCTGTCCCTTCCATGACGGTTGCAACGAACACAGCTTCACCGGCCAGTGCCAGTAAGTACGAATGGGATGGTGGTTTGAAGAAGGGTGCGGCTACTCCAATTGCAGCGATCACCGATGGCACTTCAAACACAATGATGGTTGTCGAAGACGCAGGACGCCCGCAAATCACGATCTTGTCAACGACGACTGTCGCTACCACCAAGGATGGCTGGGGCTGGGCAGATATTCAGGCGGGATACAGCCTGGACGGGGCGACAGCAGACGGTTTGATCGTTGGAAAAGCGAGTTGCACCGTTCCTTCTGGACCATGTGCTCTGACGACCGTCGCAGCCCCCTATGGGATCAACATGGTGAACGACAGTGAAATGTACGCTTTCCATGTGGGTGGGGCTCATGTGCTGATGTGCGATGGATCGGTTCGATTCCTGAGTACCAACATTTCTGCGTCAACACTGAGCGCACTCGCGACCCGTAATGCCAGTGATATCGCGGGTGAATTCTAATCGATTCGGATTGACGAAGTTAGCTTTTCCGAATGATGCGGATGGGCAACTCTCCTGGTGTGGTGGGCCGGCAGCGCCGGCCTACCACGACTTTGAAATGAGATTTCGGACCGGCAAGTCGTGGCCAAAACTCCCAGCCCGCTGCCGAGCCAGACTGCAAAAGTTTACAGAATCTTAACCTTTGACACACATTCCGCAAACATTTCGTCGGCACCATGATTCACGAAATTATTGTCGGTAGTGT
>CAXBSB010000491.1:0-1583 GCA_963977965.1 uncultured Schlesneria sp.
GCTGATGGGTGTATTGCCGCCAGCGGTGGCGCACATGCAGTTCCACGCCACCGGCCCGAAATCGGCGGACGGATAGAATTGACATGCGTGCCTAGCCTGCCTATGCTTGAGGCCTAGGCAGGCTAGGTGTGCTGCCAGAATGAGAACTGACGGGGATGGATTGCCATGGATTCGCGGTTGTTGTCGGGTACCCTCGAAATGCTGATGCTGGAAGTGATCTCTTCCGGGACGACGTATGGTTACGAGATCACTCAGACGGTGCTGAGTCGGTCGCGGGGGTATTTCGAGCTGAAAGAAGGCAGCGTCTATCCGGCTCTGCATCGACTGGAAGCTCAGAAACTGTTGAAGGCCGTCTGGCGCGAAGTCGATGGGCGGCGGCGGAAGTACTATGAGTTGACGGCAGCAGGGCAGAAGGAACTGGCCGTCAAGCGGGCCGAGTGGCGAGCATTCTCCGACGGCGTCGAGGGAACTCTGGGAGGCGGTCAGACGGCGAAGGCCAGCTTGTTCCACAGTTGATCGGTAGTGCATCGTGTCTTGGCAGCCCACGGCAAAAGGGGTGGAACACGTGCTGGACAGTCGCGAAATCACTGCAGGGTTGCCAGCTCAGCGAGACGACGAGCCTCCGTCACTGCGTCGGGACATTGCCGATGAAATTCTGGATCACCTGCAGGCCGGACTGCGGCGCGAACTGCTGGTGCGTGGCGGCGACGAAAGCTCGGCCTGGAAGCGAGTCATTGAGCGGTTCGGCGATCCTCGACTGGTTGCCAGACGACTGTGGTTTCAAGCAATGTGGAGCAAGATCATGACGCAGCGGTTGGTGGTGATCAGTGCCTTGGTCTCGATGACACTTTCTGTGGTGTTAACGGCGATGGTTGGCACGATGATTCAGGGGCAACAGCAGACGAATGCGGCCCTGTTGGAGCAGATGTCAAAGCTGGTTCTGCAAAAGCCCAGTCCTATACCCGAACGTGATGCGCGCTGGAACAACTTGAAAATTAAGGTGACGTACGGAGCAAAGGACGGCCCCGCCGCGCAAGGGCTGGCAGTTATTGTCAGCAAACTTCCCGACATTGGCGAAGTGATTGCTGAAGAAAATGGGACCAGCGCCGCCGCCGGGAATAAGTCCATTCGAAAGAAGCACGAAGCCTCGACCGATTCACAGGGAATTGTCGATTGCGGCTTCGTCAGCCCGGGGCTTTACGAGCTTAAGGTGGACAGCAAGACCGGCGAATCATTTTCGTCGACTTTGATGATTTACCCCGGACGCGATCACGTCGAAGAAGTTGTGGCACCGAACGAACCGCAATTGGCAAATGTTGCGTTTCATCTGGAGGGTTTGCCTGAGGATCTGGACTCCAGAAAGTACGGCTTGATTCTTAGTTTTAGTCAGTTCGGTGGGCGGGAGATTGCCGGTCAGGAGTGGACGGCATCCCGTTGGTATCCCTACAAATCGATACCTTTTGTGTTAATCATTCCCGGTCGTGGCGTCTGGCAGGCAGCGATCAAGCCAGGCGATGAACAGCAAGATCGTTGGCCGCCCACGATCTTCTATCCTCAGAAGCAAGGAGGGGCCAAATGGCAAC
>CAXBSB010000492.1:0-1564 GCA_963977965.1 uncultured Schlesneria sp.
AAGTGTTGATTGGAAGCCCGTTGTCGATCGCGGGCAAGTTACCTTAATCGTTCATCACAAATGGCAACCGTATTCGTTCTTCAACACGAGGATAATGGATGAAGCCGTGTCCGACAAATGCGAATCCCGACTCTGGCCCAACGTCGCTGGGCACACCATCTGCGCCGTTCTACTCATATTCTCAGGATGTGGTCTGGCGATTCTTTGTAGTCCCGCGGTATTTGCCCCGCTAAATCCGGCAATCGCAATTCTCTTCTTTGCCGGCCTGGTAATGCCGGTCAGCATCTTGATCGCTTCCAGAATCCATCCGATAACGTATTCCGGCATGGTCCTGACCAGTATCGTAGAATTTGCAATTATCGCGTGGGTGTACTTTCAAATGTCTGCGGTATGGAGAGGCGTGATGGGCATGGAGCCGGACCTTCGAGACTATACTGAAGCGACTGCAGCGGCGGCGTTCGCTACACTCCCCCTATTATTCGTGCAGTCCGCTTGGCTCTGGCTGATTCGACGGTTGTCCCCCAACCTTCGGGAGCCGACTTCTTACGACTGACTGACGGTTCACTGTGGGGGGCGCGTTGTGAGCAATTTACCTTGGTCGTTAGGCGACTACCACATCATGTACAAATTCATCAGCATCATTCTGTGTTCAGTTGCTCCCGCATGGGTTGTGCTCTCGATTCTTCAGGTGCGTTTGTTGCGCGCCGGCATTCTGAACACCAAAGATATGCCGCCTTTCGTCGGCAATGAGACAGGGACTGTCGGCGAGTATCTCCTGAACGTCTGGCACTGGGATGGCATGTTGTTACTTTTGATGATTGCAGCGTTGCCGTGTTTGGTGTTTGGTGTCATGCTCCTGCGCAGCGGGAGAGAGAGTAGCGACCATGAAGCCATCGCCTAACCATGCGCTGCAGCGAACCAGGCATGGCGTCACAGTTTGCAATCATTGCGTCCCGAGTGCCGGGTCGCTGAAATTGGGTCGTTCGGCTGCGGTTTTTCCGCAAAGGAATTGGTGAGATGTCCTTTTCGGAACACTTGGCGAAGGTTGTTGCCGACCAGATGAATCGGTTCGCGACGATGGGACGCAGTAAGCGCGCAGGTCACGTCGTAAATCTGGATTTCTGGCTTGACCAGTCTCGTCACGCACTCGAAGTCATCGACGGACAAGAAGAACGATTTCAGCGTCTCAAATCCACTGACTCGGCGTATTTGTATAAGCCTGTCTCAGCGGAAGACCTTGGATACGCACGCTCCACCGTAACAGATTCGACTTATCGATTCCTTGTGCAATGTTGCAAGGAAGGTCATATCTCAGAAGACAGGCTTCGCGCCGAATGTCATAAGCTGGGTATTTGTGTCAGGGAAGCGGATCTGACCGATCTGACCTAAATCGAATACCGAAATCCTCATGCTGCCCGCCAATCAATCGGATGACGAACGAGGCGGTCAACTTGACCCGCAGTCGGCGGTGGTTCAAAGTATTGGTGTGTTGATTGGAAGCCCGTTGTTCATCGCGGGTAAGTTACCTTGGTCGTTCGGCGGAGGAGGGCTCGCGGATGGCGTC
>CAXBSB010000493.1:0-1547 GCA_963977965.1 uncultured Schlesneria sp.
GACAATGACATCTGCGTAGAGCGGGTCCAGTTCCATCAGGAACGCCTTGCGTCCCGTCTGTTCGGCACCGATCAACGTGCTGCCAGAACCCCCGAACAGATCCAGCACATTCTCGCCCAGGCGGGAAGAGTACTGCATGGCTCGCACCGCCAATTCTGCGGGCTTTGCAGTCAAATGCTCCATCCGCTGCGGTGGAATCTTCTTGATGTGCCACAGGTCGGTCGCATTGTTCGGTCCGAGGAAGACGTGCGCGGCCCCTTCTTTCCAGCAGTAAAAGCACCATTCATGCGCGCCCATGTAGTCTTTGCGCGTCAGCACCGGGTGCTGCTTGTCCCAGATGATGGCCTGTGAAAAGTACAGTCCGTGTTTCTTGAGAAACGGCGGATAGTTCGCACAGTTTGCATAACCGCCCCAACAATAAAGCGCCCTGCCTGGCAGCAATACCCGGGCGATATTGCCGAACCAGGCGTCCAGAAGCCGATCGAACTCTTCGTCAGTCACGAAGTCGTTGGCAAGCGGTCTGTCCTTGGCACGCAGCTTCTTCTGTGTTGGCTTTGATTTCTCGGGATGACGCGCGACGTCCATGGATTGGTGATGAGTGTTGCCCTGGAACGACGACAATCCTGCAGCGATGGCGTTGTTCGATCTGGGCTCGACTTTGACGTTGTAGGGCGGGTCCGTGTTGCACAGATGGATAGGCTGGCCATTCAATAGCCGGTCGAGATCCTCCGGCTTCGCCGAGTCACCGCAGAGCAGTCGATGATCGCCGAGAATCCACAGGTCGCCGGGTTGCGCGATCGCTTCATCGGGCGGCGCGGGAATGTCGTCGGGGTCGCACTGGCCTGAGTTCAGTTCGCCGCCCAGAATCTTCGCCAGTTCGTCCTGGTCGAAGCCCAATATTCCCAAATCAAAATCGGAAGACTGCAACTGCCCCAATTCGAGCGGCAGCAGTTCCATATTCCATTCGGCCAGCTCAGCGAGCTTGTTATCGGCAATCCGGTAGGCGCGAACTTGATCCGGCGTGAGGTCCTTCGCGACGTGGACAGGAACTTCTGTCAGGCCGAGACGATGTGCAGCTTTCAGTCGGGTGTGACCGACAATGATGGTTTCGCTCTCGTCCACCACGATCGGCTGACGCCAGCCAAACGTCTTGATGGACTCGGCGACTGCAGGAACAGCGTCGTCATTCAAGCGGGGGTTGCCGGGATACGGCTTCGGGCGAGAAATCGGCCACATCTCGATAAGCATGGGGAGCCTTTGCACATGGGGACTGTGCTGGTGGCTCCGAGATGCGGAGTGCGACCCCGGCGATCCAGGGCGGCGGTCAGGCGAACCAGAAATCGCTTGACGCTGATGGAAGAGATATTACATCGGTGGAGGCGGAGATGCTAGATGGAAAGTGTTGCGAAGACGGTCGTCGATTCCGCCTATGTGTGATTCCACTCGCTCTTACACAGGTCGACGATTTCTAGCGGAGTAAGAATTCGAGGAGAGTCCCCTTCCCACAAATCTGGGTAGGCAGGAGAATCGTGCTCGACATTCGCAAT